>JALOQC010000162.1 GCA_025453555.1 Myxococcota bacterium | reverse complement strand
GAACGGCAGCGTGCTGGACGTCGGTCGCAGGACACGAACGATTCCGCCCGCGCTCGCGCGGGCGCTCGACGTGCGTGATGCGGGGCGTTGTCGCTTCCCGGGGTGCACGCATCGGCGCTTCCTCGACCGACACCACGTGAAGCACTGGTCCAACGACGGGGAGACGAAGCTCGACAACCTGCTGACCCTCTGCACCGCGCATCACCAGCTCGTGCACGAAGGTGGATGGTCGGTGGAGCTGGACGGCGACGACGCGCGCTTCTTCGCCCCTGACGGTGAGCTGCTCGTGTGGCCCCGACCACGGCGGGTGGAGGACGCGTTCGCCGAGCTCGAAGACGCCCACGTCTCGCTCGAGATCGGGCCCACGACGGGGCTCACGCGGTGGGACGGGAAGACCCCCGACTACGCGTGGTGCGTCGAGGCGGTGTCTTGAGTCGGTCCGTACGACGGTCAGCCTCCTTCGTCGGGTGATCGTCACGTTCGGCGGAGCCTTCTTCGGCGGAGCCTTCTTGGCGGGCGTCTCCTTCGCCGCCGCCTCGCCGCCGACTTCTTCGCGGGCGCCTTCTTCGCCGCCCCTCTTGCGTTTCTTCTTCGCCGGCGTCTTCGTCGCCGCAGCATTCTTCACAGGCGCCTGACCGTCCTCCGAGAGTCAGTCGAGCCACGCGTCGAGCACGGCACGGATCACGTCGTAGAGGCCGAGCTGGAGCGCGATCAGATACGCGACGATCAGGACGAGACTGACGAGCCCGGACCCCACCATCCAGCGAGGGTCGACCTCTTCGTGCTCCACCCACCAGGTCACGCGCAGCCGATAGCGGCGGCCCTCACGAAGGCACACGAACGCTTTGTGGAGCGTGTACGTGGTGCTCCCCGCGGACCATGTGAAGAACACGACGAGGAGCAGATCGAGCCAGAGGCCTCGCACGAGGGGCTTCTGCCAAACGCGACGCGCGAGGTCGAGTGCGAGCTCTGGCGACGTCGGTCCCTGGCCTCCACCCAGGCGCGTTCGAGCGCGAACGCGGCCCGCTGACCCAAGCGCGACAGGAAGCGGCGTTCGCGGCGCGCACTTCTCCCCCTTTTGGGGGAACTCGCGGTACCCTCGCCGCGATCATGTCGGCTGATCCGTCGGACTCCTCCACGCGCCTCGAGAAGCCGCAGGTCGTCCCTGCGGGCGCGCCGCACGCGGGGATGATGGTGACCGAGCGCGTGCGCCTCGTGCGCCCGTTGGGCAAGGGCGGGATGGCCGACGTGTGGGTGGCCGATCACGCGACGCTCGGGGTGTCGGTCGCGGTGAAGTTCCTCCGCTACGCGAACGACGACACGATGCGACAGCGCTTCTCGCGCGAGGCGCAGCTCGCCGCGCGGATCGATCACCCGCATGCGGTGCGCATCTTCGATCACGGGCTCACGCCGGACGGCACGCCGTTCATGGTGATGGAGCTCATCGACGGCGAGGCGCTCTCGCAGCGCATCCGTCGCGTGGGCGCGCTGAGCACGGACGACGTGGTGACGATCGTCGATCAGGTGGCGCAGGTGATGGCCTCCGCGCACCGCGACGGGATCGTCCACCGCGACCTGAAGCCGCACAACATCATGCTGCTCAGCACCGAGCGGCTGTTCTGCAAGGTGCTCGACTTCGGGCTCGCGAAGCCGCTGGAGGACGAGGACGTCACGCTCACGCAAGCCGGTTGGCTCGTGGGCACGCCCGCGTACATGGCGCCCGAGCAGCTCGTCGACGCGAAGCCCGCGACGACGCAGACGGACGCGTGGGCCCTCGCGGTGATCGCCTACGAGTCGCTCACCGGGCAACGACCCTTCCTCGGTCAGCATCAAGCCGCGATCGGGCTCGGGATGCTGCTCCAGCGCTACGAGCCGGTGACCAAGCTGCGGCCCGCGCTGCCGCCGACGCTCGACGAGTGGTTCCAGCGCGCGTTCTCGGTGCAGCCGGAGCAGCGCTTCGCGACGGTGAGCGAGCTCGCGGACACGTTCGCGCGCGCGCTGCGCGGCGTGGGGCTCGTGGCGGGTGTCCCCGACGGCAAGCTGCGCCTGCCGAACAAGCTCTACGGTCGCGAGCAAGAGCTCGCCGCGCTGGAGAGCGCGTTCGACGTCGCGTCGAAGGGACGCGGTCCGCTCGTGCTGCTCGAAGGCTACGCGGGCGTGGGCAAGACCGCGCTCGCCGACGCCGCGCGGACACGCTTCTCCGAACGCGGCGCGATCTTCGTCGATGGCAAGTTCGATCAGTTCAACCGCGGCACGCCCTACGCGAGCTTGATCCAGGCGTTCGGCAAGCTGATGCGCTTCATCTCGGCGCGCGAACAGTCGTCGATCGTCGGGTGGCGAGGACGGCTGCAGGAGGCGATCGGCGACGTCGGGCACGTCCTGACCGAGGTCATCCCCGAGCTGGAAGACATCCTCGGTCCGCAGGCGGAGCTCACGGAGACTTCGCCGACCGACGCGCGTCATCGGATGCAGAACGCATTCGCGCGGTTGGTGCGCGGCGTCGCGACCGCCGAGCGTCCGCTCGTGATGTTCCTCGACGACTTGCAGTGGGCGGACCTCCCCTCGCTCGATCTGCTCGCGAGCCTCGCGGCCGACGCAGACGTCCGCCACGTGCTCGTGATCGGCGCGTTCCGCGACAACGAGGTCGACTCCGCGCATGCGCTGCGAGCCGGGCTCGCCCGCGTGCGTGATCAAGGTGGTCGCGTGCAGTCGCTGCGGCTTCGTCCGCTCGGCGAGGACGCAGTGCTCGAGCTGCTCTCCGACGTGCTCGGGCCTGGGCCCGGGCGCGTACGGCTCGCGGTGCTCTGCCACGAGAAGACGCAGGGCAACCCGTTCTTCCTGCGACGCCTGCTCGAGGCGCTGCACGAAGACGGCATGTTGGTCTTCGATCCGGACTCGCGCGTGTGGAGCTGGGACTCCTCGAAGATCATGACGCGCCCGCTGGGCGACGACGTGGTCGACTTCGTCGCGGCCGAAATGAAACGGTTGCCCGACGAGGCGCGCGAGGCGCTGACCGTCGCGGCGTGCATCGGAGGCGAGTTCGATCTCGGGACGCTCGCGTTCTTGCTGCGCGTCGATCGGCGGCGCGCGCTGGAGGCGCTGCGCGCGAGCCTCACGGCGGACTTCGTGGTGCCGGCGTCGGAGGACGTCTTCCAGCTCGGTCCTCAGCGGATGGCGTTCCGTTTCGCCCACGACCGCATCCAGCAAGCGGCGCGCTCGCTGGTCGACGAAGTGCGCGCGGCGAAGATCCATCTCGACGTCGCGCAGTTCATGCTCGAGCACCTCGACGAGAACGAGCGCGAGGGCCGGCTCTTCGAGCTCGTCGAGCACCTCAACCGCGGCGCGGACGGACAACCGGGGCTCGTCGGCTCGGTGTCGCAGCTGCGCAGCTTGAACCTCAGCGCCGCCCGTCGCGCCACGCGCTCCGCCGCGTTCGAGCCCGCCGAGGAGTACTTCGCGCGCGCACGCGCGCTGGCGGACGAGAGCCTCTGGCAGCTCGACTACGAGGAGGCGTTCGCGATCCACGTGGAGGGCGCGCGCTCGGCGTATCTCAACGGCGATCACGAGACGATGCAGCGCCTGCTCGACGTCGCGGTCGCGCACGCACGCGACGCGGTCGACGCGGCGGAGGCGCGCGAGGTGCGGATCCAAGCGCTCGTCGCGGAGCAGAAGTTCGCCGAAGCGGTGGGCCTCGCGCTCGACGTGCTCGACGAGCTCGACGTGAAGCTCCCGCGCACGCCGACCGACGCGGACGTGGGCGCGGCGGTCGGGGAAGCGCTCGAGCTGCTGCGCGACAACCCGCTCGAGGCGATCGTGCGGCGCGCGCCCGCGAGCTCGCGGCGCGTGATCGCGGCGCAGCGCATCAAACAAGGCGTGATGGCCGCCGCGTACCTGACCGCGCCGGGCTTGCTCCCGCTCCTGGCCGCGAGCCTCGTGCGATCGACGCTGCTGGACGGCGTCGCGAAGCAGTCGGCCTACGGCTTCGCGGCGTTCGGCATGGTGATGAACGCGATTGGGCTCATCGACGTGTCGTACGAGAACGGTCGCACCGCGCTCGCCTTGCTCGACCGCACCCAAGATCGCCTCACGCTCGCCAAGACGCGGCACATCGTGCGCGCGCACCTGAACCCCTTCGTCGAGCCGATCGGCGAGTCGGTGGAGCACGAGCGCGACGTGTTCCAGCTGAGCATGGACAACGGCGACCTCGAGTACGCCGCGTGGGCCCTGCACATCATGGTCGTGCACGGCTTCTACGCCGGGCGTGGGCTCGACGGTCTGCGCGAGATGGGCGCGACGCACCGCGAGCTCCTCACCCGCACCCGGCAGCTCCCGGCGCTCGGCTGCACCCTCCCCTTCCTCCAGGCGATCGAGAGCTGCGTCGGCGCGGCGAGCGATCCGACGCGGCTGCGCGGACCGCGCTACGACGAAGACACGCACGGCGCGGAGCTCGAGGCGGTGAACTTCCGCGGTGCGGCGTACATCCTCACCGTCGCGAAGACCTTCGTGCGCTTCCTGTTCCGCGATCTCGACGGGGCGCTCTGGGCAGCGGATGCGGGAGCACGCTTCGCGGACGGCGCGGTCGCGTCGTTTCATCCCGTGTGGTGGCATCAGTACCGCACGCTCGCCGCGCTCGGCACCGCGCGCGCCGACGACGATCTCACGGCGGTGCGCGCGAGCCTCGAGCAGCTCCGGAAGTGGTGCGGCTTCTCGGAGAAGAACCACCGCCACCGCGTCGCGATCGTGGAGGCCGAGCTGGCGCGCGTGGAGGGCCGCGATGGGGAAGCGGTCGCGCGCTACGACGAGGCGGTCGCGGCGGCGCGGGCGAACGGCTTCGTGCACGAAGAGGGCATCGCGAACGAGCTCGCCGGTCGCTACTACCTCGCGCGGGGAGGCGCCACGGCCGCGCGCGCGTACCTGCGCGAGGCGCGCGACGCGTACGCGGAGTGGGGTGCGACGGCGAAGGTGTCGCACCTGAACACGGAGCTCGGGCACGTGCTCGAGCGCACGAAGCGCGATTGAAGCGCGATTGAAGCGCGATTGAAGCGCAGACGAGGCGACGCGCGATCGACGAGCGATCGACGACCTCTCGCAGACCGACCGAACCGCGAAGGAGCTCGATGAAGCCGCTTCTGCCTCAGGACGACGCGAACCCGCAGGCCCGCCGAGACCGGCTCGCGCGGCGACGCGAGACGTACCGCTTCGTCTACGATTGGCCGCCCGACGTCGCGACCGCGGCAGAGCTCCCGAAGTCCGACGACTACGGGCCGCTCTACCTGCTCGAGTCCGCGAAGACCTACGCGGAGGTCGGCATCAACGTGGCGGCGATGGTGCTCGACGGGCACGACGTCGGCGATGTGCTGCTGCACCAGCTCGAGCGTCGCTTCGTGGGCATCGCGGCGGAGGACCTGCACCGCGCGGTGTTCACGACGCCCAAGCAAGTCGCGCAGAGCGCGCCCGATCGGCGCGTGAGCTCGTGGCGCGAGTTCGAACGCTTCTTCGCGACGTGGCCAGCCCCGGAGGTCGTGCGCTTCTACGACGATCCGGAGCAGACCAACCTCGCGTTCGCGTGGCAGCGCGTCGCGGGCGTGAACCCGATGGTGCTCGCGCGCTGCGACCGGATGCCCGATCACCTGCGCATCGACGAGAAGCGGTTCGAGAAGGTGATCGGCGCGGGGGACTCCCTCGCGGCCGCGATCGCGGAGCAGCGCCTGTACCTCGCGGACTACGCGCTGCTGGACGGCGTCGAGGCCGGCATCACCGACGGGCTCACCAAGTATCTCTGCGCGCCGATGGCGCTCTTCGTCGCGGAGCACAAGACGCGACGCCTGCGACCGATCGCGATCCAGCTCGGGCAGACACCGGACGCGGCGGTCTTCGACCCGACCGACGGCTGGCGCTGGCGCATGGCGATGCTGCTCGTGCAGAGCGCGGACGCGAACGTGCACGAAGGCGTCTTCCACCTCGGCCGCACGCACATGGTGATGGAGGCGGTGAAGGTCTGCATGGAACGGCAGCTCGACGAGGAGCACCCGCTCTACCGGCTGCTGCATCCGCACCTCGAGACGACGCTCGCGATCAACCACTCGGCGAAGACCTCGCTCATCGCGCCCGGCGGCACCGTCGATCGTTGCTTCGCGCCGACGATCCAGTCGTTCGCGAGCGTGGTGAAGAAGGCGCTCGACACGTACCCGATCCGAACCGCGTCGCCGCTCGAAGATCTGCAGCGCCGCGGGCTCGGCAACGTGGAGACACTCGAGCACCCGTACCGCGACGACGTGACGATCGTGTGGGGTGCGGTGGAGAGCTTCGTGCGCGAGTACGTGCAGGGTTACTACGCTTCGAACGAAGCGGTCGCGACCGACGTGGAGCTGCAAGCGTTCGCGCGTGAGCTCTCCGCGAGCGACGGCGGACGCCTGGTCGACGTGCCGGTCCCCGCGACGGTCGAGGACGTCGTCGCGCTGATCGCGCGGCTGGTCTTCATCGCGGGGCCCGGTCACTCGTGCGTCAACTTCCCGCAGTTCCCGTTCATGGGCTTCGCCCCGAACATGACCGGCGCGTCGTTCTCGCCCCTGCCCGGCGCCGACGCTCCCGACGACGAAGCGGCGCTCACCGCGATGCTCCCGCCGCTGCGCGTCGCGCTCGAAGGCGTGACGATGGTGTACTTCCTCTCGGCGATGCGGCCGACGAAGCTCGGCCACTACCCGCCCTTCCACTTCCGCGACCACGTCGCGCGGGCGGCCGTCGATCGTTTCCAGCAGAGACTGGCCGAGGTCGAGTCGATCATCGACGAGCGAGAGCCTTCGCGTCTCATCTCGTATCCCTATTTGAAGCCGTCGCTGATCCTGCAGTCCATCAGCGTTTGAACCACGCAGGACGTACTCACGTTCGGTCGTTCGGAGAACGGTCGAGTCGACAGGTGCGTCCGCAACTCGCCGAGAAGAGCATCCGCACCGGAACGTTGAACCACCACTGAACCAATCGAGCGGTCCGACCGTCCGAACCCCATCGAGGAGCCCGACATGCGCCGCCAGCCTTCGCTACCCCGAGACGACTCGAGCGCCGAGCGAGCCCGCGCGCTCTCGAAGGCTCGTGACGACTATCAGTTCGACTTCTCTTACCAAGAGATCGTGTCCGCGAAGTCGTTGCCTCTGCGCGAGAAGACGGATCCGCGCTACTGGGCGGCGATCGCGAAGGTGATGGCGGAGCTCGAGGTGAACCAGCTCGCGACGCGCTCGGTGGTCGAGAACGTGGAGGCCGCGGGCGAAGCGGTGGTGGAGAAGCTCGTGGAGAAGCTCGCGGGGACGCTCGACAAGCTCGCCCCGAAGGAGCTCGCGGCGCGCCTGCGTCCGACGTCGCACGACCCGACCACCGATCCGCGCACGCCGGAGACCTACGAGCGCATGTACGCGCGAATCCCCGAGCCGGTGGTGGTGCCCTATTGGATCCGCGACGACGCGTTCGCGTGGCAGGCCCTCGCGGGCACCAACCCCATCATGATCCGTCGCCTCGACGCGCCGCATCCGCGGCTCCCGATCGACGAGGCGACCTTCGCGCGCGCGCTGGCGGCGCAGCCGGGAGTGGGCTCGCGAGGGAGCTCGGGCCCCGACCGACTCGAAGCCGCGATGCGCGAGGGGCGCCTCTACGTCGCGGACTACGCGATGCTCGACGGCATCCGGACGGGGACCTTCGAGGGGCACCCGAAGACGCTCTTCGCGCCGATCGCGCTCTACGTTCGAACGAAGGCGGGCCCCTTCGCGCCCGTCGCGATCCAATGCGGGCAGACGCCGCTCGGAGCGGGTGGCGCGCGTGGCGCCGGCGCGCCGATCTTCACGCCCGCCGACGGCATGAGCTGGAAGATGGCGCGCACGACGGTGACGTGCGCGGAGGGGAACTTCCAAGGGATCGTCTCGCACTTCGCGTGGTGTCACGAGGTGATGGAGTCGGTGATCCTCGCGACGCACCGGACGCTCGCGCCCTGGCACCCGCTGCACGTGCTCCTCGCCCCGCACTTCGACAACACGCTCGTCACGAACGACATCGCGATGACGTCGTTGATCGGGCCGGGCGGCAACATGGAGCGGCTCCAGAGCGGGGTGCTCGAAGACTCGCTCGATCTCGCGAAGCGAATGCTGAAGGGTTTCCGGCTGAGCGAGAGCGCACCGACGGAGGACTTCTCGGCGCGTGGGGTCGACGACCTCGAGGCGCTGCCGGACTATCCGTTCCGCGACGACGGACTTCTGACGTGGCCGCTCCTGCGCACGTGGGCGCGCGACTACCTGCGGCTCTACTACACCGACGACGCGGCGGTCGAAGGCGACACCGAGCTCGCGGCGTGGATCGACGAGCTCGGCTCGCACGAAGGCGGTCGGCTCCAAGGGCTCACGCGACTTCGGACCTTCGACGCGCTCGCGGGGCTGGTCGCGCGCATCCTCTTTCGCTGCACCGTCTACCACGCGGCGTTCAACTACACGTCGTACGACTTCTACGGCTACGCGCCGAACGTGCAGACGGCGACCTTCGGACCCGGACCGACGGGAGGACCGAGCGACACCGAAGCGGCGCTGCAGGCGATGTGGCCGCCGTACCAGGCCGCGTACGACACGATGCACCTCTTCTACACGATCTTCCGCGTGCAACTGAATCGTGTGGGCTACTACCCGGACGGCCACTTCGAGGATCCACGCGTGGCGCCGCTCGAAGCCGCGCTGCGGGCCGGCCTCGACGAGGTCGAGCGCACGATCGCGGCCCGCGAAGGCACGCGGCTCATCCCGTATCCGTATTTGAAGCCCTCCCGAGTCTCGAACAGCATCCACGTTTGAAGCGGGGGCACTTCCCCGCCCCGTGAGCGAAGCGAACAAAACAACGCCTGAGAGGGCTCTCAGGATGGTCTCAAGGACGGAATCTCGGGGGCGCGCAGTCTCGTGGCATGCACGAAGCCCGAGACGTCTTCGCGAAGAGGCCCGACGCGCGCTGGCCGGGGTGGCGCGAGCGCGCGGCGTCGGTGCTCTCGCTGCTGCTCCTCGCCGCGTGCTCGGAGCCCACCCCCGAGTCGACGCGCGGTCCGAGCGCGGCGCCGAGCTCGCGAACGGCCTGGGTCACCGTACGGCCCGCGCGCGACGCCACCCTCGCCTCGACCTTCGGGCGCGTGCACGGCGTCGGCGCGGCGGCGGGCACCGCGATCACCGCGCCGTTCGCGGGCCGCGTGCTGCGTGTCCACGTCGCGCCCGGTGACGCGGTCGAGGAAGGCGACGCGCTGATCGAGGTGCTCGCGCCAGAGCTCGCGCTGGCGGCAGCCGAACGAAGCGGCGCGTCCGACGAAGGCGCCGTGGTGGGCGCGCGACTCGACACCCTGCGCGCGCTCGCCGCCGAGGGCCTCGCGCGGGCCGATCAGCTCCACGAGACCGCCCGCGACGCCGCCGCCATCCGGACGCGCGCGGCGACCGCGGAGGCTCGTCTGCGGGCGGCCGGTCTGTCAGCGCGCGATCGCGCGAGCCTCGCGCGCACCGGCAGCCTGGTGCTCCGCGCGCCGCGGGCGGGACGTGTGCTTCGGCTCGAGGTCCGCGAAGGCGATCCCGTGCCGAGCGACGCTCCGCTGATCGTGCTCGCGAGCGAAGGCGCGGTGCGGATCGAGGCGCGCTTCACGGGCTCGATCCCGGCGGACGCGCGACCGATCCTGCGTACCGATCGCGGCGTCGTGCCGCTGCGCGCGGTCGGCGCGCCGCTCGCCGATCCCGAGACCGGACTGCGGGTGCTCTTCTTCGAGCCGGAGGCGACGTTCGATTCGACGAGCGCCAATCCCTCGAGCACCAATCCCTCGAGCACCAATCCCTCGAGCACCAATCCCTCGAGCACCAATCCCTCGAGCACCAATCCCTCGAGCACCAATCCCTCGAGCACCAGTCCCACGAGGGGCGATTCCGCGCGTGCGCCCGTCTTGCTCGAAGGCGAGCGCTGGCCGCTCGAGCTCGTGGGCACGTTCGACGACGCGTTCGAAGTTCCGTCGTCCGCGCTCCACGCGCTCGCGGGCGATCCCCGACGGGCCGAGGTGGTGCGTCGCACGGACGCCGGCGCCCAAGAGCGCGTGCTCGTACGGGTGCTCCGCGTCGACGGCGCGGGAGCGCTCGTGCGAGGCGCGCTCCGACCGGACGACGAAGTCGCGGTCGAGCCCTCACGCGTGCTCGGCGAAGGAGAGGCCGAATGATCGCGCGCCTGCTCTTGCTCGCGATCGAGAAGCGGCGTCTCGTCGTCGCGGTCGTGATGGCGCTCGCGGCGAGCTCGCTCTGGCAAGCACGCAGCTTGAAGCTCGACGCGCTGCCGGACGTGACGGGGAACCAGGTCGTCGTGCTCTCGCGCGCGCCCGGCTACACGCCCGAAGAGGTCGAGCGCCTCGTCACGCGCCCCGTGGAGACCGCCCTCGGCGGGCTCCCGGGTCTACGAACCCAGCGCAGCCTCTCGCGCTACGGCATCAGCTCGGTGAGCGCGATCTTCGACGAGGACGTCGATCCGATGCGCGCACGGCAGCTCGTGCAGGAGCGGCTGGTCGCGCTGCCCGAGCTCCCCGAAGGCGTCGACGCGCCCGAGCTCGGTCCGCTCTCGGGCGGCCTCGGCGAGATCTTCCACTTCACGGTGTCGTCGCCCGATCGAACACCGGCGGAGCTGCTCGAGCTCGCCGAGCTCCGCGTCGCGCCGCTGCTCCGCACGGTGCCGGGCATCGTCGAGGTGAACACTTGGGGCGGCGAGCGACGCACCCTCGACGTGATCGCGGATCCGATCGCGATGGACGCGCGCCGCGTGAGCCTCGACGAGCTGCGCGAGGCGGTCGCACGAGCTTCCGGAAACGCCGCGGGCGATTCGCTCGCCGCGGGGCCGGGGCGGGTGCTCCTGCGTGCTCGCGCGTGGCCGGAGGCGGTGACCGATCTCGGCGACGCCATCGTACGGCGCGACGACGACGCGATCGTGCGCATCGCGGACGTCGCGGAGGTGCGCGTCGGCGCGGAGCCTCGCCTCGGCGCGGCGAGCGCGGACGGTCGCGGCGAGACGGTCTACGTGATGCTGCAGATGCTCCGCGGCGCGAACGCGCTCGAGGTCCTCGAAGGCGTGCACGCGAAGATGCCCGCCCTCGCGGAGGCGCTCCCGAGCGACGTGCGCACCGACGTCGTCTACGACCGCTCGGAGCTCGTGTGGGCGACCCTGCGCACGGTCGGCAAGAACCTCCTCGAAGGCGGCTTGCTGGTGGTGGTCGTGCTCTTCCTCGTGCTCGGGAGCGCGCGCGCGGGGCTGCTGGTCGCGCTCGCGATCCCGCTCTCCATGCTCGGCGCGATCGTGGGCATGGTGCTGCTCGACGTGCCGGGGAACCTGATGAGCCTCGGCGCGATCGACTTCGGTCTGCTGGTCGACGGCGCGGTCGTGTTGGTCGAAGCCGTCTTCCACCGCTTCGAAGCCCATCCACCGACCGATTCGAGCGACGAATCTCGTCTGGCGACGATCCGCGAGGCCGTCGTCGCGGTCGCACGCCCGGTCTTCTTCAGCGTCGCGATCATCCTGCTCGTCTACGTCCCGATCCTCACGCTCACCGGCGTCGACGGAAAGATGTTCCGTCCGATGGCGATCACGGTGGTGCTCGCGCTCGGCACCGCGCTCCTGCTCACGCTCACCTTCGTGCCGGCCGGCCTCGCGCTCTTCCTGCGCACGCGCGACGTGCCGACGAAGCTGCCGCTGCTCGTGCGCGCGGCGACGCGGGTGCACGACCCGCTGCTCACGCGCGCCGCGCGACACCCCCGCGCGGTCGCCGCGATCGCGCTCGCGATGTTGGCGGGGGGTGGCGTGCTCTTCGCGCACGCGGGCATGGCGTTCGTCCCGCAGCTCGACGAAGGCGATCTCGTCGTGCAGACGACGCGCGCGCCCGACGTGTCGATCGAGACCGCGATCGCGGAAGGGGCACGCGTGGAAGCCACGCTCGGCGCGTTCCCGGAGGTGCGTCAGGTCGTGAGCCGCATCGGCAGCCCGGCCGTCGCGACCGACATCATGGGGCTCGAGATGGCGGACGTGTTCGTCCGGTTGAGGCCACGCGAACAGTGGCGCCCGGGGCTCACGAAGGACGCGCTCATCGCCGAGATGGAAGCCGCGCTCGCGGAGCATGCGCCGGGCAGTCAGCCGGGCTTCACGCAGCCGATTCAGATGCGCTTCAACGAGCTGCTCGGCGGCGACGTGACCGACGTCTCGCTCAGCTACTACGGCGACGACCTCGACGTGCTGCGTGGGCTCGCGGAAGACGCGACCGCGCGCCTCGAGGGGCTCGACGGCGCGGCGGACGTCCGCATCCTCGCGCCGCCCGCGGTGCCGCTCCTCGACGTGCGTCCCGATCTCGTGCGCGCCGCGCGGCACGGGCTCGACGCCACCGACGTGCTCGACGCGGTGCGCGCGTTCCGGGTCGGGCTCGAGGTGGGCGCGACCTACGACGGTCCGCGGCGCATCCCGATCCGCGTACGGCTAGAGACCCCGAGCGCGTTCGAGCTCGACGCGGCGCTCGTGCCGACCGAGCACGGCGTGGTCGCGCTCCGCGACGTCGCGCACGTGACGTCGGTGCCGACCCCGAGCCTCGTCAGCCACGACGAAGCGCAGCGCCGCGTGGTGGTCGGCTTCAACGTGCGCGGGCGCGATCTCGGCAGCGTGGTGGACGACGCGCGCGCGCGGCTCGCGGATCAGTCGCTGCCGGAGGGCTATCGCCCCGAGTGGGGCGGTCAGTACGAGACGCTCGAGCACGCGAAGGCGCGCCTTCGCCGCGCTCGGCGGCGTGGTCGCGCTGACGCTCCGCGATCTGCCGATCAGCATCAGCGCCGCGATCGGCTTCATCGCGCTGAGCGGCATCGCGGTCCTCAACGGCGTGGTGCTGGTGAGCGCGATCCGACGCGAGCAGGAGCGCGGCGTTCCGGTCGCGGAGGCCGCGATGCTCGCCGGCCGCACACGACTTCGTCCGGTGATGACGACCGCGCTCGTGGCCGCCCTCGGCTTCGTGCCGATGATGCTCGCCTCGGGCGTGGGCGCGGAGGTGCAGCGTCCGCTCGCCACCGTGGTCGTCGGTGGGCTCGTGACGTCGACGCTGCTCACGCTGCTCGTGCTGCCGGTGCTCTACCCGGTTCTGGCAGGACGAGACGCGCTGGCGGGGAAGGAGAGCACGGAGCGGGACGCGCGGGAGGAGCACGGCAGCGCATGAGCCCACACGGCGACACGAGCGCCGCGCGCGCTACCCTCCCGACCGAGATGAAGATCCTGCTCGTCGAAGACGAACGCCGCTTCGCGCTGACGGTGGCGCGAGGGCTCCGCGAGGAAGGCCACGCGGTCGACGTCTGCCACGAAGGATCGGAGGCTCGCCGACAGGCGGGGGTCATCGACTACGACGTGATCGTGCTCGATTGGATGTTGCCCGACCTCGACGGCGTGACCCTCGTGCGCGATTGGCGACGCGACGGCCTCCGGACGCCGGTGCTGATGCTGACCGCGCGCGGCACGGTGGGCGAGAAGGTCACCGGGCTGCGCGCGGGAGCGGACGACTACCTCGTGAAGCCCTTCGCGTTCGAGGAGCTGCTCGCGCGCATCGAGGCGCTGCATCGCCGGAGCGAAGGCGGCACCGGCTCCACGAAGGTCGGCGAGGTCGAGCTCGATCTGCGACGACATCATCTCCGTCGCGGTCCGCTCGAGGTCGTGCTCACCCCACGCGAGCTCCAGCTCGCGGCGGAGCTCTTCGCGCATGCGGGCGACGTGGTCACGCGCGCGCATCTGCTGACCACCGTGTGGGGTTGGGGCTTCGAGGGTGATCCGAACGTGCTCGACGTGTACGTCGGCTACCTGCGCAAGAAGCTCGCCGAGCTCGGCGAGGACGCGCCGCGCATCGAGGCGGTGCGTGGGATCGGCTTTCGGCTCGTCGGCTGAAGGAGCGCTCGGCGGTGAGGCTGCAGATCCGACTCTTGCTCTTCGGCGTCGCGCTGCCGGTCGCGTTGATGATCGTGGCGGGCGTGGTGGTCGACGTGCTGCTCGAGCGCGAGCTGATCGGTGGCCTCGATCGATCGTTGCGCGCGCAGGCCGCGGCGGAGTCGGTGTCGCTCTTCGACGGGCCCGAGGGCACGGTGCACTTCCACGCGATCCAGTCGCCGCTCCGCGCGGTGCTCGGCAACCCCGACGCGGCCATCGCGGCGTACGGACCGGACGGCGCGCTCCTCGCACAGAGCCCGAGCGCGCAGGCCGCGCCACGGACGCTGATCGTGCGAGGCGACGAGCCGCGCCTCTTCGATCGCGGCGGCGCACGCGAGCTCGAGATCGCGGTGCCTTCCCCCGATGGCGAGCGCTTCGCGCTCTGGCTCTCTGCGCCGCGCGACGAGCTCGACGCCACGATCGCGACCTTCCGCCGCACGGGGGGGATCGCGCTCGTGCTCGTCACGATCCTCCTCGTCGTGGTGCAGCTTAGACACGCGCGCTGGGTCGCGGGGCGCGCGGAGCGGCTCGCGTCGCACATGCGCCGGCTCGAGCGGGGCGCGCTCGACGCGGATCCGCCCGAGGATCCGGTGCGCGACGTGCTCGGCGAGCTGCGCGATTCCGTTGCGGACGCCACGCGCCGACTGCGCGAAGCCAAGCGCGCGCAAGAGCGCCTGGTCGCCGGCGCCGCGCACGAGCTCCGCACGCCGCTCGCCGCGATGCGCGCGACCGTCGACGTGACGCTTCGACGTCCGCGCGACGAGAGCGCGTTACGCGCGGCGCTCGACGACGTGCGCCAGGAGGTCGACGCGCTCGAGCGACGAGCGACGGACCTGCTCGATCTCGCGGCCGCCTCCGCACGCACCGCGCTCGGGCTCGAGCGGGTCTCGCTGCGCGCGCTCGCGGAGGAGACCGCGAAACGCTTTTCGGCTGACGCCTCCGAGCGCGGCGTGCAGTTGCAGGTCGAAGGCTCCGAGGCCGAAGCCGATCTCGCGCCCGACCTCGTGCGTCGCGCGCTCGACAACCTCGTCAGCAACGCGCTCCGCTACGCGCCCCGCGACACGACGGTGCGACTCGTCGTCGAAGCCACCCCCGACGAGCTCGCGATCGTGGTGTCCGACGAAGGCCCCGGCATCCCGGAGGACGAGCGCGACACGCTCTTCGTGCCGTTCCACAAGGCGGACCGCCGAAGCCCCGGCGCAGGTCTCGGGCTCGCGTTGGTGGCCGAGATCGCGCGCGCACACGACGGTCGCGTGGAGCTCCGACCCAGCACGCGCGGCGCGTGTTTCCGGTGGTCGGTGCCGCGACGAGCGGAGGGGCGCGAAGCCACCGCGCGACGACCCGAGCGCGGCTCCGAGGGCTGACCGAGCTACCGAGAGCGCACACGCGCGTGCGATGCCGCCGCACATCGCGCGCGTCGGGATCTTCCCGTTGTCGCGCGCGGCCCGCCTTCTCACACTCCGTAGGTTCGGTCACCCGCGTTGCCTCATGGCCGAATCGTGCTGCCGCCAGCTTCCTCGAGCTGTCGAGCGGCTCGAGGCAACACAGAATCGGCAGGCTGCTCATGTCCGTGCACGTCGGTTGGCTCTTGCGACAGAACGCTGCGCGTCGCGCCGAGGTGAAAGCGATCACCAGCCTGCGCGCCGACGCCACCTACGCCCAGCTCGACGAACGCGCGCGCCGCGTCGCGGGACGGCTCGCGTCGGTGGGCGTCGCGCCCGGCGACCGCGTGCTGCTCTGTGCGAGCAACGACGTCGCGTTCGTCGCCGCGTACTTCGGGGTCCTCTACGCCGGCGCCGCGGTGGTGCCGGTGCCGGTGGTGTCGGCCCCTGCGGAGGTCGCGTTCCGCGCGCGCCACGCCAACGCACGCGTCGCGCTCGTGGATCGCGAGCGTCGCGCGTTGCTGCCGGACGAAGTGCTCGCGCTCGACGTCCACGACACCTCGGACGACGCGCCCTCGCTCGAGCCTCGCGACGCACCGGACGATCTCGCGATGATCCTCTACACCTCGGGGACCACCGGCGTGCCGAAGGGCGCCGCGATCACGCACGCCTCGCTCGTCGCGCACACGAGCGCGCTCGTGCATCACGTGCTCGCGCTCGACTCCGACGACGTCGTCCTCGGCGCGCTCCCGCTCACGCACAGCTTCGGCATCCGCATGACCGTGCTCGCTCCCTTCTTCGCGGGCGCGCGCACGGTGCTCGTCGATCGTTTCGACGCGTCGCTGACGCTGACGCTCGCCGAGCGCGAAGGCGTCTCCTGGCTGCCCGGCGTGCCGACGATGTTCGACGCGTGGGCGAACACGAAGGGGGCGCCGCTCGCGTGGCTGCGCTGGTGTCTCTCCGCCGGCGCGCCGCTCCCCGCGGAGACGCGACGACGCGCGGAGAAGCGCCTCGGCGCCGAGATCCGCGAGGGCTACGGGCTCACCGAGGCGACCTTCACCACGATCGACGCGCCCCCGGCCGAGCGCACGCCGGGCTCCGTCGGCACGCCGGTGTGGGGCGTCGAGGTGAAGCTCGCCAAGGCGCGCGAGTCCGACGATCACGGAGAGATCTTGGTGCGCGGTCAGAACGTGATGCGCGGCTACCTCGACGATCCGAGCGCCACCGCGGAGGCCTTCGAGGACGGCTGGCTCCGCACCGGCGACCTCGGACGCGTCGACGCGGACGGTCGCCTCTTCGTGGTCGATCGCCTGAAGGATCTCATCCTGCGTGGTGGCCACAACGTCTACCCGAGCGAGGTCGAGCACGCGCTGGTCGAGCATCCCGCGATCCGCGAGGCCGCGGTGATCGGGCGCCCGGATCCGCACCTCGGCGAGGAGGTGGTCGCGGTGATCGCGCTGCGCGAGGGCGCGCACCTCGAGCTCGCGGAGCTCGACGCGTTCTGCCGCGATCGACTCTCGAAGACGAAGCTGCCGCGCGAGGTCGCGATCGTGGACGCGCTGCCGCTCGGGCCTTCGCGCAAGATCCTGCGACGCACGCTGCGGGACGCGTTGATCGCGGGCGAGCTCTCGCCGCGTCCGGTACCGAAAGCGGCCGAAGCCTCGCGCACGGACGCCGAGCGCCGCTGATCCACGAACGCGCGATCACGAACGCGCCATCCACGATCACCACCGCAGCACGAGCTTGCCGAAGATCGCGTCCTTCTCCATGCGCTCGTGCGCCGCGCGGATCTCCGTCATCGGCAGCACCGCGTCCACGATCGGGCGCAGCTTCTGGCGCCGGAAGAGCGGTAGCACCTCGCGCGTGAACGCCTGGGCCAGCGCGGCCTTCTCTTCGAGCGGACGCGAGCGCAGCACCGAGCCGTGCCACGTCGCGCGCTTCGCGAGGAGCAGCCCGAGATCGAGCTCGCCGCGCACGCCGCCGAGCAGACCGATCGTCACCACGCGACCGTTCACCGCGAGCGCCCGCAGGTTCTCCGCGAGGTACTTCGCTCCGACGGTGTCGAGCACCACGTCGGCCCCGCGCGGCGCGATCGCCTTGACCGCGTTCGCGAACTGGATCGCGTCGTCGACGAGCAGACCGTCGTCGAGCCCGAGGTCGCGACAGCCTTCGAGCTTGTCGGTCGAGCGCGAGGTGCCGATCACGTGCGCGCCCATCGCCTTGCCGAGCTGCAACGCCGCCGTGCCCACGCCGCTCGCGATCGCGTGCACGAGCAGCACCTCGCCTGCTCGAAGCCCCGCGCGCACGAGCGCGTCGTAGGCGGTGAAGAAGACCTCGGGGATCGCGGCCGCCTCTTCGAAGCCGAGCCCGTCCGGGATCGCGACCAGCTCGCGCTCGTGCAGCACCACGTGGGTCGCCATCGCGCCGCCGCCGGTGATCGCCATCACGTGGTCGCCGACCTTCCACGCCGTCACCCCGAGCCCGACCGACTCCACCCGCCCCGCGAGCTCGAGACCCGGCACGTCCTTCGGCACCCCCGCCGGCGCCGGGTACACGCCCCGTCGCTGCAGGCAGTCCGCGCGGTTCAACCCGGCTGCGACCACCTCGACCCGAACCTCGCCTGGCCCCGCCGCCCGCGTCTCGAAGGCCTCGTCGAGCTCCAACACCTCCGGCCCGCCTGCCCCTCGAATGCGGACCGCGCGCCCCGTCACCTGCGTCATGCGGGGAGCGTAGCGCGCGTCGGAGCCTCGTCATCGGTCCCGAACGTCGTGAGCCGACTTCACCCGTTGGCCTGCTCGCGCAGGTCACGACGCGGTGCCATGTCGGCGTGAGTCCTTGGCTTTCTCGCCGCGCTCGACGCCCGTGAGAGACGAGGACGAGAGCGGTCAGCACGCGGCGGACGAGCCCACCGCGATGTGGGACGAAGACGCGCTCGCCAAGCTCGGCCTCAACACCGCTCCGGCCGAGAAGCCGAAGACGGGCCCTGGGCTCTCGGTCTCGGTCGAGACCTCGTCGCACGCGGCGTCCACCGCGACGGCGCCGAAACCCAAATCGCCCGTGATGGGTTGGGTGATCACGATCGGGATCGCGCTCTTGCTCGGCGTGGGCGTGTACTTCGCCGTGCGCGCGCTGCGCTGATCGCGGGGAGCTCGCATGGACCCTGCCGATCTCGCACGACTGAGCGCGGAGACGCTCTACCTCGTGCTCCTTGTGTCGGCGCCCGCGCTGCTCGTGAGCCTCTTCGTCGGCTTCGGCATCGGCCTGCTGCAAGCGGTCACGCAGGTGCAGGAGCAGACGCTGAGCTTCGTG
>JALOQC010000161.1 GCA_025453555.1 Myxococcota bacterium | reverse complement strand
GCCGCGAGATCCTCGCGCCGCAGCCAGCCACCGGCCGCGCGCGACGCCGCGTCGATGCGCTCCGCGAGCGCGCCGCGGTAGAAGACGTCGACGCCGCCCTCCGCGATCGCGACGAGCGATTCCGCGAGCGCGAGACTGCGGAAGCGTTCTCCCACGCTCGGTGCGGGCAGAAAGCCCGTCGTGCCTTCTCCGGACTCGAGCACCTCGCGCGCAGCCGCCCAATCGCGCGCCACCACCGGCGTGACCTCGAAACCCTCGCGCGCCGCCTCGATCGCGGGCGCGAGCGCCTCCGCGAAAGTACGCCGACCGAAACGTTCGAGGAGCCGCGCGTACGCGTCGAGCGCGCCCGGCACCGTCACGCTCGGCCAACCGCGCGTCGGCACCGCGGAGAGCCCTCGCCCGCGCAGCTCGTCGGCGCTCGCGAGCGCGGGTGCGCGGCCGCTCCCGTTGAAGCCGTGCAGCGTGCGCTCCGCCGCGTCCCACACGATCGCGAAGCAGTCGCCGCCGAGGCTCGTGCTCATCGGATCGACCACCCCGAGCACACACGCCGCCGCGACGGCCGCATCGACCGCGCTGCCGCCGGCTTCCAGCGCCGCGACGCCGGCCTCGACCGCGCGAGGGTGGCTCGTGACCACCGTGCCTCGGCGCGCGCGCGCCACGCGCTCTTCGGATCCGTCGACGGCGTCGGTCACTCGGCTCATGCGAGGAGCTACTACACGAGCCGCGGAGATCAACGTCGCGACGTGACGAGCCGCGGCGCCGCCGGTGCGTGGCGGCGGAAGAGACCGTGCGTGGGTGCCCGTTCCGCAACGAGCGCGACGTCTCACACACGCCCCTTCCGCACCTTCTTCCGCGAGGGTCACGAGCGCCCTCCGAGAACTTCACGCCCGAAACCTCGATCGCCTAACCTCGCCCCGTACATGGCGTCCGCCGAACACCACGAGGGGGGCCCGTGGCCCGCTGCCCTCGCGGTCGGCGTCCCCTTGGCCGCGTGGCTCGCGTCGACCTCCGCCCACGACTACTGGCTCGACTCCGGCGAGCTCGTCGCGCAGGCGACCGACTTCGGCATCTCGCACCCGCCGGGTCATCCGCTCTTCGGGATCGTCACCACGCTGCTGGGCTGGTTGCTCCCCGTCGGTCCGCTCGCGTACCGCGTCGCGCTCGCGAGCGCGTTCTTCACCGCGGGCGCCGCGCTCTGCGTCTTTCGCGCCGCGCGCGCGACCTTCGATCAAGCGGGCGCGCCCTCGCGTGCCGCGTCGGTGCTCGCGATCGGGAGCACCTGGCTCGCGTGCGGCAGCTACGCGTGGTGGATGCAAGCGGTGCGACCCGAAGTCTACGCGCTCCAAGCGTTCCTCGTGATGCTCGCGATCGAACGCCTCGTGCGCCTCGAAGCGTCGTGGCCGACGAGCGACGCGCGCCCGCTCTACCACGCGAGCTTCGCGCTCGGGCTCGCGCTCGCGAACCATCACTTCCTCGGCTTGCTCCTGTTGCCCGCGGGCGCCGCGACCCTCGCGCGCGTCGTCGCCGCGCGCGGTCGACGCCCGTTCCTCGTCGGCGCCGGCCTCGTGCTCTCCGGCCTCTTCCTCTACCTCTACTTGCCACTCCGCGCGGGCCGCGCGTTCCTCACGCTCGGTGAGCCCGACACCGCGGCGCGTGTCTGGTGGGTGGTCAGCGCGCAGGCGTTCCAGAAGAACCAAGGCGCGGGCGTCCCGGATCCGCTCGGCGATCGCACGCTCGACGTGCTCGTGCAGCTCGGCGAAGGGCTGCACGTCGTGACGCTCGCGCTCGCGATCGCGGGCGCCTACGTGTTGATCCGACGACCCGCAGGGCGACGCGTCGGCGTGCTCTGGTCGCTCGTGCTCGTGATCTTCGTGATGGCGCGCGCGTGGCTCGGCTTCGTCCGCCACAACCCGGACGCGCTCGGGTACCTGATGCCGGCCTTCGCGGCCGCGGCGATCCTCGCGGGCGCGTTCGTCGCGACGCTCGCGAGCTTCTTCTCTCCACGCGGCGCGTTCGCACTTGCGGTCCTGACGCTCGGCCTCGCGCTCGTCCCGCCCGCGACCCTCGGCCGCACCGCGAGCCTCGCGGGCTTTCGCGACACCGACCTCTTCGACGATCCGATCCGTCGCGAGCTGCCGTCGCGCGCCATCCTGATCGCCCACGATCCGAGCACGATCTTCCGCTACTGGGGCGGCGAAGCCACGGAACGGATCCGCCCGGACGTCACGCTCGTGCCCGTCCCCTTCCTGACGTACCCGGGCCTCGTCGAGCGACTCGCGACCGAGGCTCCCGAGCTGCGCGCGCTGCTCGGCGACTACTTGTTGGAAGGTCGCTTCGGGCTCGCCGCGCTGCAGACTGTGGCGGGCGAGCGCCCGGTGATCGTGGAGCTCGACCTGCGCGTGCCGCGCGACGTGTACGAGACGCTCGCGCCGCACGAGCTGCAGTTCCGCGTGCTCGCCGCCGGGGCGACCGAGACCGACGTGCGCGAAGGCGAAGCGACGCAGCTCGCGCGCTGGACGGAGCTCGAGCGGCTGCTCGGCGAGCCGCGCGATCCGGAGACGCGCCGTCGCGTGCTCTGGCACAGCTACCAACACGCGCTCTTCGCGGCGGAGGCGGGTGAGCGTGACGCAGCACGGACGCACCTTTCACGTGGGCTCGCGATCGCACCGAACGAGACCGCGCTGCGCGACCTGCTGCGCGCGCTCGGCGAAGGCGAGGGACCGCTCGACACGAGCGCGTTCCGCGTCGACGCGGCGGAGTGAGCACGACGCCACCGAGCTCGGCCACCTCGCGCGTCCGCACGAAACGCCGCCACGCACGCGATGCTGGACGTGAGCGACGAAGGCTCCATGATTCGTCTCATGGACGGATCGGACGCCCCCAGCCTGCCCCCGCGCCTCGTGCTCTACGACGGGATGTGTGGGCTCTGCGACAAGTCCGTGCAGTGGCTCCTCGATCACGATCCCGACGGCAAGCTCCGCTTCGCGCCGCTCCAAGGTCCGACCGCGGCCTCGATCCTCGAACGACACCCGTCGCTGCCCCGCACCCTCGAGACCGTGATCTTCGTCGAGCAGGGCGAGACCGGCGAGCGCGTGCACGTGCGCAGCCACGCGATCTTCCACGTCTGCAAGCACGTCCGCGGCTTCGCGCGCGCGCTCGCGATCTTCCGCTTCGTGCCGGCGTTCCTCACCGACCTCGGCTACCGCGTGGTCGCGCGCCTGCGCTACCGCATCTGGGGCAAGCTCGATCAATGCCGCATCCCGACCCCGGACGAGCGCGCGCGTTTCCTCGCGTGACGACCGCATGATGGCGGCGCTCGTCACGTCGACGACGCCTCGTGGCACCCGGACGCGAGCTCTCGATCGGAGCCCGCCGCGCACATTCACCACGCCTCGCGATATCGTCGCGGCATGACGCCTCTCGCGCCGCGCCCCGTGCGCGCCTCTCACGTCGCGCTCACCGAGCTGATGATTCCGTCGTACGCCAACTTCGGCGGCAAGGTGCACGGCGGTGTTCTGCTGCGGCTGATGGATCAGATCGCGTACGCGAGCGCGGCCCGCCACGCCGGCACCTACTGCGTCACCGTCAGCGTCGACGGCGCGTTCTTCCGCGCCCCCGTCGAGGTCGGCGAGCTCGTCACGCTGCGCGCGTCGGTGAACTGGGTCGGTCGCACCTCGCTCGTGGTCGGCATCCGCGTCGACTCCGAGAACGTGACCTCCGGGGAGGTGAAGCACACGAACACCTCGTTCTTCACGATGGTCGCCAAGAACGAGAAGGGAGAGCCGCAGGCGGTGCCTCCGCTGCTGCTCGAGACCCGCGACGAGGTGCGTCGCTACCTCGAAGCGCTCACCCGTCGGGACATCAAGGCGCGCTACGAGCACGCGCTCGACGACGCGAACAGCGCGCTCGCGGTGCACACCGATCTCGATCGGCTCGTCGGACAACGCTGTGTGCTCGGCTCCGACGTTCAGCGCGAGCTCGGAGTCTCCGCGTGAGCGCGGTCCGACGGGCACACCCGAGCGCCTCTCTCGTCGCGCGCATCGTCGCGTCGCGGCCGCTCCGTTTCGATCTCCCGGATCACCCACCCGTGCGCGCGGCCTCCGGCCTGCGCCGCTTCGGAGACGCGCTCGTGATCGTGCAGGACGACGCGCACGCGCTCGCGCGCCTCGTGGACGGGCTCGTGTCCCCCGTCGCGTTCGGCACCGGAGCGCCACTCGACGTCGTCCCCAAGCCCGTGAAGCCCGACCTCGAAGCGTGCGTGGTGATCGGCGCCGGTGAGGACGCGCGCTTCGTCGCCTTCGGCTCCGGATCGACCTCCGCCCGCGAACGCGCCGTCGTGCTCGATCGACGTGGAAACATCCGGATTCGCGACGGCGCCGCGCTCTACGCCGCGTTGCGCGAGCGCACCGACTTCTCGGGCAGCGAGCTCAACGTGGAGGGAGCGATCGTGGTCGGCGACGACGTTCTGCTCCTCCAGCGCGGCAACGGCGCACCGCGCGGCGCGCTCCAGCCGATCGACGCCACCCTCGCCGTGTCGACGCGCGAGCTGCTCGCGTGGCTCGACGGTGGCGCGCTCCCGTCGCTCGGGGACTCCCACGTGTACGCGCTCGGCACCGAGCGAGGCGTGCGCTTCGGCTTCACCGACGCGACGTCGTGGCCCACGTCGTTCGCCCCCTCGCATCCGAGCTTCGTCTACGTCGCATGCGCGGAGGACTCGCCCGACACCTACGCCGACGGCGTCATGGTCGGCGCACGGCTCGGGCTCGTCCGCGGCGACGCGGTCGTGGACACCCCGATCCTCGACGCGAACGGCCGCCCGACCACGGCGAAGATCGAAGGGCTCGAGCTCCTCCACGCCGAAGACGACGTCTGGAGCTTCGCGGCGGTGACCGACCCAGACGACGCCACGCTCGCGGCGACCTACCTCCAGCTCGTCGTCACCGGCGTGACGCACGCGTTCGCTCGCTGAGCGCACGCACGCGCTCGATTCACGCGATTCACGCGATTCACGCGAACACGGCGAGCGATCCGGACGAGCTCCGCTCGATCGCATTCACCCGCGCTCGATCAACGCCCCACCGCGCACCGCAGTGACCTTCGCGCCTTCGAACGCGCCCGCCGCCACCGCCTCGGCCAAGCGCTCGCGGAGCGCCGGATCGGCCGCGAGGGCGTCGAGGGCGGCCGCGTTGGCGGCCTTCACGCTCCCCGACTCGTCGAGGATCCACGTCGCCTCCTCACGCGCGTCGAGCAAACGCAGCAACGCCTCGTCGCGCGGATCGAGCGCCTCGGGCTTCGGCTTCGCGCGCTCGATGCGATCGAGCAGCTCGTTGACGTTGCCGAGCACCTCGCCGAGCTCGCCGCCCTCGGTGCGCGGACAACGACGGTGGCTGCCGCCCCGCGCGTGATCGGTGACCACGTCCGCCAGCACGCGCAGCGGCGCCACGAGCCGACGCCTCGTGCGCACCACCGCGATCACGCTGCCGATCAGACCGATCACACCGAAGAGCGCCACCACCCACGCGCCCGCGAGCCCGAGCCGTTGTGCCTCCCGGTTGGAGCGCTCCATCGCGTCGCGGTTGATGCGGCCGAGCCGCGCGAGCGCGCCGACCACCCGCTCCTGCGCGCCCCGATCGCCTGCGAGCGCCGCCTCGTGACCCTCTCGGAGCGCGTGCAGCTCCTCGCGCTCGGCCTCCTCGGTGACGTTGCCCTCCGCGATCGCGAGCGCGGCGACGAAGCGCGACGGCGCGTCGGACACGTGCTTGGCCTCCGCGAGCGCGAGCGCCATCCGCTCCACCGCCTCGAGGCTGCGCTCGTTCTCCACGAGGATGCGCTCGACCGCAGGCGTCATGCGCCCGAGCAACCACGCGCCCACGAACGACGTGAGCACCTGCAGCACCACGAGCACCGCGAGCGTGCGCAGCACCTGACGGCCGACGGTGTTCACGCGAGGCTCTCCATGAAGCGCCCGACCTGACCCGTCTTGGCGACCACCACGAGCAAATCGTCGGCCGCGAGGTTGCGCTTCGGATCCGGCATCTCCACCGCGCCGTTCTCGCCGTGTCGCACCGCCACGACGGTGATCCCGTAGCGCCGCGGGAACGCGAGATCCGCGAGGCTCCGACCGACGCAGCTCGCGGGCGGACGCAGCTCCGTGAGCACGAGATCGTTGCCGAGCTGGATCTCGTCGACGACCAGCGGATGCAGCAGGTGGTTGGCGAAGCGCTCGCCGAACGCGGCCTCGGGGTTGACCACCTCGTGCGCGCCGATGAGCCGCAGAATGCGTTCGTGGAGCGGGTTGGTCGCGCGTGCCACGAGGCGCTTGGCCCCGAGCTGACGCAAGAGCGCGGTCACGATGATCGAGCTCTCGCGCGACTCGTCGCCGATCGCGCACACGCAGAGATCACGTCGCTCCGGCAACGTGCGCGCGAGCGCCACTTCGTCGGTCGCGTCGAGCGCCACCGCTTCGGTCACGAACGCCGCCGCCGCGCGTACCGTCTCTTCGCGACGATCCACCGCCAGCACCTCGACGCCTTTGGACGTGAGCGCGCGCGAGAGCGCGAGCCCGAACTGACCGAGGCCGACCACCAAGGCTTGTTTGCTCATCCGACGTCCACCTCTTCTTCGGGGTGCTTCCAGAGCTCGTCGCTGCGCTGCTCCGAGAGGAACAGGAAGAGCGTGAGCGGACCGACGCGACCCGCGAACATGCCGATCATCACGAGCACCTTGCCGACCTCGTCGAGCTGCGCGGTGCCGCCGATCGAGAGCCCCACCGTGGCGAGCGCGGAGACCGTCTCGAAGACCGCCACGTGCAACGGCATCGCTTGGGTGATCTGGAGCGCGGCGAGCAGGCCGACCGCGGAGAGCACACCCACCGTGAACACCGCCGCTGCGCGGTAGATGGTCGCGTGGGGCACGCGGCGACCGAACACGTCGACGAAGGGACGCCCGCGCATCGCGGCGATCACCATCAGCACCAAGAGCGCCGCCGTGGTGGTCTTGGCGCCACCCGCGGTTCCTCCGGGGTTTCCGCCCACGAACATCCACACGATCATCAGGGTCTGCGTCGCGGGGCGCGTCTGCGCGAGGTCCACGCTGTTGAACCCCGCCGTGCGGAGTGTGACCGACTGGAACCACGCGTTGTGGAGGCGATCGCCCGCGCTCATCCCCGCGAGGGACACGTTCCATTCGAGGAACCCGTAGAGCACGAAGCCACCGACCAACAACACCGCGGTCGCCACGAGCCCGAGCTTGATCTGCAGCGCGATCGGTCGACGCCGCGCGAAGCTCGGGAGCGCGATCGCTGCCGCCGGCGAGAGTCCGCCGAGCACGATCACGATCGCGATCACGTGGAGCACGAGCGGATCGTCCTGGTAGCCGATCAGGCTGTCGGACTGGAGCGCGAACCCGGCGTTGCAGAAGGCGCTGACGGAGGTGAACACGCCCCGCCAGAGCGCGTCGAGGAACGCCTCGCCACGGAGGACGAACGCGAGCGTCAGGAGCGCTGCGCCGACGAGCTCCACCACGAAGGTGAACGCGAGCAAACGCGCCAACGTGCGCACGAGCTCCTGCCGCTCCCGCACGTTGATCGACGCCGCGATGGTGCTCTCGTGCCGCAGGCTCAATCGCTGTCCGAGCGCCGCCAGCGCCGCGGTGTAGAAGGTCATGATCCCGAGGCCGCCGACCTGGATCAGAAACAGGATCGCGCCTTCACCGAAGGGGCTGAACGTGGTGGGAGTGTCCACCGTCGCGAGACCGGTCACGCAGACGGCGCTCACCGCGGTGAACGCCGCGTCGACGACCGAGATCGGCACGCCCGACTCCGTGGACGCCGGCAGCGCGAGCAGCACCGCACCGCCGAAGCAGAGCACGAGGAAGGTGACCACGAGCATGCGCGGCGGGTGCTCGAGCACCGACGACGCGGCCGACGCCACCCACGATCCTTCGTTGCCGCGCACCACCACGAGCGGGAGGAGCGCCGCCGGCAGCGCCGCGCTGAGCAGCGCATCCAGGCCCGGCGCGAACGCGGCGAGCGCCGCGAAGAGCACGAGCGACGCGACACCGAAGAAGCGACGGCGCCGAGGCTCGCGCCAAGTCCAGATGCCGACCCCGAGGAGCGCGAGCGCCAGCGTGGCCGCAGCGACGCTCCGATCGAGCAGCACGTCCCGCTCGAGCGCGACGACGACGAACCAACCCGCGAGCGACGAGAGCGCGAGCGTGTGCAGCACCGGCGGTTGCCACTTCGGCGGTCGTCGCGCGTGATGCTCGGGCGGGGTCGCCAGCGAGGTGAGCACGACGACGACCACCACCGCGAGCGCGAGCACGACCGCGTGAGGCTTCGTCGCCAGCGCGAGCGCATGCGCGCCCACGGTGCCGAGCAGCCCGAGCGTGACGAGCGACGCACCGAGCACCCAGCGCCGCACGAGCAGCGCGGCGCCGAGCACCACGAGCGACGCCGCGCCGATGCGCGCCGGCGTCTCGAACGGCTCGCCCGTCGAAGGCAGCGCGCCACCGAGCAGGAGCACCGCAGGCGCGCCCACCACGAGCGCGAGGCTGCGGACACGTCGATGCGCGCGAGCGAGCGGGCCGATGGGATCCGTCACGGCGCGACCTTCGTACGCCCACGCGCGGCTCTCGTCGAGCGTGGTCGATCCATCGCGGAGAGAGTGCAGCACCTGCACCGCCGGTCCAAGCTGCGCGCATGACGCTGCGGACGTTGGTGGTCGACGACGAAGCTCCGATTCGCAAGACGCTCGGAGCCTGTCTCGAGAGCACGGGCGCCACCGTCGAGCTCGCGAGCGACGCGGAGAGCGCGCTTCGTGCGCTGCGTCGCGCGCCGGTCGACGTCGCGTTCTTGGATCTCCGGCTCGGCGATCAGGACGGGCTCGCGCTCGTGCCCGAGCTGCTCGACGCGAGCCGCAGCACCGCGGTCGTGGTGATCACCGCCTTCGCGACCTTCGAGACCGCGGTCGAAGCGATGCGGCGCGGCGCGAGCGATTTCTTGCCCAAGCCCTTCACGCCCGCGCAGGTGCGCCACGTGCTCGCGCGCCTCGTGAGCCGCCGCAAGCTCGAGGATCGTGTGCAGACGCTCGAGGACATGCTCGACGCGACGCAGCCCTCGCCGGTGCTCACGACGCGCTCGACCGAGATGCGCAACGCGCTCGACGTCGCGGAGCGCGCCGCGGACTCCGACGTGCCCTGCCTGCTCCGCGGCGAGAGCGGCACCGGCAAGGGCGTCCTCGCGCGCTGGATCCACGACCGCAGCCCCCGCCGCGAGCGTCCCTTCGTGACCGTGAACTGCCCGACGCTGACGGGGGATCTGCTCGCCGCGGAGCTCTTCGGCCACGCACGGGGCGCCTTCACCGGCGCGGTGAAGGACGCGATCGGGCGCGTCGAAGCCGCGGACGGAGGCACGCTCTTCCTCGACGAGATCTCCGAGATCTCGCCCGTGATGCAGGCGAAGCTCCTGCGCTTCGTGCAGGACCACGAGTTCGAGCGCGTCGGCGACGCCCGCACCCGCCGCGCGAACGTGCGCATCGTCGCCGCGACCAACCGCGATCTGGAGGACGCGGTGAAGGAGGGCGCGTTCCGACTCGACCTGCTCTACCGCCTCAACGTGGTGGAGATCGACGTGCCACCGCTCCGACGACGCCGGGAGGATCTGCCCGCGCTCGCTCGCCACTTCCTCACGTTCGCGGCCAAACAAGCGGGGCGGCCCGAGCCGGAGCTCTCGCCCGAGGCGGAGGCCGCGCTCGTCGCCTACGACTGGCCGGGCAACGTGCGCGAGCTCCGCAACGAGATGGAGCGCGCGCTCGTGCTCACGCGCAGCCGGACGCTGCAGCCGACGTCGTTCTCGCCCCGCGTGAGCGCGCGGCCGCACGAGGTCACCGCGATGCTCGGGGTCGGGGGCGACGTCACGATCGAGGCGCTCGAGCGCGCGCACGTCGAGGCGGTGCTCGCGCGCACCGCGACGCAAGAAGAAGCCGCGAGCATCCTCGGCATCGACCCCTCGACACTCTGGCGCAAACGCAAGCGCTGGGGGATCTGAAGGTGCGGCGCGCGTCATCCACCGAGTCCTCACTCGTCGCCCTCCCGATCCTCGCGGTCGACCACGAGCAGCGCGACCAGCGCGAGCGCACCGAGCAGCGCGACCCAGCGGCTCACGCACGTGCTCGCGACGAGGAGAGCGACGATCGCGAACCGGACGTTGACCGCGACGACACGCGCGGGGTCGGGCCGCGGTCTCACTCGTCGCCCCAGAGCGGCGCGCGCGCAGCGCCGAGGCGCGTCAGCCGCGCGAGGCTCGCATGCGCGGGCGGATGCGTCGGTGCGAAGACGAGCGCCGCCCTCAGGTACTCCTGTGCCTCGTCGGTGCGGTTCCGGCACTCCGCGATGGCGGCGAGCACCACGAACGCTTCGGGGCGCGTCGGCGAGCGCGCGAGCGCGTGACGCGCGAGAGACTCCGCCTCGTCGAGTCGACCCGCGCGCCCGTGCTTGGCCGCGTCGCGCCAGAGAACGTCGTAGTCGTCACTCACTGCAGGTGCCCCACCACGCCGATCGTGATCGTGTCCTGCGAGCGCACGCTCGGATCCGTGACGTCGCCCTCGTAGAAGACCTCCGCCTCCGCGTGGTCGTGGCGGTACTCGAGGTAGAGATCGAGCCCCTGCGTCGGCGTGAACCGCGCGGTCGTCGTCACGCTCGACACCCACTCCGCACCGGCCCAGTAGAGCGGGGACGCGCCGTCGGGCGACGCGTCGCGGAAGAAGTCCCCTCGCGCGGCGAGGCCGAGCCAGGATGCCGGCCGCACCTCGACGTCGAGCGCCGTCGCGAGCCACCAGTAGCGCTCGTCGCCCACGGTCGCTTCCGTGCCGCCGTCGAGCTGTCCACGAAACGACACGAGCTCGGTCGGCGTCCAGTCGAACGCGAAGTCGAGCAGGTGCCGCCACGCGCGACCCGGCGTGCCGTGCGGCTGCTCGTGGCCGCCCAAGTAGAGCAACGTCGCGTGGGCGCGCTCGGATCCCCAACCCACGTGCGCGATCACCGACTTGTTTCGGTTGTCGTCGACGATCTTGTTGATGCCGTTGAACACCCCGACGCCCAGGGTGAACGCCCCCACTTCCACCCGGCTTCGTGCGCCCGAGTGATAGAACGGAAGCCCGTAGAAGAGATTGCTACGAGAGAAGTGCCATTGACCGGCGATGTTCAGGCTCTCGTTGCCGACCGGCGAGAGGAAGACACCCGCTTCGACCGGGATCTCGTACGAGCCGAGCCTCGCGCGGTAGCCGACGTAGGCTTCCTGAATGACCTGCCAGAGTTGCGGACCCGTGCTGCCCACCCCCAAGCCACCGAGGTCTGCCGGCTCCGCGCCGTAGTAGCTGGCGGGCGTGTGGCCCCACTGCAGCGCGATGCGTGCGTAGGCGTCGCGGTACGCGAGATCGGCGCCGAAGACGACGTTCGCGAGCGTGAAGCTCGCGTGTCGGTTGTCGAAGCCGCGCAGCGCGACGATGCCGTTGTCCGGGTCGCGGAAGCTCCAGAGGAAGAACGCCTCGACCATCCCGAAGGGCGAGATCTCGACGCCCCCTTCGTCCGAAGAATCGTCCGAAGAATCGTCCGAAGAATCGTCCGAAGAATCGGCTGCCTCCTCCGCGGGCTCGTCCGCGGGTTGCGCGACTTCCTGCGTGCCCACCGACGCCTGGTCCACCGACGCGCTGCGTTCGACCGCGGAGTCGCCCCCGTCCGCCGGCGCACCGTCGGACGTCAGCGGCAGACTCGGTGAAGACGTGGCGCCGACCTCTCCACCCCACGCGCCCTCGCCCCCCGTCGCATCGCCCACACCACCGTCGGCGGACGCGCCGATCCCGCCGCGCCCTTCGACCTCGGAAGACTGAGCGGCGGCCGGTGACGCGATCGCGAGGAGAAGCATCCACGTCCAAACACGAGAGCTGAGCATGACGACCTCGACGGCGATCGGGCGCTCCGAACTGGGGGCTCGCGTCGTCGAACGCGCCCGTATCAGCATCCGTGCCGCGATGAAATCCCCGCGGTTCGCGGCTCTTGCGCGCGGCGTCTTGCGAAGTGCGACGCCCGCAACCCGCGAGGCTTGCGAAATGCAAGACGGCACGGTCCACGAAGCGTCGACCGCCTGCGATCGCGTGCGTTTCCGAGTCCGCCGCCACCTGGCACGAGGGTCGCTAATGCAGTCCGCGCACGCCGCCGTTCGAGCGGCCTCGGAGGACTTCATGACGATCCTTGCGTCCGCGACCGCCCTCGGCGTCGCCGTCTATTTGCTGATCGCGCTCCTGCAGCCGGAGCGCTTCTCGTGACCGACACGCTCCTCGTCTTCGCGCTCCTCGCGCTCACCGCCGCGCTGTCCATCCCGGTCGCGTCCCTGCTCGGTCGCGCGCTCGACACCACGGGCGATCGACTCGACGCCGTCCTCGACCGAGTGCTCGGTCCTCGGCGGTTCCAAGATCTGCGCGGCTACCTCGGCGCGCTCTTCGCGTTCAACACGATTCTCTTCGGCGTCTCGTGGTTCGTCTTCGCGTTCCAGGGATCGCTGCCGCTCAATCCGGATTCGATCGGTGGCATGCCGCCGGATCTCGCGTTTCACACCGCGTCGAGCTTCACCACCAACACCAACCTCCAACACTACTCCGGCGAGGTCGCGCTCAGCTGTCTGAGCCAGATCCTGGGCGTCGGTTGGCTCCAGTTCACGAGCGCCGCGTCCGGCATCGCCTGCCTCGCCGCTCTCGCGCGCGGTCTGCGCGGCGAGCGCCACGACGGCCGGCTCACCCTCGGTGACTTCCACCGAGACGTCGCGCGCGTCGCCGATGACGCTCGAAGGCGCCGCGGTCGCCGAGACCCTCGAAGGCAGCGTCCAGCGGATCGCGCGCGGCCCCGTCGCGGCGATCGTCGCGATCAAGCAGCTCGGCACCAACGGCGGCGGCTACTTCGGTCCCAACTCGACCCCCGCATGACCCGCCGGCCCGGCGACGCGCGCGTGATCTTCGCCGCGATGACCGCGCTCTTCCTCCTCTTCTCGATCCCCGCCACGCAGCTCGAGCTCGCCCCGAACGCCGCAGTCGCCGGGCTCGACGTCGCCGCCGGCCCGAACCTCGAGGGCAAGGAGCTCCGCTTCGGCGAGGCCGTCGGCAGCTTCTGGGCCGTCGCCACCACCTCGACCTCGAACGGCTCCGTCGCCGCCATGCACGACAGCCTCCAGCTCGGCGGCATGTTCCTGAGCTGCATCTACGGCGGCGTCGGGGTCGGCATGATCAACATGTTCCTCTACGTGATCCTCGCGGTCTTCCTCGCGGGCACGATGGTCGGCCGCACGCCCGAGTACCTCGGTCGCAAGGTGGAGGCGCGCGAGATGACGCTCGCGACCCTCGCGCTCTTGTTACCACCGCTGCTCATCCTCGGCGGCACGGCGATCTTCGCCGCCACCGATCTCGGCGCGTCGACGACCTCGAACCCGGGCCCGCACGGCTTCTCGCAGATCCTCTACGAGATGAGCTCGGCCGCCGCGAACAACGGCAGCGGCTTCGAGGGCCTCGGCGACGACACCGTGCCGTGGAACGTCGTGACCGGGCTCTGGATGATCCTCGGGCGCTACCTCCCGATCGTCCTCCCGCTCGCGATCGCGTGGAACCTCGGCGGCAAGCGCCTCGTCCCCGAGACGAGCGGCACGCTGCGCACGAACACCTTCGTGTTCGGCGCCTTCCTCGTCGGCAGCGTGCTCTTGCTCGGCGCCCTGCTCTTCCTGCCCGCCGCCGTCCTCGGACCGGTCGCCGAGCACCTCCGCCTCGGCTGAGCGACGCGCTCACGCGACGAACGAAAGATCGAATCGACCATGCAACGCGCACCCTCCAAGCTCTTCGAGCCCACTCAGCTCCGCGCAGCCCTCCGCGACTCCTTCGTCATGCTCTCGCCTCGACGCATGGCGCGGAACCCCGTGATGTTCACGTGCGAGATCGGCGCCGTGCTCACCACGATCGCGATCGCGCTCTCTCCCGGCGACCGCCTCTACGCGAGCGTCGTCTCGGTCGTGCTCTGGCTCACCGTGCTCTTCGCGAGCTTCGCCGAAGCGCTCGCCGAAGCGCGCGGTCGGGCCCAGACGAAGTCGCTGCGCGCCGCGCGCGCCAAGACCCGCGCCCGCCGCGTGCGAGACGACGGCGCGATCGAGGAGATCGACGGTGACGCGCTGCGCCCCGGCGATCTCGTGCGCGTCGCGGCGGGCGAGACCATCCCCGCCGACGGTGAGATCGTGCGGGGCGTCGCGAGCATCGACGAGTCCGCGATCACCGGCGAGAGCGCGCCCGTGGTGCGTGAAGCGGGCGGCGACCGATCGAGCGTCACCGGCGGCACGCGCGTGCTCTCGGACGAGATCGACGTGCGCGTCACCGCGGAGCCGGGTGGGTCCTTCCTCGATCGCATGATCGCGCTCGTCGAAGGCGCCAAGCGTCAGAAGACGCCGAACGAGCTCGCGCTCACGATCCTCCTCTCGGGCCTCACGCTCGCGTTCCTGCTCGTCACCGTCTGCCTCGAGCCGATGGCGCGCTACTTCGACGCGCACCTCGACGTCCCCACCCTCGTCGCGCTCCTCGTCTGTCTCATCCCGACCACCATCGGCGCGCTGCTCGCCGCGATCGGCATCGCCGGCATGGATCGCGCGCTCGCGGCCAAGCTCGTGGCCAAGAGCGGCCGCGCGGTCGAGCTCGCGGGCGACGTCGACACCGTGCTCCTCGACAAGACGGGCACCATCACGAAGGGCGACCGACAAGCGACCGCGTTCCACCCCGCGCCGGGCGTGCCGCGCGAGCTCCTCCTCGACACGGTCCTCGCCGCTTCGGAAGGCGACGACACGCCCGAAGGTCGATCGATCGCGATCCTCGCCGGGAAGGAGAGCGACGCACCCGCGATGAGCGCCGGCACGGTGGTCCCGTTCAGCGCGCGCACGCGCCTCTCGGGCGTCGATCTCCGGGACGGAACGCGCCTGCGGAAGGGCGCGATCGACGCGGCCGAGCGCTTCTTGCGCGAAGCGGGCGGCGAGCTCCCGGAGGCGGTGCGCAAGAGCGCGCATTCGGTGGCCGAGCGCGGAGGCACCCCGCTCGTCGTCGTACGCGACGCCCGCGCGCTCGGCGTCGTCGAGCTCTCCGACGTGCTGAAGGACGGCATCGCGGAGCGCTTCGCGCGCCTGCGTCGCATGGGTCTGCGCATCGTGATGGTCACGGGCGACAACCCGATCACGGCCGCGTTCATCGCGAAGGCCGCCGGCGTCGACGACTTCATCGCCGAAGCGACGCCCGAGCAGAAGCTCGCGTACATCGAGCGCGAGCAGCGCGACGGTCGCCTGGTCGCGATGATGGGCGACGGCACCAACGACGCGCCCGCGCTCGCGCAAGCCGACCTCGGCGTCGCGATGAACAGCGGCACCCAAGCCGCGAAGGAGGCCGCCAACATGGTCGACCTCGAGAGCGATCCGACGAAGCTCATCGAGGTCGTCGAAATCGGCAAGCAGCTCCTGATGACGCGCGGCGCGCTGACGACCTTCAGCATCGCCAACGACGTCGCGAAGTACTTCGCGATCGTACCCGCGCTCTTCGTCGCGGCGCTCCCCGAGCTCGCGGCGCTGGACGTGATGGCGCTCGGCTCGCCGCGCAGCGCGATCCTCAGCGCGCTGATCTTCAACGCGCTGATCATCCCGGCCCTCGTGCCGCTCGCGCTCCGCGGCGTGCAGTACCGCCCCGTCGGCGCGAACGCGCTGCTCCGCCGCAACCTGCTCGTCTACGGCCTCGGCGGCGTCGTCGCGCCCTTCGTCGGCATCAAGCTCCTCGACGTGCTCCTGACCGCGCTCGGCGCCTGAACGCCCGCGACCCGCCCCCTCGTACCGCACGACCGTACCTTCGAATCGGAGATCCCCATGTTCGGCTCCAGCCTCCGTCTCACCGTCCTCACCCTCGCGCTCTGCGCCGTGCTCTACCCCGCCACCCTGCTCGCCTCGGGTGCCCTCTTCGCCCCCGAGAACGCGCGTGGCTCGCTCGTCGAACGCGACGGTCGCGTCGTCGGCAGCACGCTCGTCGGGCAGACCTTCACCCGCGACGCGTACCTCTGGGGTCGCCCCTCCGCGGTCGGCTACGACGCCTCGGCGACGGGCGGCAGCAACCTCGCGGTCAGCAACCCCGCGCTGCGCGAACGCGTCACCGCCACCCTCGAGCAGCTCGACGTCGAGCGCGCGCCGGTGGATCTCGTGCTCGCCTCGGGCTCCGGTCTCGACCCCGACGTCACGCTCGAGGGCGCGCTCGCCCAAGCCCCACGCATCGCAGCCGCGCGAAGCGTCGACGTGGCCGACGTACGTTCGACGATCACGGAGGTCTCGCGCGCGATCGGTCCGAGCGACGCCCGGCTCGTGCGGGTCCTCGAGCTCAACCTGCGCCTCGACGAGCGCTTCGGGCGTGCGCCATGAGCGAGCGAGCCGACGACGATCCGCCCGACGCGGCGCCGAGCGCGCGTTCGCGACGCTACCTCGACGCCGCGCGCCGTGCGCGCGAGGGGCGGCTGAAGATCTACCTCGGCCCGGCCGCCGGCGTGGGCAAGACGTATCGCATGCTGCAGGAGGCCCACGAGCTGAAGCGGCGCGGCGTCGACGTCGTGATCGGCTACGTCGAGACGCACGCTCGCGCGGAGACCGAGGCGCTCGTGCACGGCCTCGAGCAGGTGCCGCTCCGCACGATCCACTACCGCGGGCTCGACCTGCGCGAGCTCGACGTCGACGCGGTGGTGAAGCGTGCGCCGAAGGTCGTGCTCGTCGACGAGCTCGCGCACACGAACGCGCCCGGCTCCGCGCGGCGGCGACGCTTCGAGGACGCCCTCGCGCTCCTGCGCGCCGGCATCGACGTGATCGGCGCGCTCAACGTGCAGCACCTCGAGAGCCTCAACGACGTGGTCCACCGCGCGACCGGCACGCGCGTGCGCGAGACGGTGCCCGACTCGTTCCTCAAACGCGCGGACGAGATCGTCGACGTCGACCTTCCCCCCGCGGATCTCCTCGCGCGCCTGCGCGCCGGCAAGGTCTACGACCGTGAGCGAGCGACCTGGGCGCTGGCGAACTTCTTCAAGCCGGAGAACCTGACCGTCCTGCGCGAGCTCGCCCTGCGCGAGGTCGCCGAGTCGCTCGAGCGCTCCGCGGCGCCGCGATCGCGCGAGGCGGACACGGCGGTGGGCCGCCTGATGGTCTGCCTCTCGTCGCGCTCGCCTCGCACGCGCCAGCTCCTCCGTCACGCTTCGCGGATGGCGGGTCGCCTCAACACCCACTGGTTCGCGGTCTACGTGCGCACGCCGAGCGAGGCCCCCGATCGCATCGACGCGACCACCCGACGCATCGTGGCCGACGCGGCCGACCTCGCGCGTGAGCTCGGCGCGGAGGTGATGGTCGTCGAGTCGCCCGATCCGGTGGCGGGGATCCTCGACTTCGCGGCGAGCCACGGGGTCCGCGACATCGTGATCGGCGCGTCGAGCGCGAGCGGATGGCGCGCGTGGCTCCGCCGCACCGTGCCCGAGCGCCTCGTCCGCGAGGCCGCGGGCTACGACGTGCACATCCTCGGCGCCGACGAGCCACGCCGCACGAGCACGTCGACCGACCTCACGGCTCACTCGCCTCCGTCGGGCGATTCGAACGAGTCACTTCACGCGCGAGGAGGCCGCGCATGAAGCTCCAGACCCACCTCTGGATCGCCCAAGCGCCGCTCTTCGTCGCGCTCGGGGTCACCGCTTCGCTCGGCGCGGTGGGCCTCGTGTCGCTCGGCGCGGAGCCGGCCGCGATCGTCTACGAGAACAGCCGCACGATCGACGCGATGGACGCGATGCTCGACGGCCTGGGCGACGTGCGCGCCGCGATCGACGTCGACTCCGTCGATCGCGTCCCGATCCGGCGAGCGCTCGCCTCCATGGAGGAGGCGCTCGCGCTGCAGGAGCAGAACGTCACCGAGCGCGGCGAGACCGATCTGACACGCGAGCTCCGCGTGCGCTTCGAGCGACTTCGTGATCGAGTCGGCGGGGTCAGCCGCCGACTTCCCGGCGCGGCCGACGATCCCTCCGAAGCGGTCGACGCCGCCGAGCGCCTGCGCGTGACCGCGCGCGCCATCCGCGACCTGAACCGCCGCGCGATGGCCGAAAAGAGCGAGCTCGCGAAGGCCAACGCGGAGGATCGCGCGCGGGTGTTGGCGATCACGGTCACGATCGCGTCGCTCGTCGGGGTGCTGCTCGCGTGGGCGCGCGGTCGACGTCTGCTGCGCCCCATCGCGGTGCTCGACCTCGGCGTGCGGCGGCTCGCGCAGGGCGATCTCTCCGCCCGCGTGCGCGTGAGCGGCAGCGAGGAGATCGCGGCGCTCGGCCGCTCGTTCAACGCGATGGCCGAGCAGCTCGAGACGTATCGGCGGTCGAGCGTCGGTGAGCTGATGGCGGAGCGCGAACGCCTCACCGTGATCATGAACTCGCTCGTGGACGCCGTGATCGTCTTCGACGCCGATCGGCGCGTGTCCTCGACGAACGCGCGCGGGCGGGCGTGGGTCGAAGCGGCCTCGCGACACCCCGCGCTCCAGGAGCTCTGCGACGTCGTGCGCGACACCGGCGAGCCGAAGCACGTCGCGCGGCTCGAGGAGGCGCTGGAGCTCGTGACGTCCGAAGGCACGCGCTACGTGCTCGCGGGCGCCACCCCCATCCCGAGCCCGAGCGGCGAGCCGAGCGCCGGGACGGGCGCGCTGCGCGGTGTGACCGGCGCGTGGCACGGTGCGCCGGGCGCGCTGCGCGGCGTGACCCTCGCGCTGCGCGACGTGACCTCTCTGCGGCGGATCGACGCGTTCAAGCGCGACCTCGTCTCGTCGGCCGCGCACGAGCTGCGCACGCCGCTCACCTCGGTGCAGATGTCCGTGCACCTCTGCCTCGAAGGCGCGGCCGGCCCCGTGACCGAACGGCAGACCGATCTGCTCGACACCGCGCGGCGCGAGTGCGAGCGCCTGCAGTCGATCGTCGACGACCTCCTCGAGCTCGCGCGCCTCGAGCGGAGGGTGGTCGAGCCCAAGCGCGCGCCCTTCGGGCTCGACGAGCTCGTGACCCAGGCGCTCACGCGCGCGGAGGACGAGGCCGGACGACGACACGTCGCGCTGAGCCGCGAGCCCGGCCCGTTGCTCACGCTCCACGCCGACGTCGAGCGGCTGCGCCACGTGATCGACAATCTGATCGCCAACGCGATCCGCCACGCACGCGAGCGCGTGATCGTGGCGTGGCGAGAACGCGACGACGCGGTGCGGGTCGAAGTCCGCGACGACGGCCCCGGCATCCCCGAGGAGCACCGAGAGAAGGTCTTCGAGCTCTTCCACCGCGTGCCCGGCACCGAAGTCGGCGGCGCCGGGCTCGGCCTCGCGATCGTCCGCGAGGTCGTGGCCTCGCACGGCGGCGAGGTCGGCGTGGAGGACGCCCCCGAAGGCGGTGCGTGCGTGTGGTTCGAGATCCTTTCGGCCGATGCGAGCTACACGCGCTCCGATCGAAAGAACGCCGCCGAAGCCGCGTCCGCCGGGTGAAACATCTCGATCGACAGCTCTTCGGTCGTGATGTCGGCCGGCGTGCCGAGCGCGGTGTAGGTCGTGAACAAGCGCACGAGCGCACCCTCGATGCGCAACGCGATGGGAACCACGACCCGGGCGCGCTCGGACGACACGAAGCTCGTCGGCGCGTTCCCCAACCAACGCTCGAGGCGACGCGCGATCGTGGGCTCTCGCGCCGCCTCGCGACGAAGCCGCGGCAACACGTGCGAGAGAACGTCCGCGGCGTCGTGAAGGAACGGGGCGTATTCGACGAAGAACGCGTCGATGAGGTTCGGACCGCGTTCGAGGAGCGCGTAGGGCGGCAGATCGAGGCCCGTCATGGCGCGGTGGAGCACACGAAAGCCACGATTGATGCAGATCACGTCCCACGCACGATTCATCACGACCACCGGGTGCGGCTCGTGCCCTTTCATGAGCAGGTGAAGCGCTTGCCGGACGTCGGCCATCGCGTCGGCGTCCAGGGGCGTCTCCGCGTAGGCCGGCGCGAAGTCCGCCGCGAGCAGGAGCTGATTTCGCTCTCGAAGAGGGAGATCGAGCGCGCTCGCGAGCACGAGCACCATCTCGCGACTCGGGTTGGCCTTCCCGGTCTCGAGCCAGCTCACGTGACGCGTCGACACCTCCGCCTCCGCCGAGAGGCGTCGCTGACTCGTCCCTCGCGACTCGCGGAGCCGACGGAGGAGCTCGCCGAACGAAGACGACACGCGCAGACGGTACTACGGCCGTGACGGACCGCGATGACCTCGGAGGTCATCGCGCCGCGTCCACGGTGCGCCACGGTGCGAGCCAAGGAGGCGGTCTCATGACTCGGCGACATCACGCACTCTGGCTTCGCGTCACGGCGGTGCTCATCGGAGGTTTCGGCCCGGTGTTCTCCCTCGGCTCTTCGGAATCCACGATGGAGCCGGCGAGGCTGAGCCTGGACATCCTGGCCTGGCCCATCGACGGCGTCCCGACCTACGCGTCCCCCGACACTCGCTTTCTCTCCGCGCTGACGGGAGGCTTTCTCCTCGGTTGGGGCGTGACCGTCTGGGTCCTCGCCACCCGCGTCTACCGGCATGCCCCCGAGGCCGTGCGTCGCGCCGTGGTCACGGGCTTGTGCTCCTGGTTCGTGCTCGACAGCGCCGGGTCGATCGCGTCGGGCAACCCGTCGAACGCCGGCTTCAACGTGCTGGTGTTGCTGATCCTCGTCGGACCGCTCTGGGTGTCGGCCAAGGAGGACCGCCGGAGTGGCGTGCCCTCCGTCTCCGTCACGGGCTCGTCGCACGGCAGCGCGTAACGGATCTCCGCGTGCGCGATACGTCCGCCCAACCACGGAGAAGGACCCCGATGCCGCCCACCGCTCGATTCGTCTGTTCGTCGCTCTTCGCTCTGTTCGTCGTCGGTTGCGACGAAGAGCCGCCCGCGCCCGCCGCGCCGGAGACGCCACCGCTCGAAGCGACGGAGCGTCCCGAGACCGCGACCACGCGTGCGTTCACGATCGACCCCGCCTCGAGCGCGGTGGACTTCGTGATGGTCGCCCCGCTCGAGAACATCCACGGCGTCGCGCGCGAGTCGATGTCGGGCGAGCTCTACCTCGACCTCGCCAACCTCTCCGCGAGCCGCGGGCTCGTGCGCGTCGACCTCGACCCGCTCGAGATCTTCCAGCGGAAGCGCGCCTCGACCGCGGAAGAGCTCGGCGAAGAGACGAAGAACGACACGCAGAACGAGCACGCGCGGACGTGGCTCCAGATCGCGGGCGACACGCCGCAGGACGTGCGCGACGCGAACCGCTACGCGCAGTTCAACGTCGTCGAGGTGACGAACGTCTCCGCGAACGACGTGCTGGCGATGGAGGGTGCCGAGCGCGTGGTCACGCTGAACGCGACGGGCGACTTTCGTCTGCACGGGCGCACGACTCGGAAGACCGCGCGCCTCGAGCTGCGCTTCCAGTTCGAGGGTGATGCCCCACGCTCGGTCGCGATTCGCACGCTTGAGCCGGTGAACGTGGGCCTCGCGGAGCACGAGGTGCACCCGCGCTCGGCCTTCGACCGGCTCGCGGAGGCGACGCTCGCCACGCTCGGGGAGAAGGTCGCAGAAGCGGCGCCGATCACCTTCGAGCTTCGGGCGACCGCGGGCGAAGCGATGGAAGCCGCCCCCGAGCTGCGCCTCGAAGAGTCGGAAGCGGCGGCCGCCGCCGCCCGCCTCGGCATGCCCGAGCCGACGGCGGCACCGACCGCGGAACCTGCCGCGGCCGCGGCGGAGTGATCCGTCGACGAACGAAGATTCACGAACGACCACGAAGCAAGCGAGCGCGCCATCGCGCGAAGGAACGAACGATGAAGCACCAGACGAAAGCCATTCTGATCGCGATGGCCACCGCGTCGCTCGGCCTGACCGCATGTGGCGGATCGAGCGCGAGCGACACCACCCCACGCGCGACGGAGGCGAGCGCGACCTCGGGCTCGACCGCGGGCGAAGCGAGCTGCGGCGGATCGCACACCGCGGAAGCGAGCGCGGGCGAAGCGAGCTGTGGCGCCGGCGAAGCGAGCTGCGGCGCGCACACCGAAGCGTCGAGCGAAGCGAGCTGCGGCGAGAGCGACCACGCGACCGAGCCCGCGGCAGCCGAAGCCGCACCGGAAGCCGCGCCGTCGGAAGCCGCCCCCGCGCAGGCCTCCACCACGCGCCGCCCGCGCGCGCGTCGGACCTCGCCCACGGCGATGACCGAAGCCGCGAGCGAAGCGGCATGCGGCGAAGGCACCTGCGGCTGATCCGACTCGGTCCACGCGACCCCGTCACGAGCAGGGTCGCGGGCGCTCGCATCCGACCCGCACGAACGCCGTGCCGAGGCTCGCGACACGTCGCGATCGCCAGAGGCGGCGCGGCGCTCGTGAGTCCTCGCCCGCTCGCGAGCCCCGCCCCCCGCACCCGTGAGCCGTTCGCAGGGGCTCGCGACGACTCCTTCGACGCGACCCATGGCCTCGCACACGCACCTCAGGCTGGCTTCCTCGTCGCGAGACGTCGCCGCCGACGACGACGGCGCGCTGGTCGCGCGCGTGCTCGCCCGCGAGCCCACCGCGCTCCGCGATCTCTACGCGCGGACATCACCGCTTCTGGAGCGCGTGTTGCTCCGGACGATCGGCCCCGACGGAGAGCTCGAGGACCTGCTGCACGAGGCGTTCATCCGCGTGCTGGAGAGCCTCGACAAGCTCGTCGATCCACGAGCGCTCCCGGGGTGGACGGTCCGCATCGGGGCTCGAACGGCTCTCGACTGCCTTCGCCGTCGACGGCGCATGCGTTGGCTTCGCTTCCGCCCTCCGGAGGAAGTGCCGGAGGTGGCCGTCGCGGGCCTCGCGGACGAGAGTCGCGCGGTCCTCACCGCGACCGCGCGGGTGCTCGACCGCATCCCGCCCGAGGACCGCGTCGCGTTCGCGCTACGAGTCATCGACGGGCGCACCCTCGCGGAGGTCGCAGACGCGTGCGACTGCTCGCTCGCCACCACGAAGCGCAGGATCGCCCGCGCCGAGACGGCGTTCGTCCAGCTCGCGCGCACCGAGCCCGCGCTGCGACCCTGGATGGAGAGCGGTCGATGGGGAGGCGCCGATGGATGACCGCTCTCTCGCCGCTCGCATCGCGAGCGCTCAAGACGAAGCCGGCGCGCGCATGGGAGCACGCACGGCGGTCGCGGCGCGAATCGCCTACCCGACGCGACGTGATCGTTCGCTGCCCGCAGGCGTGCTGCTGATGGCGGTGGCTGCGGCGACGCTCGTCGTGCTGTGGAGTCGGCAGACCGACGAGACACCGTCCGTGACGTTCGACGTCGACGGTCGCGCCGCCGTGGCCGGCGAGTGGATCGCGCCCGACCTGGTCTCCGAGCGGCTCTCGTTCTCGGACGGTTCGACGGTGCGCCTCGACCCCCGAGCGGCCGTACGCGTACGAACGCTCGAGCCCGAGGGCGCCGCGTTGGTGCTCGAGCGAGGTCGCGTGGAGCTCGACGTCCGAAAGCGTCCGGGCGCGCGCTGGACGGTGGAGGCGGGACCCTACGTGGTCTCGGCCCTCGGAACGCGCTTCGTCGTGCGCTGGGAGCCCGCAGCTCGGGAGCTCGAGGTGGCCGTGGCGCACGGGCGCGTGTCCGTGCGGCATCGTGACGGGAGAGAGGCGGTGCTCGGCGCAGCGGAGCAACTGCGCGCGACGAGCGACGGCATCTGGCGCGTCGAGCCCGAACGAGACGACGCCCCTTCGACGCCGATCGAGGTCGAGGCGCCACCGTCGGCACCCCCGATCGAAGCTCGCCCCGCGCCGCCTCGGCGTGCCCCCGTCGCGCGCCCGTCACCCACACCGAGCTGGCGGTCGTTGGCGGACGAAGGGCGGTTCGCGGACGCGCTCGCGCGTGCCGAAGCCGAAGGTTTCGAGCGCATCCTCGAACGCGCGAGCGCCGACGACCTCCTCGCGCTGTCGACCGCGGCGAGGCTCGGCGGCTCGACGGCGCGGGCGATCGACGGGTGTGACGCCCTCCGTCGTCGCTTTCCCGGCACACGCCAGAGCACCGTCGCGGCGTTCCAGCGCGGCCGCCTCGCGTTCGATCGCGAGCACGACCCGCGAAGCGCCGCGCGCTGGATGGCGATCTACCTGACGGAGGAGCCCGACGGAGAGCTCGCCCGCGACGCGCGCGGACGTCGCCTCGAGGCGCTGCGAACCGCGGGTCTCGACGACGAGGCTCGCGACGCGGCGCGGGAGTATCTCGCGCATCACCCCGAAGGCCCGCATGCCGCGATGGCTCGACAGACGCTGGCTCGCTGAGTGGTCGGTGATCGTGAGCTTGTTGCTGCCCACGAGCGTCGTGGCGCAACCCGCGACGATCGTGTTGGTGACCAACCACGCCGACGCGCGCGTCGTCCCTCTGCTCACGGCCGAGCTGGAGGCGAGCGGCGTCACGGTCCGGACGCTCGATCGCGGCGCACACGAGATCACGCCCGCCGATCTCCGCGCAGTCGCGCGCGACCGCGGAGCGGTGGCGGCGTTCCGGGTGTTGATCGCCGCAGGGCGGTTCGAGGTGTGGCTCGCCGACCGAATGACGGGGAAGGTCGTGCTGCGAGAGGTGCTGCTCTCGCACGGCGGCTCCCACGTCGACGAGGTGGAGGTGGTGCTCCGCGCGGTCGAGCTGCTCCGCGCCAGCCTGCTCGAGCTCGACGCGCCGCTGCCGAGTCGCGGAGAGGTCGCCGCTCCGCCCGAGCTCGTGCAGTTCGTGAGCGACGAGCGAGGTCGGAGCCGCTTCGGGGTGCGACTCGGGACGGCGGTGCTGTACGCGCCCGGCGGGCTCGATCCCGGCCTCGTGCTGCGGGCCGATCTTCGCGCGCGCATCGTCGAGGGCTTCGGCTTCGGAGTGATCGGCGCCCTCTCGATCCTTCCGCTCCGCGTGACCGCCGCGGAGGGGAGCGCGAGCCTCACGCCCTCGATGGTGGGCGGCTACGTGTCCTGGGGACCGCACGCACCTCGCGCGAGGCTTCGACCGAGCCTGGCGATCGGCGCGAGCGCCACCTTCGTCGACGTGACGGCCCGAGCCGAGCCCCCACGCGTCGCGTCGAGGTTCACCGCGTGGACGCCCGCGCCGTTCTTCGGCGCGGCGCTCGGCGTCGCGGTCTCGCGACACCTCCACCTCCTGGTCGAGGCGCTCGGCGTCGTCACGCTGCGCTCCACGTCCATCGTCTTCGACGGACGAGAGGCCGCGTCGTTCGGCCCGTTCGTTCTCGCGACGTCGATCGCGATCGACGTCGTTTGGCCGTGAGCCGTTTTCGACCCCGAAGGACGACTCTCCGACATGAGCACCCGAACCCGTCTCGCTTCGATCGGTCTCCTCGCCTGGATCGGTTGCGGAACCGACACCGCGGCGGTCATCACCTCCGACGCCGGACCGCGGCGCGACGCCGGACCTCCGATCGTGATCGCCACGGACGGCGGCGTGGTCGGCGCATCGGACGGCGGCATCGCGATCGGTGATTGGCGCGAGGAGGTGCTCGGAAGCGACGGAGAGATCGACTGGGCCGCGTGGGAAGACCTCGCGCGTCGCTACCACGAGCCCGACGTGATCGCGTGGCGTCTCGGCCCGAGCGCGAGTGACTTCTTTCCGGGAAGCGTCAACGAAGATCCGGTGCTGTACGGGCCCGACCCCGACGGTCTCTTCCGGGCCGGCACCGACCGCGACCTCGCGGATCG
>JALOQC010000579.1 GCA_025453555.1 Myxococcota bacterium | reverse complement strand
GTCGTCCACCGCGATCTCAAGCCGGAGAACGTGCTGCTCACGGTGGAGAGCGGTCGCGAGGACTTCGTGAAGATCCTCGACTTCGGCATCGCGGCCTTCGTGGAGAGCGCGGCGCGCACGCCCGGCGCGGAGCTGACGCCGATCGGGCGTGCGATGACGACGCCTTGGTACGCGAGCCCGGAGCAGCTCAGCGGCGCCACCATGGGGCGCGACGCGCGCGTCGACATCTGGGCGGCGGGCGTGCTGCTCTACGAGCTGCTCGCGGGTACGCGGCCCTTCGTCGACAAGAACATCGCGGATCTCTGCCGTGCGATCGTGACCGATCCGCCGCCGCCGCTGCGCGTCTTCCGCAAGGACGTGCCGCCGGGGCTCGAGCTCGTGGTGATGCGCGCGCTCGCGAAAGATCCGAACGAGCGCTTCGCCTCCGCGCGCGAGATGCTCGAGGTGCTCGTGCCCTTCGGGGCGAGCCTCACCGACGAGCTCCCGGAGCCGACGGATACCTTCACCGTCGATCTGCGTGCGCTGCGCGAGCGCGAGGCGGCGGCCAACACGATCTCCGAGAACGGCCTCGGCGGCGTGCTCGCGTCCGACGTGGTCGCGGCGATGACCGACACGTTGGAGCGACGGGGCACCCGCGACGCGCTCGTGCACGGCGCCAAGGCCGAAGGGCTCGCGTGGCCACCGAGCGCCGCCGCGTGGAGCGACGACCGGTGGCTCGCGCTCGTCGAGTCGATGGATCGCTCGGTGGGTCGTGGTGATCGGCGCTTGGTCGCCGACGTCGGTCGTGGGCTCGCGCGGCGCGGCGTCCGGTTCGGGTCCCCCGAGCTCGTGGTCGGCTCCGCGTCGGAGCGTTGGCTCTCGTTCTTCCGCGACGGCGGTGCACGCGTCGCGGAGCTCGGCCGCGGTTACGGCATCCTCGAGATCACGCACCCGAGCCCCTCGCTCGCGCGCAGCGTCCTCTTCGTCGGCTTCCTCGACGAGGCCCTCACGCTGGCGGGCGGCCGCGACGTCGAAGCCCGCCTCACCAAAGCCGCCGCCCTCGGCGACGCCCGCGACCGCATCGAGATCAGTTGGTCGACCTGATCAGTCGACCTGATCAGTCGACGTGATCAACTGCGCTTGAGCATCCGCGCCAGCGTGTTGCGCCCGATCCCGAGCCGCGTCGCCGCCCGCGCGCGATGACCTTCCTCGGCGTCCAACACCGCCTCCGCGTAGCGACGCGACGCCTCGTCGAGCGTGAGATCGAGTGGGAGTTGGAAGCCGCGCGTCGTGCCCTTGCGCGCGCGCGGCGTCGGCAGCTGCGACAGCTCCACCGTTCCGCTCGTCGCGAGCACCAGCGCCGACTCCATCCAATGCTCGAGCTCACGCACGTTGCCCGGCCACGCGTGGCTCACCAGCCGCTCGCGCACCGCGGCGCCGAGGACCGGCACGCGCCGATCGTAACGACGCGCCGCGCGCTCGAGGAAGTGCCGCGCGAGCTCCAGGATCTCGCCGCCGCCCCGCTCACGCAGCGGCGGCACGTCGATCTCCACCACCCGGATCCGGTAGTAGAGATCCTCGCGCAGTGCGCCGGTCTCCACGAGCTGCTCGAGGTCGCGATGCGTCGCACAGAGGATGCGCGCGTCGCAGCGCAACGTCTCGCGCCCACCCACGCGCTCGAAGCTGCGGTCCTGCAGGAAACGCAGCAGCTTCGCCTGCGCGCTCGGCGGGAGCTCGCCGATCTCGTCGAGGAAGAGCGTCCCGCCCTGCGCGAGCTCCACCTTGCCGCGAACGCGTTTGTCCGCGCTCGTGAAGGCGCCGCGCTCGTGCCCGAAGAGCTCGCTCTCCACGAGCTCGCTCGGCAACGTCGTGCAATCGACGGTGACGAAGGGCCCGTTCTGCCGCGGCGAGTTCACGTGAATCGCGCGCGCGAGGAGCGTCTTGCCGGTGCCCGTCTCCCCGCGCAGCAACACCGTGGCGTCCGCGCGCGCAGCGAGGGCGATGCGCTCGTACACCGCCTCCATCGCGGCGCTTCGTCCGACGATGCGATTGAACGGCCCGCGCAGCACGACGCCCGGATCGTCGGTGTCGCGCGCTCGCAGCGTGGTCAGCGAGAGCACGTGCCCGAGCTGCAACGCGAGCGCGACCAGGTAGCGCGCGTCCTCCTCGTCGAACCCGCCCTCGCGGTTGAGCACCTGCACCACACCACGGATCGGACCTTCGGCGTGATCCCGAATCGGCGCGGCGAGGATCGCGCGTGTCCGAAAGCCCGTGACCCGATCGACGCTCGGATCGAAGCGCGCGTCGCGGCTCGCGTCGTGGACCCGCACGACCTCCCCGGTCCGCGCGACGTGCCCGACCACGCCGCGATCGCGCGAGAGCCGGAGTTGCGGGATCTCGGGCAACACGGCGACTCGCGCGACGAGATCTCCCCGCTCCTGATCGACCAGCCAGAGCGTGGCGCGCTCCGCTTGGAGAGCCTCCGCGAGCCGCTCGCACGCGGTCTGGAGGAGTGCGTCGAGATCGACCTCGCGTGGGAGGAGCGAGGAGAGATCGACGAGGAGGGAGAGGCGACTCATCGGCGAGGGAAGGGTACCGGTTCGCGGGGCGAGGGCGGAGCCGGTGACGGTGACGGTGACGGTGTCCGAGACGGTGTCCGAGACGGTGTCCGAGACGGTGTCCGAGATGGAGACGATGTCCGAGCTGGAGTCCGAGACGGTGTCCGAGACGGTGTCCGAGACGGGGTCCGAGACGGTGTCCGAGACGGTGTCCGAGACGGGGTCCGAGATGTCCGAGACGGTGTCCGAGACGGTGTCCGAGACGGTGTCCGAGACGGTGTCCGAGACGGTGTCCGAGACGGTGTCGTAGGGTGCGCTCATGCGGTGTTCGGGGCGGATGCGCCCCTCGATGTGTCGTGACTGAGCGAAGATCGTGCCGACGACGAAACGCGAGCGACTCGTGAGAGGCGCGGCAGGGATTGCACCAGATTGGAGTCGCGTGCTCCGCGTTGGTGCGAGTGGCGGAGTGCGAGAAGGGCCGCATGGCGGTTCGAGGCGCGTCGTTCGCGCAGCGGACGACGCGAGCTCGCCCAGCGAGGAGAGCGAGCGCTACGAGCGGGGCCACGGCGAGTCGTGTCGTGCGCGGGGCTCACGACGCGACCTCGCCCCTCGAGAGCGAGTCGTGTCGTTCGCGCAGCGGACGACGCGAGCTCGCGCGGCGCGAAAGCAAACACGTCGCTCGGAGGGCTCGTCGAACCTCGCGCGCTCCGTCCGAGCGGAGCTCGAACGGACCGCACCAACTCGATCCACCCGAAGCACCGACGGCCAGCGTGTCACGCCTCGCGTCGTGCGCTCCGCTCACGACGCGAGGCGGACGTACGCACGCCCGGCGCTCCCAGGGCCCGTACGCGCGCGGCTCGTGTCACGCGCGGGAGCTCGTGACGCGAGCCGCCACGTCCCAAAGAGAGAGCGGCGGAAACCCCAGTGGAGACCGAAGTCCACCGTGTGCAGGCCGAACGGGACGCGTCCCGAGAAACCCTGTGGACGAGGAGACGACGCGCTCGCGCGTTCGGCTCCGAGCGCTCCACCGGGTTT
>JALOQC010000578.1 GCA_025453555.1 Myxococcota bacterium | reverse complement strand
GACGCGCACGCCGTAGTAGGCGAGGCGCTCCCACATCTCCATCGTGCAGAGCATCCAGAACGCGCGACTGAGCCGCGCCGAGGCTTCGGTCATGCGCGCGGTGGTAGCAGGTCGACGTCGGATCGCGAGGTATTGGCCTCACGCGCGTCTTCCGCTCACCCCTCTAGCTCAGGCCGACGCGGAGACCTCGCCGGTCGCGCCCGTCGTGACCGCGCGCTGCGGCACCTCGCACACGCCCTTCTCGCAGCGGCCCGTGAGGCGGAGCCGATTCTTCGCGAAGAGGTGGTAGGCGGCGTCGAGCAAGTGCCGCACGCCGGGAAGGCGCGTGAGGGCGACGAGCGGGCCGAAGCCGACCGCCGCGTAGAGACGCCGAAAGACCTCGACGCCCTCGACGAGGTCACCGTTCGGCAGGCGCCCGTGGATGCGCGCCATCAGCTCGTCCCACGTGCGGCCGGTGTCGCTCGCGTCGAAGTCGGCCCGCGCGATGTCGGTGAACCGGAGGCGGCCACGCCGATCGAGGCGCTGGAGCATGCGGATCTCGCGCACGCAGAGCGGGCAGTCCCCGTCGAAGAAGACCTCGAAGACAAACGGCGTGTGGGCGGGCTCGTTCACGGGGGAGGGCCTGGGTGCACCGAAAGCGAAGCCCCGGCGTGGACCGGGGCTTCGCAGGAGGGATCGTCGCGACGGCTTGGGTGGGCACGCGTTGGTTGGGTCACCGCCGCGACGTCTGAGGCGTTTATGCGGCACCCGTCTAGGTTTCGCAAGACCCTAGTGAAACAAAATGTAGACAGTTCTCCAGACACCGACGTGAGGGCCACGAGATCAGCCAGCGTCGTCGGCGAATTCACCATATGTTTCCGATGGTTCCCATGCGTCCCGCAGGGCCTCGGCGCGGGCTTGGATCGCCGCTCGGTGGGTCTCGTCCCAACGGTCCCAGGTCGAGAAGAGCGCCCGGACGCGGGGATTGCGCTCGAGCCGGGCCCGGTGGCGGACCATGAAGTCCCAGAAGAGCGCGTTGAACGGGCACGCGTCGTCGCCCACCCGCTCCTTCGGATCGAACGCGCAGCGGCCGCAGTGATCGCTCATTCGCTGCACGTAGGCCCCGCTCGCGGCGTAGGGCTTGGTCGTGAACGTCGGGTCCGCGTAGAGCGCCATGCCGTGGACGTTCGGCAGCTCCACCCACTCGTAGGCGTCGACGAAGCCGGCCCAGAACCAGTGGCTCAGCTCGAGCGGTTCGACCCCGTAGATCAACCCGAGATTCCCGAGCACCATCAGACGTTGAATGTGGTGCGCGTAGCCCGTCTCTCTCACCTGCGAGGCCGCCGCTTTCACGCAGCGCATCTCCGTGCGCTCCGGCTCCCAATAGAAGAGCGGCAGCCGACGCTTCGCGCCGAGCTCGTTCGCGGTGCGCATCTCGGGCATGCGCGCGAGGTAGACCGCGCGTACGTGCTCGCGCCACCCCGCGACCTGGCGCACGAAGCCCTCCGCCGAGGCGAGCGGCATCGCGTCCCGCGCGTAGGCTTCGACCGCCGCCTCACCGAGCTCGTGCGGGGTGAGCAGCCCGAGGTTGAGCGGCACCGAGAGCAGCGCGTGCCACATCCACGGCTCGCCTTCGAGCATGGCGTCTTGGTAAGGCCCGAAGTCTTTCGCGGCGGCTTCCACGAAGTGATCGAGCGCGCGCCGCGCGTCGTCGCGGGTGACGGGCCAGTCGAAGCCGTCGACGGATCCCCACGCGCGCGGGAAGTCGGCGGCTGACCCCGCCGACCCGGTCGAGAAGTCGCGCGCGACGCGTCGCATCGTGCGCTCCGTGATCGCGTCGGGCGCGAAGCGCAGCCTCTTCGGCGGACGTGTGCCCTTCGGCACCTTTCGGTTGTCGGCGTCGAACGACCACTTGCCACCGAGCGGCTTGCCCTTCTCCATCAGCCAGCCCGTCTTGCGGCGCACGTGCTGGTAGAGCCGATCTTGGCGGAAGCGCTGCAGCTCGCCGCGCGGCGCCTTCTGCGCGTCGCACCACGCGGCCGCCTCGTCGCGGGTGAGCAAGAACGGACGACCCGGACCGCCGTCGTCGTGCAGATGCAGCGGCACCCCGAGGGAGGTCTCCTCCGCCGCACGCACGAAGCGGCGATCGATCGCATGCTCGCGCGGTCGCATCGCGTGCACCTCGGAGGACCGTCGGTCCTGGACGTGCCGACGGATTCCTTCGAGGTAATCCGGCGCGCGCACCACCGTGACGTCGAAGCCGTCGCGCTCGAGCTCCGCCGCGAAGTGACGCATCGCGGAGAGCACGAGCACGAGCTTCTTCGCGTGCCAGGGCAGCGCGGTCCCCTTCGCCTCCGACTCGACGAGCACGACCGTGCCCGCGTCGGGAGAAGGAGGCACGCAGGGGTAGCCGCGGTGGAGATCCCACGGCCCGACGAAGTACGCAGGAGCACCGCTCGGCGGCATCGGGCTGCTCTGTGGTCGGAGGCGCGGGAGGGAAAGGGTCGTCGATGGACCGCGACGGCGCGCCGTCTGCCGTCGAATCGGAGGCGCTTTCGTTCGTGGGGCCACGGCGCTGCGCCGCGCTCAGCTCGAGCGCGCCTCTCCGAATGCGCCACGGCGCGCACCGCGAGCTCGGGGCTCACGCGCTCGAGCTGAGCGCCCGGATCTCCCGAAGCCAGTACGACGTTCAATCCGGCTTCGGGAGATCCGACTCACCCATCAAGTACTCGTCGATCGCGGAGGCGGCACCCCTCCCCTCCGCGATCGCCCGCGAACACCCCTTCGGTGCTCGTGACGAAGCGACCGTACTCTGCTTGCACGTTGCTGCGCGCGTCGCGCTCGAGCGACTCGACCGCCGTGCTCTCCGGACCGAGGAAACCCATCGCGAGGAAGATCAGATCCGCCTCGAAGATCTCTTCTGTTCCGGGAATCTCTTCGAGCTTTCCGCCCGCGAAACGCACGCGGATCGTCTCGACGCCCTTCACGTTTCCCTTGCCGTCGTCCAGGAATCGTTTGGTCAAGATCCCAAATTGACGCGGGTCGTCGCCGAACACCGCCGCCGCTTCTTGGTGACCGTAGTCGACGCGGAAGATGCGCGGCCACTCCGGCCACGGGTTGTTCGAGGCGCGCTCGGCGGGCGGACGCTCCATCAGCTCGAAGTTCACGATCGCGGTGCAGCCGTGGCGCATCGCGGTGCCGATGCAGTCGGTGCCGGTGTCGCCGCCGCCGATCACGAGCACGCGCTTGCCGCCGCAGTGGATGGGCGCCTTCGCGGCGTCCTCGGGGACCGTGTGCCAGCCGGGTTTGCCGTTGGTCCGCGCGGAGCTCGTCTTCACCACCGTGCGGGTGTTCTCGGTGAGCAGCTCCATCGCGAAGTGGATGCCGCGCAGCTCGCGGCCCGGGATCGGCAGATCGCGCGGACGCGTGGCGCCGATCGCGAGCAGCACCGCGTCGTTCTCCGCGCGGAGCCGTTCCAGCGTGAGGTCCTTGCCGATCTCGACCCCGGTCACGAACTTCACGCCCTCCGCGCGCATCTGGTCGAGCCGTCGCTCCACCACGCGCTTGTCGAGCTTCATGTTCGGGATGCCGTACGTGAGCAGACCGCCGATCGCGTCCTCGCGCTCGTAGACCGTGACGTCGTGACCGACGCGCCGGAGCTGCTGCGCGGCCGCGAGCCCCGCCGGTCCGCTGCCCACGATCGCGACCTTCTTTCCGGTCTCCTGCGTGGGCGGCAGCGGGACGACCCAACCCTCCTCGAAGCCACGATCGATGATCGTCTGTTCGAGGTTCTTGATCGTCACCGGCGGCTCGTGGATGCCGAGCACGCAGGCGCCTTCGCACGGGGCCGGGCACACGCGCCCCGTGAACTCCGGGAAGTTGTTCGTCTTGTGCAGACGATCGAGCGCCTCGCGCCACTGCCCGCGGTAGACGAGGTCGTTCCACTCGGGGATGAGGTTGTCGACGGGGCAGCCGGTGTCGCTCTGGCAGAAGGGCACACCGCAATCCATGCAGCGCGCGCCCTGCTGACGAAGCAGCGTCTCGTCGGCCGCTTCGAGGAACTCGTCCCAGGTCTGCAGCCGCTTCTTCGCGTCCGCGTACGGAACCGTACGCCGCGCGATCTCCATGAAGCCGGTCGGCTTACCCATCAGTTCTTCCTCCGAGGGGCTGTCGCCAGCCCCTCCCCCATCGGGCGTAAAGCCCGAAGGGGCCCCCTCCCACGAGCCTGGGTCGGCTCCGTGCTCACGCACGACCCGACACTCTCGTGGAATCGTTCGGCTCCGTGGACTACGTCCACTCCGCTTCGAACGATTCCACTTCGAACCGCTCGCTGCGCTCGCTGCGCGTGGGTCCCTAAACCCACTTGCGTGCCTCGAACCTGACAGTGGTGTTGGTGGACCTTCACGCGACACCTCGTTCGGCGAGCTTCGCCGCCTCTTCCTTCGCGGCTCGCTCGCGCAGCACGCGCGCGTAGTCCTCCGGCATGACGCGCACGAACTGCTGGACCGCGAAGTCCCACGTGTCGAGCACGCGCCGCGCGACCTCGCTGCCCGTGTAGTCGTAGTGACGCTGGATCATCCGCCGCACCTCGTGGCGCTCGTGCGGCTCGGTGATCTTCTGGAGCGCGACCATCTCGAGGTTGCAGCGCGAGGCGAAGCCACCGCCCACGTCCCAGACGTACGCGATGCCGCCGCTCATGCCGGCCGCGAAGTTCCGCCCCGTCGGACCGAGCACGACCACGCGCCCGCCCGTCATGTACTCGCAGGCGTGGTCGCCCACGCCCTCGACGACCGCGTGCGCGCCGCTGTTGCGCACCGCGAAGCGCTCCGCGCCGCGACCGCGGAAGTACGCCTCGCCGCTCGTGGCGCCGTAGAGCGCGACGTTGCCGACGATCACGTTCTCGCTCGCCACGAAGGTCGCCTTCCGATCCGGATAGACGATCACCTTGCCGCCCGAGAGCCCCTTGCCGACGTAGTCGTTCGCGTCGCCCTCGAGCTCCAGCGTCACGCCGCGCGCGAGCCACGCGCCGAAGCTCTGACCCGCGCTGCCGTGGAAGCGGAAGTGGATCGTGTCGTCGTCGAGCGGCTCGCTCTCGTCGCGCACCTTGGCGAGCTCGTAGCTGAGCATGGTGCCGACGGTGCGGTTGATGTTGCGGATCGGCATCGCCGCGCTCACCGCTTCGCCGCGCTCGATCGCGGGCAGCGCGAGCTCGATCAGGCGGTTGTCGAGCGACTCGTCGAGGCCGTGGTCCTGCTTCTGCGTGCAGTAGACCTCGACCCCCGGACGCGGCGCCTGCGCGGGCATCAGCATCGGCGAGAGGTCGAGCCCCTGCGCCTTCCAATGCACGATCGCGTCGTTGACCTCGAGCAGGTCCACGCGCCCGATCATCTCGTCGACCGAGGTGAAGCCGAGCTTCGCCATGAGCTGCCGCGCGTGCTCCGCCACCATGAACAGATAGTTCACGACGTGCTCGGGCTGACCCGTGAACTTCTTGCGGAGCTCCGGATCCTGCGTCGCCACCCCCACCGGGCAGGTGTTGAGGTGGCACTTGCGCATCATGATGCAGCCGAGCGTGATGAGCGGCGCAGTGGAGAAACCGTATTCCTCCGCTCCGAGCAACGCCGCGATCACCACGTCGCGGCCCGTCTTCAATTGCCCATCCGTCTGGAGCACCACGCGCGAGCGCAGGTCGTTGAGCACCAGCGTCTGATGCGCTTCCGCGACTCCGAGCTCCCACGGAAGACCCGCGTGCTTCACGCTCGTCAGCGGCGAGGCGCCGGTGCCGCCGTCGTGGCCGCTCACGAGGATGTGATCGGCGTGCGCCTTCGCCACGCCCGCCGCGACCGTACCCACGCCGATCTCGCTCACCAGCTTCACGCTGATGCGCGCCTTCGGGTTGGCGTTCTTCAGGTCGTGGATGAGCTGCGCGAGATCCTCGATGGAGTAGATGTCGTGGTGCGGCGGGGGCGAGATGAGGCCGACGCCCGGAGTCGAGTGCCGCACGCGCGCGATGGTGTCGTCGACCTTGCGCCCCGGCAGCTCGCCGCCCTCACCGGGCTTGGCGCCCTGGGCCATCTTGATCTGGATCTCGTCCGCGCTCGCCAGGTAGTGGATCGTCACGCCGAAGCGCCCCGAGGCCACCTGCTTGATCGCGCTTCGCCGCGGGTTGTCGCGCGCGATTCCGTCGTCGCCCACGACCTTCAGGTAGCGCGCGCGATCGCGAGCGACTCGTGCGCCTCCTTCGAGATCGAGCCGTAGCTCATCGCGCCGGTGACGAAGCGCTTCACGATCGACTTGGCCGGCTCGACCTCTTCGATCGGGATCGGCGTGGTCTTCTTGAAGCGAAGCAGCCCGCGCAGGGTGCAGCGCGTGCGCTCGTCCTCGTCGGCGACCTTCGCGAACTCCCAATACGCCGAGTCGTCGTTCTGCCGCGCCGCGCGCTGGAGCTTCTGGATCGCGCCCGGCGACCACATGTGCTTCTCGCCCGTGGCGCGCCAGTGCATCTGCCCGTCGTTCGGGAGCACCGGCAGGTGCGGCGAGGCGTGACCGCTGTCGCCGCCGCTCGGGTAACCGAGCTCGTGGCGCCGCACCGCTTCTTCGGAGAGCACGTCGAAGCCCACACCTTCGATGCGGCTCGGAGTGCCGGTGAAGCAGCGCTCGATCACGTTGTAGTTCAGGCCGATCGCCTCGAAGATCTGCGCGCCCTTGTACGATTGAAGGGTC
>JALOQC010000577.1 GCA_025453555.1 Myxococcota bacterium | reverse complement strand
CCCTTCGAGCATCTCCATCACGAAGAACGCGGTGCCGATCACCTCGGGGTCCTCGCAGAGCCCGAGCACCTTCGGCACCGGCACGTCGGTGCCCGCGAGTGCGGCCATCACGCGATGCTCGCGCTCGACCTGGTGCGCCTTCGGCAGGAGCTTCCCGGGTGGCTTCTTGCGCAGCACGTAGCCGCGCGCGCCGTCGCTGACCCAGAAGGTCGGGTTCGACTGCCCGCCCTTGAACTGCCGCACCACCAGCGAATCGACGGGGCCGATGGTCTCGCGCCACCACGCCGTCAGCTTCGCCTCGTCGAACCGATGATTCTCGCGCACCTCGCGGGTGCTCTCCGGGACGTCGACCATGGCCGCGCAGCCTACACGCGCGCTCGACGTTTCGCGCCCCTGCTTCTCGCAGTAGGATGCGCCTCATGCGATCGCTCGCGCTCTTCGCGCTCCTCGCGCTCTCCTCCCCCGCCTCCGCGCAGACGACGCCCTACGTCGCCGAGATGCGCGCCGCGATCGGCCTGCTCGCCGCGGGGGATTCGTCCGGGGCCGCCGAAGCCCTCCGCGAGTCGATCGCGCGCGCGCCCACCCGTCCCGAGGCGCACTGTCACCTCGGCGCCGCGCTCACGCGCCTCGGCAATCGCGACGGTGCCCTCGAGAGCTACCGCGCGTGCGCGCGGCTCGCGAACCGCGCGGACGATCGCTTCCACGAGGCGACGGGCCTGCATGGCGTGGTGCGGCTGCTGATCGAAGACGCGGGACGCCGCGAAGAAGCGAAGTCCGCGGTCGAGGCGCTGCGCACCTTCGCGATCGCGAACCCGAGCGTGCTCTCGCCGGAGATCCCTGAGGAGCTGGGGATCGCGCTCGATCGCATCGAGGCCGCGGATCGTTCGGCGGCGGCGGTGCGTCAGCGACGCGAAGCGCGGCGCGCGAGCGGCAGCGTCTCGAGCGATTGATCGCGGCGCTTCGATCGCGTCCTCCGATCGTCCCGATTCCTCGATCGTCTCCGCCTCCATGCTGTACGTCACGCTCGTCGCGATCGCGCTCGGCTTCGTCGCACCGTTCCTCCGCGCATGGGTCTGGGGCGCGCCGCTCGCGCTCTTCAGCACCGCCATGATCTTGCGCGCGTTCCTCGGTGAGGCGCTCGTCGCGTGCTTCGCGGGTGGGATGCTGCTGCTCGCGTTGCCCTCGCCGCTGGCGGGCGCGGTCGGAGGCGGCGTCACGCTGGTGCTGGCCACCCTCTCCGCGCGTCGTCACCGCCACCTGCGCGGGCTCACCCTGATCGCATACCGGCTCGGGCAGACCGACGCGCGCGACGAAGCGCGGACCGCGCTGCTCGCGAAGCTCGCGAGGCTTCGTCGCTCGGTGCCGCCGAAGGAGCACGCGGAGTACGCGCTCTTCGCCGCGCTACCGCTCTCCGCGGTCGAGCTCTGGGCCGACGCGCGCGCGGTGCTGGAGACGGTGAAGCTCGACGCCCTCGCGCCGGACGCACGCGCGCGGGCGCTGCAGGCGATCGCGACCCTGAGGCTGCAGGCGAGCGATCTCGAAGGCGCGGCAGAGGCGTTCGCGGCGATCCCGCGCCCTGCCGAGCCCGCGGTGGAGCGCTGGGTCGCGGTGGGCGAAGCGCTTCTGCTCGCGGTGCAAGGCGCAGCGGACGAGGCGCTCGCGAAGTGTCCGGAGGAAAACGACGGAGATGGCGCGCTCGCGGCGACCTACGACGTGGTGCGCGCGCACGCGCACGCGAGCCGGGGCGAGGACGACGAAGCCCGCCGGGCGCTGCTGCGCGTGCAGCACGTCGCGGGCGATCCGGGGCTTCGTCGCGCGATCGGTCCCGTCGGCCCCGCGAGCGACCTCGCGCGCGAGCTGCTCGGCGGCGAATGACAGCCGACCTCGATCGTCACACCTCAAAGCCAAGCAATTTCAAACATTTGCGAACGAGCTCGCGCAAAGAGAACCTGTGACGCGGGTCGTCGATGCGACGTCACCCGCACCGCGCGGCGAGAAGAAGATCGAAGGCCCGTCACGCTTCCGTGCTCGTTCCCTCGGTCGGCGTCACGTTGCCCGACCCGGTCGGTCGCCTGCGGCCCGCTGGGGTGCTCGAGCGTGAAGTCATGACCGAGGGTTCCCTCCCGCGAGCCGAGATCGACGTGTGGATGGCTCGGCTCGCCGCGGGCGAGCGCGAGACGTTCACGCGCGTCTTCGAGGCGCTCTGGCCGCGCGTCTTCGGGCTCTGCCGCGCCACCCTCGGGAACGACGCCGACGCGGCCGACGCCGCGCAGCAGGCGATGATGAAGCTGATGGAGCGCGCGGCGGACTACGATCCGAACCGACCCGCGTTGCCGTGGGCACTCGCGATCGCGGCGTGGGAGTGTCGGAGCGCGCTGCGTCGACGCACACGATCGCGCGAGGTCGCGAGCGAGCCCGAGAGCGATCTTTCGACGTCGCAGGCGGGCGACCCCGAGTCCGAGCTCGTGCGGCGCGATCTCGTGCGGCGCGCGCTCGACGCGATGAACGAGCTCTCGGACGGCGACCGCGCCACCCTCGCCGCGACCTTCTTCGACGAGCCCACCGAGGTCGCGGGCGCGACGCTGCGCAAGCGTCGCGAGCGCGCGATCGATCGCCTGCGCGCGGCGATGCGGAGGTTGTATGGCCTCGACTGATCCGCGCTCGCCGTCCGACGTCCCGATCGATCCGGCCGATCCGCGCTCGCCGCTCGCGCACGAAGCCGAGCGCCGCGCGCGCCGTGTCTACGAGCTCGCGCGGATCCGTCGTGCAGTCCTCGCCGCGTCGCCGATCCTCGCGCTCGCCACGGTCGCCGCGCTCGTCTCACCTTCGCCGACCCGCGTGGTGCCGTTCGCGCTGCTGAGCTTCGGCGCGGCGGCGTTGATGGTGTGGCAGAGCCGTTCGATGTCGCGCGCGGCGCTCGTCGGCATGCTCGCGGGCACAGTGCCGCTCGCGCTCTCGCTCGCCGCGAACCAGTGGCACGCGTGTGGGCCGCACGGCTGCGCGTCGCACGGGTTCTCGTCGTTCTGTGCCCCCGCGTGCGCGGTGGGCGGGCTCGTCGCGGGCCTCGGGGTTGGTTTGGCCTCGCCACGGACGCGCGGGGCGGCGCCCTTCTGGATCGGCGCGAGCGGCCTCGCGTGGGGCGTCGGCGCGCTTGGCTGCGCGTGTGTCGGCGCAGTCGGAGTGGTCGGGCTGGCGGTCGGATTGTTGGCGGGCGTGATGCCCGCGTGGAGCGTGCGCACGGCGCGCGCGTGAGGGTCGCCTCGGGCGATCCCAACGAAGACGCGAAGACGCGAAGGAGACGGGACGATGCGAATCGATCGAGGGACGTGGATGCGCGCGCTGCTCGTGCTCGGGCTCGGGTGTGCTTCGGGCGAGGCGCCGCGCGGGAACGCGACGCCGGTGGTGGAGAACACGAACGAAGCGGACCCCGAAGCGGCCGAAGCTCCCGCCGGCACGCTCACGCGCGTCGAGCCGAGCCTCGTGTGCATGGTCAACGACCAGTTCATGGGCGCGCCGCAGATCCGGGTCGCGGTCGAAGGCCGCACCTACTTCGGTTGCTGCGCGATGTGCGAGCGGCGCCTCCGCGACGACGCGACGTCGCGCCTCGCGACCGATCCGGTGACGGGACGCCAGGTCGACAAGGCGAGCGCGGTGATCGGCCGCGCGAGCGATGGGCGCGTGCACTACTTCGAGAGCGAGGACTCCATGCGTCGCTTCCCCGGCGCGTGAAGACGAGCGTGAAGACGAGCGCGATGACGAGCGGCGCGTGTCGATCGCGCGTGAGACCGCGGCCCTCGGCGCGTCGGTACTGCGTACGACGGTGACTCTCGGAGCTCGAACGATGCGAAGTTGGAATCTTCTCTGGACGATCGGCGCGATCGGATGCGCGAGCGCGCAGCCGACGTGGGCCGAAGGCAGCGCCGCGCACGCGACGACCCGCGGCGCACCGCTTCCCGCGGTCGCGACCGCGCTCACCGACGATCCCGCGCCGATGCCGGCCGAGGGCGCGGGGCACGGCCACCACGGACACCACGGACACCACGGCGCGCCCGCGACGCACGAAGGCCACGACGCGCACGATGGCCACGACGCGCACGATGGCCACGACGCGCACGATGGCCACGACGCGCACGATGGCCACGACGCGCACGATGGCCACGACGCGCCCGCGAGCACCGCGCCCGCGCCGCAGGGAGGCCACCGTGCGCATTGAGCCGCTCGCGCTCCTGCTCGCGGGTTGTGTCTCCTCCGCCGCGACCTTCGACGACACGCGTGCGTTGCTTCCACGCGAAGCGCAGGTCGACACCGTCGCGCGCCGCGCGCCCTCCGCGGAGCTCTCGTCGCGTGCGCGCCAGCTCCTCGCACGCCCCCTCGACGCGCAGGCCGCGGTCGAGATCGCGCTCGTCTCGAGCCCCGCGCTCCAGGCCGAGCTCGCGGGCCTCGACGTCGCGCTCGCGGACCTCGTCACCATGAGCCGACCCACGAACCCCGAGGTCGAAATCGAGGCCATGTTCGCGCGCGAAGGCGACGAGGAGCCGGAGCTCACGATCGAGCTCGGCCTCGTGCTCAGCGATCTGCTCTACGCGCCGCTGCGCCGACGCATCACGGGCGAAGAGCTCGCGGCGGCCCGCGTGAACGCCGCGGGGGCGGTGCTCGACCACGCGTACGCGGTGCGGGTCGCGTTCGTGGAGCTGCAAGCCGCGCAGATGCTGAAGCAGACGCTCGACGCGGTCGTCGGGTCGCTGCGCGCGAGCTGGGAGCTGACCGAGGCCCTGCGCGAGGCCGGCAACGTGCCTGCGCTCGACGTCGCGCAGCAGTACGCGCTCTACGAAGAGTCGCGCCTCGCCCTCGCGCAGGCCGAGCTCGCGGTCGCGCTCGGACGCGAGCGGCTCCACGTGCTGCTCGGGCTCGCGGGGGAAGAGACCGGTTGGGAGCTCGCGGGTGCGCTTCCGATCCCAGACGAGCTCTCCCTCGAAGAAGACTCGCTCGAGTCGCGGGCGCTCGATCGGAGCTTCGAGCTGCTCGCGCAGCGTCATCGGCTCGAAGCCCTCGCGCGCCGCAGCGGCCTCCTGCGCTCGATGGCCGCGATCCCCGAGGTGCACGCCGCGCTCTCCGCGGAACGCAACGGCGAAGGCGCGTGGGCGCTCGGGCCGGTGGTCGGCGTGCAGCTCCCGGTCTTCGCGACCGGGCAGGGTCCGGCGCGCGCGGCGGTCGCGAAGCTCGAGGTCGAGCAGCATCGCTACGCGGAGCTCGCGGTGCGCGTGCGGAGCGCGGCCCGCTCGGCGCGGCATCGCTTCGTCACCGCGCGCGAGCGGCTGCAGTTCGTGGAGACCACGCTGCTCCCCGCGCGCCAAGCGGTGCTCGCGGAGAGCTTGCTCCAGTACAACGCGATGGCGCTCGGGGTGCTCACGTTGCTGCAAGCGCAGCGCGATCTGATCGGCGCGCAGCGGGCCGCATGGTGGAAGGCAGTCGAGTCGAGGTGCCGGGGTTCGAGAACGCCGAGCCGGCGGGAGGTCATTGAGATGGACCAGTCGAAGAAAGATCGCGACGCCTCCCTCGGAGCCGTCGAATCGGTCGAGCCGAGCGACTCTCTCACAGTCGTGCGTGAGGTCCGCACGAGCCGGCGCGGCTGGCTCGCGGGCGCTTCGGCCCTCGCGGCGGCGACCCTCGCCAAACGCGCGCTCGCGCAAGGACCCCAACACGATCACGCGGCGCACGCTGCGGCGAGCGCGACCGCCTCTGGGACGCCGACCGTGCCCGCTACCGGGGGCGAGACCCCGGCGCCACGCGCGCGTCGATCCCCCGCCGACGCGGCGGCGGCACGGCCCACCCCGCGCGAGCTGATCGTCCCGCCGCAGTTCGATCCGATCGATCGCGACGATCGCTACGTCCCCGCGGTGGTCCCGAACGGCCGCACGCTGCCGTTTCGCATGGTGAACGGCGTCAAGGTCTTCCATTTGATCGCGGAGCCGGTTCGGCACGCCTTCTGCGAAGGCATGGAGGTCGAGGCCTGGGGATACAACGGCACCACGCCGGGCCCGCTGATCGAGGCGGTCGAGGGCGATCGCGTCCGGATCTACGTGACGAACCGCCTCCCGGAGGCCACCACCGTCCATTGGCACGCGGTGATCCTCGAGGCCGGGATGGACGGCGTGGGCGGGCTCACGCAGCGGAACATCGAGCCCGGCGAGACCTTCCGCTACGAGTTCACCTTCCGAAGCGCGGGCACGTACATGTACCAC
>JALOQC010000160.1 GCA_025453555.1 Myxococcota bacterium | reverse complement strand
ATCGAGTCGCGCGTGGTGCGGACCAACGAAGCCACGCGCGGCGCGTACGTGGTGCATCGCGGGCGCCTGGAGCGCGCGCCCGAGGGCTTCAACGTGGTCGCGCCGAGCGACGTCTGGGGGCTGTTGCGTTCGCCGATCCTGAGCTGGCCCGGCAAAGCGCGCGCGGGGCTCGAGCTGGTGTTGCCGAAGGGCGCGCCGAAGGACGACGAGAGCCTCGCGAGCTTCGTGACGCGGCGTTTCGGTCCCGAGTTGTTGGAGCGGCTCGCGCAGCCGATGGCGGGTGGCATCTACGGCGCGCCGCCACGACGCCTCAGCCTGCGCGCGACGATGCCGCGCTTCCTCGACGTCGAGCAGTCGTCGCGCAGCGTCACGCTCGGACTGATGAAGCAGGTCAAAGAAGGCGCGGAGAAGGCGGCGGGCGCGCGCTACGGGCTCTTCGTCAGCTTCGATCGCGGCGTCGCGGTGCTGCCGGAGACGCTCGCGGAGAAGCTCGGCGATCGCGTTCGGCTCCGCACTGCCGCTCGCGCGATCGAGCGTGAAGGCCGGCGTTGGGTCGTGCGCACCGACGACGCGCGCTTCGACGCCGACGCGCTGATCCTCGCCATCCCCGCACGGATCGCGGCGCCGCTCCTGGCGTCGCTCGATCGCGAGCTCGAAGCGCACCTGCGCGCGATCCCCTTCGGCTCGGCCGCGACCGCGACCTTCGCATGGCGCCGGGAGGACGTGCCGCACCCGCTCGACGCGAGCGGCTTCGTGGTGCCGGCGATCGAAGGGCGGCTCTTGCTCGCCGCGACGTGGGCGAGCGTGAAGTGGCCGGGACGTGCGCCCGACGGCAAGGTGCTGATCCGCACCTTCCTCGGCGGAAACGACCGCGACGAGTGCGTGCGCTTCTCGGACGAGGAGCTGCTCACGGAAGGTCGCCGTGGGCTCGCGGAGCTGATGGGCATCACCGCGCAGCCGCTCTTCCACCGCGTGGATCGGTACGTCGACGCGATGCCGCGCTACGAGGTCGGACACCTGCGCCGTCAGGATCGCGTGGATGCGTTGCTCGCGCGCCACGGGAAGATCGCGCTCGCGGGCAGCTCGTACCGTGGCGTCGGGATCCCGGACTCGATCGCGAACGCGGAGTCCGTCGCGGAGCGACTGCTCGCGTGAGCGCGTCGCCGAAGGAAGAGGCGGGGCCGAGCACGTCGTCGGACGTCGTCGCGTCGAGCACGTCCACGTCGCCGTCCACGTCGCCGTCCACGTCGCCGTCCACGTCGCCGAGCACGTCCAGGACCACGTCCACGTCCGCGCGGGCGCGTTGGGTCGCTCCCTCGCTCGCGCTGCTCGCGTTCGCGCTCTGCGTCGTCAACGCGTGGGTCTCGGACGACGCGTACATCACCTTCCGCGTGATCGAGAACGTGCTCCGCGGCGACGGGCTCGTCTGGAATCCGGGCGAGCGCGTGATGGTCTACACACACCCGCTCTGGCTCGCGCTGCTCCTCCCGACGAGCGCGGTCGTCGGCGTGTGGTGGGCGAGCGTCGGGCTCGGGCTCGCGTTCACCGCGGGATCCTTGCGCCTCTACACGCGCGAGCTGGTGAACGATCCGCGGAGATCGTCGGCGGTTGACCCCGCCGACCCAGCAAAAGCCGCGCTCGTGCTCGGCGCATTCGCGCTCGCGAAGACCACCGTGCACTTCGCGACGTCGGGGCTCGAGACCGCGCTGCTCGTCTTCCTCACGCTGATCGTGTTGCTTCGCGCGGATCTTCCGCGGCTGACCCCGCGGACCAGCGACGAACGTGCCTCGACCGCGCGCGACCTCCGACACCTCGGGCTGCTCGTCGCCGCGCTCGCGCTCACCCGCCCCGACGCGCCGCTGCTGGTGTTGCCCGCGTGCGTGCTCGCGTTTCGTCGCACGCGCGCGCTCGGTCTTCGGACCCAGCTCCGCGCGCTCGCGCCAGCCCTCGCGCTCCTCCTCCTGCTCGCGCTCGTCGCCGCGTTCGTCTACGGGCACCCGCTGCCGAACACCGCGCTCGCCAAGCTCGGACACGGCGTCCCGCGCGGCGAGCTGCTTCGGCAAGGCATGGCCTACCTCGCGAGCGTCGTCGCGTGGGACCCCGTCGTGGTGGTGGTGATCGTGCTCGCGCTCGTCGCGGGCCGTGCACATCGCGCGTGGACGCTCGGCATCGCGCTCCACCTCGCCTACGTGACCTGGATCGGCGGCGACTTCATGAACGGTCGCTTCTACCTCGTGCCCTTCGCGGTCTCGCTGCTCGTGCTCGCGCGCACGTCGTCGCCCGGCCCGCGCGTGCTCGCACCCACGGTCCTCGCGCTGATCCTGCTCGGCACCGTCGCCGCCGAGCGTCCGCCCTTCGACGTGCTCCTGCCGAACGCGCACTTCGGGGCCGACCAGAGCGTCAACGGCGTCGGCGTGGCCGACGAACAGCGCTACTACCTGCTCGCGACGGGGCTCTTCCACGGCGCGCACCCTCCCCGGCACGTGAACTACCGCTCGGGGACCCAGCTCCGCGAACGCGAGGTGATCGTGGCCCGCGCGATCGGCTTCCTCGGCTACGGCGCCGCGGATCGGGCGACCGTGATCGATCCGATCGCGCTCGCGGATCCCTTCCTCGCGCGTTTCCCGGCCGCGCACGATCCCTCGTGGCGCGTGGGTCACATCCGCCGTGCGCTGCCCGCCGGCTACGAAGAGAGCGTGCGCACCGGAGCGTGCGTCATGGAGCCTGCGCTCTGTGACGCGTGGCGCGACGTGCGGCTAGTGACGCGTGGCCCACTCTTCGACGAGGCGCGACGCGCGGCGCTGTGGCGCGTGTGGAGCGGGCGCTTCGACGACGGCGTCGACGTCGCGCGAATCTTCGTGAACGTCGAACCCTGAGGGACGACCGCCCGCTGGAAGCTCGACCGCGATCCCCTCGGTGACCGGTCGGAGCGATCAGACCGCGCGCACGACGAGGCGCGTGGCGGGAGCCGTCGCGCTCGGGGCATGCACCGACAGCTCGTAGCGCGGCGCGAACGCGAGCACCGCGACGAGCCCGTGCTCCGAGGCCTGCTTCACCGTGGTGCGCGCCCACGGCGCGATGCTGCGCTCGGCGTCGGCGTCGACGACCGCGAACAGCGGATCGGGGAGCGTGAGGTGCTCCATGCGCACGACGCCGTCCTCCGCGGCGCCGCGCACGCGCAGCTCGAGCTCGCGGGCGCGGTAGCCGCCGCGCTCGTACGCGTCGACGAAGCCGGCGCACGGCACCCGCACCCGTCCGTGCCCGCCCTCGCGTCCCACGAAGCGACGCTCCCCGAGCACCAGGGCCTGCTCGCTCCGGAGCGTGCCCACGTAGATCCATCCTTCGCGCGGGGCTCCGTCGCGCGGGAGCGTCGTCACGGCCGGAGCCTGCCCCGGAGGCAGCGTGGCGCCGCGCTCGGCCAAGAGCGTGAGCACCTCCACGAGCACCGGCGCCACGCGCTGCTCGTCGGACGCGCACGCGTACGTCGCCTCCAACAACTCGCGCTGCGTCTTCGCGCAGAGCTGCACGACCGTGCTCACGCCGAGCCGTTCGAACGCGGCGCGCGCGAGCTTCGAGACCTCGAGGCGAGCGAGCGAGTCCGACGCACCCATACCGAATCAAACGCCGGATCAAATGTGGAAGGTGAGCTGCGCGTGCAGACGAATCTGCAAGCCCACCGCGTCGCCGTCTTCCTGGATGTCGACGCCGGCGACGTTGCCGTCCGTGAGCGCTTGGCGCGTCATGTTGAGGAAGGCCGCGTCGAAACCCGCGCCGAGACTCAGGAATCGCGCGAGCTTGATGTCGAGCCCGAGCCCGGCGTCGATCGCGTAGCCGTAGACGTCGGTGCGACTGAGCATCGGAGCCGAATAGTCCGCGTCGCCCATCCACGCGTAGCCGATGCCCACGCGGAGGTACGGTTGAACGACGGGGATCGGCAAATGAAGACCGACGTCGAGGCCGACGGTTCCGAGCTCGAAGCCGAAGTAGCTCGCGAGCGTCGCCTGCGCGCCGAGCGTGATCCAATAGATGCGGAAGCCCGCGCCGACTCCGCCGAAGAGCCCGCTGCCGGAGAGCTCGGTGGCTTCGGGCACGAAGTTCTCCTGCGAGAACTGCACGACGTTGGCGAACGAGTAGCCACCGAGCGCCTGGAGGTAGAAGACGCCCCAGGAGTCTTCGTCCTCGTCTTCCTCGTCGGGGTCCGAGTCGTCGGCGAGGACCTGCTCGCGCGGCGGCGTCGCGCTGGTCGTGCGTCGCGTCGAACTGGACGTCGCGCGTGGGCTCGACGCACCGGCGCTCGGCGCACTGGTGCTCGACGTGCTCGTGCTCGACGTGCCCGTGCTCGACGTGCCCGCGCTCGTGCCCGCGCTCGACGTGCCCGACGCAGCTGCGCTCGACGGCGCCCCACCGTCGACCCCCGCGTCCGGATCGCCCGCTTGAGCGCGCGCGATCGAGCCCACGAGGCCGAGCGCCAACGCGAGGACCGCGACGCGCATCACGCCTCCGCCTTTCCGAAGAGCACCTCGAGCTCCTCGGGGCTGAGCTCCTCCGGCGACGGCGGCTCGACGGCGGGGATCGTGTACGCCCCGTCGAGCCAGCTCCCGAGGTCGATCGTCTTGCAGCGCTTGGAGCAGAAGGGTTTGTGCTCCGCCACCACGGCCGCGTCGCAGATCGGACAGCGTGCTTGGATCATCGCGCCAACATACCGCAGAAGAACGGCGCAGGCCGACCCTGGAACATCCGGCGCCCGCCCGACGTCCCCCTTCCGCCTCCACCGCGCACCTCGTCGTGAACGTGGACGGTGAGGTTCTCGTCCGGCTCCCGTAAGATGCGGCAGACCCAAGGCGCCGCGGCCCAAGACACTGCGGCATCGAACGGTCCACCCTCGACTCTCTCCCCCGTCGTCCCCACCCACCGGTCGCCGAGCCCGCTTGCTCGACCTGGAGACCGACCCGCAATGAAGCGACTCTTGCCCGTCCTCCTCGCGCTCACCGCCTGCGGCGGGGGAAGCAGTCAGCTCGAGCCGCGCTACGTCGCGGTCCACAACGCGATGAGCGCGATGGGTCTCGCCCAGACGGGCGCCATCAGCGAGGGCTCGCTGCCCGAAGGCGCGGAGGCACGACTGACGGTGCGGCTCGGCGCCGGCTCGTGCACCACCTTCGTCGCGCTCGGATCTTCCGGCGTGCAGGACCTCGACGTCCGTGTCGTCGGCGAAGGCGATCGCGAGCTCGGCCGCGACGTCACGCACGACCGCCAAGCGGCGGCGCAGGTCTGCGCAGATCGCGAGGGCGAGTACCAAGTCGTCGTCACGATGCGCGAAGGCAGCGGCGGCTACCTCGTGTCGTCGTGGAGCGGCATGCCGCAGATGGGCTCCGCGATCGCGCGCGGCGGCCAAGTCGGCGGTGGCGCGAGCGGCCCCGGCTCCTGCGAGGATCCGATCGCGATCACGCTCGGCCAGCCGCTCACCGGCGACACCACCAACGCTGGCCGCGCGATGCAGGGCCCGTGTGCGCAAGGCAACGCGCCCGAACGCGTGTACCGCCTCGAGGTCGCGCAGCGCGCGCAGGTGAGCGTGCAGCTGCAGTCGGCGTTCGACGGCGCGCTCTACATCCTGCGCGCGTGCGGCGACGTCGCGTCAGTCGTGGACTGCAACGACGACGCGGGTGACACGTCGCACTCGCGCCTCGACACCACGCTCGAGCCCGGCACCTACTTCGTCGTCGTCGACGGTTACGGCGACGCCGCCGGCGCGTTCGAGCTGATGGTGAGCTCGGCGCCGCTGCGTTCGATCGCGGAGGTCTGCCAAGACGCCCCCGTGCTCACGTCGGGTCGCGCGCAGACCGGCACGACCGAAGGCCAAGCGGACTACTTCCAGGCAACGTGCGCGGGCGGCGCGGCCTCGCCCGATCGGGTCTTCCGCCTCGACGTGCCGCAGCGCTCGCGGCTTCGCGTGCGACAGAACAGCGACCACGACGGCGCGCTCTACGTGCGCAGCGGCTGCGACGACGCGACGACCGAGCTCGCGTGCAACGACGACTTCGTCGACACGCGACGCTCGCGCGTGGTCACCACCGTCGATCCCGGTCGCTACTTCGTCTACTCCGACGGCTACGCGGGTCAGGGACAAGGCATCGCGCAGGGCAACTTCAGCCTCACCGCCGAGCTCGCGTCGCCCCAAGGCGGCAGCGCCACCGGCGACACCTGCGCGCAAGCGGCGCCGCTCCCGTCCGGCACCTTCACGCTCGACACCTTCGAGGCCTCCGACGACACCCGCGGGAGCTGCGGCGGCGCGGGGAGCCCCGACGTCGTCTACGCGATCGACGTGCAGAGCCGCTCGCGCCTCGACGCGATCGTGCGCAACGCGGAGAGCGACTCCGTGATCTACGTGCAGCGCACCTGCGGCGACGCGGCCACCGAGGTCGCGTGCACCGCGCTCGCGAGCTCCGATCCACGCACCACCGAGGCGACCCTGAGCACCGTGCTCGCGCCCGGCCGCTACTCGCTCGTGTTCGACGGCGCGCGACCGGACGCGTTCGGCGCCGCGGAAGCCGACGTTCGCCTCACCGACCTCGCGGCGCTCGAGCGCGCGTGCCGTGGCGCTCCGCGGTTGCAGCCCGGTCGCACCGTCAACGGCACCACCAACGGGCGCCCCGACGAGTTCCAGGCGACCTGCGCCGGCAACGCGCAGAGCGGCGACCAGGTCTACCAACTGCGCGTCACGCGACGCAGCGTGGTTCGCGTCGACCTGTCGAGCGACTACGACGGCGCGCTGCACCTCCGCCGCGACTGCACGGACCCCGGCACCGAGCTGGCGTGCAACGACGACCACGAGGACAACCGTCACTCACGCATCGAAGCCACCCTCGATCCCGGCACCTACTTCGTGGTCGTGGACGGCTTCCGCACCGGCAGCGTCGGCTCGTTCAGCTTGCAGGTGCAGATCAGCAACCCCTGATCACCGCGACGCGACGCGAACCACGTGGGCGTGACCGTGGGCGTGACCGTGGGCGTGAACGTGGGCGTGAACGTGGGCGTGAACGTGGGCGTGAACGTGGGCGTGAACGTGAACGTGAACGTGGACGTGGACGTGAGCGTGAGCGTGGACGCGAGCCTGAACGACGGCGACGCGAACGAAGGAAGCTCGCACGAGTGTCTTGCCGCTCACGTCGCCGCTCACGTCGCCGCTCACGTCGCCTCACGTCGCCGACCACGACCACGAGCACGACCACGATCACGACCACGATCACGTCGACGAGCTCGCGTCGCTCGCTCGCGCGACGCAGTTTTTTGACCCGATGTAGGACACGATCGTACCTCAGCAGACGATGCGGTCTCTCCTCGTCTGCGGGGTGCTCTGCGCCCTCTCCGGCGGCTCCGCGCGGGCGCTCGAACCGGAGCCCGACGTCGACGCGTCGATCGTGGACGCAGCCGAGTCGTCCACTTCGACCGACGCAGTCCACGACCCCGATCCCGAAGGTGACTCCGACCGCTTCGCGCGCCGCACCCCGAGCTCGGAGTGCCTGCGCGACCCGGTCGTCGTTCGACACCTCCGTCGCCCCCGCGAGGTCGCGCGCCTCTCGCTGACGCACTGCGACGGCAGCGCGAACGTCGACGTGCTGACCGAGCTCAGCTTCGTCGCGCGCGCGTGGCAGACCCCACGTCCGACCGAAGCCGAGCTCGCCGCCTACCGCGCCGCGCACCCCGAGCGCGCGGGCGAGTGGGCCACCGAGCGCAACCGTTGGCTGCACCCCGGCCTGCTCGTGCGCCTGCAAGCCATCGCCGATCGGTGGCCGACCCGCGACCTCGTGATCGTGAGTGGACACCGCCCGACCGCACGCCGCACCAGCCGCCACCGCTTCGGCCGCGCGCTCGATCTCCAGGTCGACGGCGTGGAGCGCGCCGAGGTCGCGGCCTTCGCGCAGACGCTCGCGAGCACCGGCGTCGGCTACTACCCGAACAGCTCCTTCACCCACGTCGACGTGCGCGAGACCTCGGTCTACTGGGTCGACCGCAGCGGGCCCGGCGAGCGCCCGGACTACGGCCCGTGGACTCCGACGGAAGACGAATCCGACGCCCACGGGCGCGAGGTGCTCGCGCAGGTCGACGCGGCGCTCGGTCCGCTCCGCGTCGAGGCTCCGAGCGGTGCCAGCGCGGCGAGCGCGAGCGCACCGATCCAGCCCTCGCGCGAGCCGATACGACCCGAAACGCCCCCCGCCGCGCCATCTCCGACCCCGCCGCGCGTCGAGCCTCGTCGCGCCCGCACCGATCCCGAGGCCGAGCGCATCCGTCGCGAGGCGTTCGCGGCGATCGAGGCGCTGCGCCGCGCACCGCCCCCGTCGACGCAGGTGAGCGACGCCGTGGTCGACGAAGCCGCGATCGACTGGTCGGTTCCGTTCTGAGCGACCACGACCGAGCGGCTCAGGCGTGCGCTTCGAGGATTCGGCGTGCGGTCGCACGGCCGGACGGCTTCACGTTCGTTCGGGGGCACACCGAGTGGCGCCCCCACGACCGCTCTCGTAGCTTCCGCCGGTGCGCACGGTCCGACGCCGCTACGTCGATCCCCTCGATGCGGTCTGGCTCCGCGCCGCGGCCGACGTGGGCCTGACCGTGGTGCGCGCGCCCGACGCGTTCGCCTCCACCGACGGCCGAGGGCAGCTCCTCCTCGGCACCGCCGAGACGCTCGACGCGGACGACTGCCTCGCGCAGATGATCTTCCACGAGCTCTGTCACGCGCTCGTCCAAGGGCCTGCGTCGTTCGCGGAGGTCGACTGGGGGCTCGACAACGAGACGGAGCGCGACGTGGTGCGCGAGCACGCCTGCCTGCGCGTCCAGGCGGCGCTGCTCGCTCCGCTCGATCTACGCGTCGCCTTCGCGCCCACCACCGACTTCCGCGCTTGGTACGACGCCCTCCCCGACGATCCGCTCGAAGGCTCGTCGGACGACGCGTCGATCCCGCTCGCGAAGCAAGCGCTCGCCCGCGTGGACACTCCGCCCTGGGCGCCCCACCTGCGACGTGCCCTCGACGCGAGCGCGCGCATCGTGGCCGTGGTGCGTGACGCGGGCGGAGACGCGCTCCCCGGAGAGCTGCCGCCCCTCTGGGCCCGCTGAGCACGCGAGCTCCTCCGCGCGCGCACGACAGACCAGGCGATCGCCCCTCGTCCCACGCGATGCGCGCGCTCGAACGACGCGCGTGCCCTCATCCCACCACGCGCGTCAGCACACAATCGAGGTAGTCGCCCTCGGGGAACGCGATCAAACGTGGATGATCCGGCGCGCCGCCCCAGCGGTCGAGCACCTGCAGGCGCGCGCGGGCCTTTCGAGCTCCCTCCCGCAGGGTCGCCTCGAAGTCGCTCCCGCGCACGTGACTGGAGCACGACGCCGCGAGGTAGAAGCCCCCGAGCTCCAGGCGCGCGAGGCAGCTCGCGTGAAGCTTCGTGTACGCCTCCAGCGCGGCCGGCTTCGCGCGCTCGCTGGGCGCGAAGCTCGGTGGGTCGGCGACGATCAGATCGAAACGCGCGTCGTCTTCCGCCAAGAACGTCGGCACGTCCGCCGCGACCGCGCGATGCCGCGCAGGATCGAGGCCGTTGCGACGCCACCCTTCGTCGGCGAGTGCGACCGCGTTCGGCGCGACGTCGACGGTGGTGACGTGCTCGGCGCCTCCGAGCCCGGCCGCGATCGAGAACCCGCCGGTGTACGCGTAGAGGTTCAGCACGCGGAGCCCCCGCGCGAGCTGCCGCACTCGGAAACGCGACTCGCGGTGATCGAGGAAGAGCCCCGTCTTCTGCCCGTGCATCAGATCCGCGAGCAGCGTCATCCCACGCTCGCGCACCGCGAGGATCTCGCGCGGCCCGTCTCCGAAGACCACGTCGACGCGCGCCTCGCCCTTGCGCCCGTGCTTGTGCAGCAAGGTGTCGATCCCCCGCTCACGCACCCACGCGATCAGCGCGTCGCGCACGAACGTCGCCTCGCTCACCGCGCCGTCGAAGCGCATCACCGCGTACCGCTGCGCCGCGTCGGTCGCGCCGTAGACGTCCACCACCACGCCGGGCAGCCGATCGCCCTCGCCGTGCACCAGACGATACGCGCTCGTCTCGTCGTCGATCACCCGATCGCGCAGGCGCGCCGCCAGCTCGAGCCGAGCCCGCACGAACCTCGCGTCGAACGACTCGCGCCGATCGGTGCTCCAGACGCGCAGCCCGATCGCGCCTTCCTCCGCGATGCCCCGCGCGAGGAACGCTCCGCCGCGATCGAGCAACGTGGTCACCGCGCCGGGCGTCGCTTCGCCTTCGAGCGCCTCCGCGAACACCCACGGATGCCCCTCGTGCACCACCCGCTCGAGCGCCTTCGTGAGCCGCAGCGCCCCCGTCGGCACGGGAGCGCGCGCTCTGCCGCTCGAGTCGCTCGATCCGATCGGCGCACGTACCGCGTCCATCGTGCGGCTGCTGGGAACGGAACGCTCCGGCGTCGTGCCTCCGTCCTTCGAGCGCGGCGCCGACGGCTTCGCATCCCCGCCGCGCGAGCGAACGTCCGCGCTCCGCGCCGCGGGACCTCGATTCGCCACGCGTGCGTCACCGCCGCGACTCTCCGTCACTCCGCGACGATCGCGCCCGCGCGACGGTGGCCGTTGTTTCGACGATCCCACGAGGTCTCAATCCGGATCTTCGATCTTCCAGAGCTCGCCTTCACGCACGAGCTGCAGGGTCGCGCCTTCGCCGTACGCCATCGTCGCGCGATCCCCGACCACCTCGATCGGCGCATCGAGGTTCTCGCGCAGCGTCGCCACCAGGCGCTCGACCTCTTCGCGACCCTCGCCTTCGAAGGCCTCCCGCATGCGCTCCTCGGTCATGCCCTCGCGGTCCGCCTCGGGCACCAGCCGCATCACCACGTCGTAGCGACGTCGCTCCATCGCCCGCACGAACGCGCGCACCGCGCCGCGCGGCGTCGACTGGTCGTAGAAGTCGATCGCGCGCCCTTCGACGCGCCAGTCGCCGTCGTCGCGCTGAAGCGTCAGCGCTTCCCCGCCCGCGACCGGCACCGTGGCGGTGATCTCTTCCGTCTCGACCGCGTTCGACAAGAGCCCGACCAGCCGGCGCACCTCCTCGGGGTGCGCGCGCAGGTGTCGCGCCAGCTCGTCTGCGCTCACGCGCCGCCGGTAGCCTTCGTCGAGGTAGGCGTGGGCGTCCTCGTAGCGTCCGGCTCGCAAGGCCTCGGCGAACGCGCGCAGCGTGTCCTCCGGGCCGGAGCCACGAGGCCCGCAAGCCGCGAGCGCGAGCACGACGAGGAGGACGCGCATGGCGCCGTCCTATACCACGCTGCGAGCCCGCGCGAGCGAGGCCCCGACATCCCCGCGAGTCACGCAGCTCCCGTCCGAGCGTCGCTCGCCCGACGAAGGTGCCGACGCAGCCCGACGCGTGAGCCCTGCACGCCGAGGAAGTTGGGCGCGTCCGACCCCGCGACTACCATCGGCCGCGCATGAGCGGGTGGATCGTCTTCTGCGACGTGCCGAGCGCGATCGTCGAGCTCTCGCGGCTGGCCGCCGCCCTCGGACGCACGATCGAGCTCCGCCCCTTCGATCTCACGGAGGCGCGGGTCCGGCGCGAGCGCGGCGAGAAGGTCGCGTGGGTCACCCTCGAGCCGCCGACCGACGAGCTGCTCGCGGAGCTCTCGCTCGTGCGCGCACCACTCCCGATGGCGCTCGCGACGTGCGGCGCCGATGCTCGCGCCCTCCAGCGCGCGGCCGCCCTCGGCCTGGTCGCAGTCGACGACCTCGCGCCGCTGCTCGCCGCCCTCGCGCTCCTGGAGCTCGAGCTGCGCCCTCCGTTCTCGCTGTCGGATCGCGCGTTGGAAGCGCTCGATCGTCGCCGTCTGGAGGGCGCCCTCGACGCACGCCGCGGCGCCGACGCGCTCGTTCCGGACGACGACGGCGTGCTCGCGCTCGTGCGTGGCGGAGTCGCGATCCGACTCGGCCGCGCGCCCGATCTCGCCCGAGCGCTCCACGCGATCCGGCGCCTCGCCCCCGATCCTCGCCCCGCGATGCCCCGGGTCGAAGGGGTCGAACCGCGCGTGGTGCTCGACGTGATCCTCGGTCCACCGCGCGAGCTCTCCGATCCTGCGAGCAAAGCCGCCCTCGCCGCCTACGACGTGCCGCTGCCGCTCGAGGAGGTCTGTGCGAGCCCGAGCCGCGCTGCATCGGAGGCCGGACGGATCGGCTTCCCGGTCCGCGTCGCGCTCGCGTCGCCAGACCTGCGGCTCTGGGATCACCCGGATCTGGTGGCCGAAGGCGTCGAGAACGCGGCCCGCGCGCGCGACGTGTTCCGCCAGGTGATGGCGCTCGCCCGTACCCGCGCGCCCGAGGCCCGCTTGCTCGGCGTCACCGTCTCGGCCACCAGCGCGGCGTCGGCGCTGCTGCATGCGGACCTCCGACGCGTCGCCGATCAGGTCGTGCTCGCGGAGCTCGCGTTCGCGGATCCCCACGGGCTCGCGAGCGACGACCGCACCTGCGTGGCGCTCCCCTGCACCCCCGCCAACCTCGAGCGCGCCCTCGACGCGCTCGCAGGCGTGTCGCTCCTGCTGCCCTCGAGCGCCGATCGCCGCGCTCGCATCAGCGCCCTCGGTGACGCCCTTCTGCGCGTCGCCGCGTTCCTGCACGATTGGCGCAACGAAGTCTCGCGAGTGCGGCTGCGCCCTCTCGCAGTGCTCGTCGACGGCTCGGTCGAGATCCGCGAAGCCTCGGTGCTGGTGAGCGACGCGTTCGAGCGAAGCCTGCGCTCGTAGAGCGTCCGTCGCCCCTGCGGCTGGGAACAAAAGTCGGCGCACCCGCAAGAATGCGCCGAACGAGGGTTCGAAGGGGCGAAGCCCCTCGCCGCCGGAGGCCCGAACGAGAAAACGCGGCCGGTTTCCCGACCGCGCCTCGCATCATGAGCTTCGCGAACGTCGTGAGACGCGCTCAGCCACCACCGCCGCCCGGCGGCTGGAGCCCACGCTGCTGGGTCGTGGCTTCGTCGCCACCGCCACCGAAGGGCGGGAGCCCCGCGGCGAACGCGACGCCGAAGTAGAGGAGTCCGAGGAT
>JALOQC010000159.1 GCA_025453555.1 Myxococcota bacterium | reverse complement strand
CGGGCGGTGCGAGCGCGGGCGGTGCGAGCGCGGGCGGTGCGAGCGCGGGCGGTGCGAGCGCGGGCGGTGCGAGCGCGGGCGGTGCGAGCGCGGGCGGTGACGTGGGCGGTGCGAACGCGGGCGGTGTGGCGGGCGGTGCGACCGCGGGCGCGTCGTCGGATGCGACGGAGAAGACGCTAGAACGCGTCCTCGCACCAATCGAGCTCGAGGTGATCGCCGCGTGCCACGATGCCGACCGCGTCGAAACGAACCCGGACGCCCCTCAGGTCGGGGCGTGCGGCGAGCCACGTCGCGGTAGCACGTCGGATGCGGGCGACCTTCTTGGTGTCGATCGTCTCGAGGGGATCTCCGAATGCGTCGGTCGAACGAGCCCGCACCTCGACGACCACGAGCAGATCGCGCTTGCGGGCGATCACGTCGAGCTCGAGGCGCCCGACCCGCACGTTGGTCCCCAAAACGAAGAAGCCGCGCCCCGTGAGGAGCGCGGCCACTTCTGCTTCCGCTCGACGCGCGAGCGTCTGGCGCGCCTCGGTCACTCCGCCGGTGCGGTGGAGTCGCGGACGCAGTAGCCGCCGCGGATGCCGTCGCCGCCGAGCACGAGGAGATCCTCGACGCAGGTGAAGCCCGAGCCGCAGTTGCAGGTCGGGGTGTCCGACCCGGCGGGAGCCTGACAGCGGCAGGTGCAGTACACGCGCTCCTCGATCTGGTCCTCCGAGGGGAAGCGGCCACAGTCGGGCTGCAGCGCGGCCTCGCACTGCTCGCGCGAGGTGGACGGGTCGAGGGTCGCGGGGGCGCCTTCGCCGGCCATGTAGACCATGCAGACGCGCGTGCGGCACTGGACCGAGCTCGTCTCGAGGTAGGCCTCGCCCTGGAGGAACCCGCCCGTCGGCGTCGCCTCGGGGATGCACGGATCGCCCACCGGCGCGTCCGCGCACCCGGTCACGACGAGAGAAGAGAAGGCGAGAACGCAGAACAGTCGCCGAAATGTCTTCATTGGCTCCTCACGTGGGACCCCACTTCAGCCCCAGGATCGAGCCCGCCCAATTCGCGGCGGGGTGGTGGGTCCATCGGCTACGTCGGAACGGGCCGGCGGCTTTTCCACGGGCGGGGACCCTACTCAGCGCGCCGATGCCATGTCAAGCGTGCAGAATCGCGAAGTTGGCTCTCCAAAGACCCCCTTGACAATCGAAACGGGCGGTTTCTATCATCGCCGCCCGACTGAGGTGCAAGGCTTCGACTTCGTTGAACTTTTTGGTTTCTCTCGCGATTTGGGCTCCGGTGTCCGGGGCGCGAGGGGTTCCAGAGCGGGGCGAGCGCCGATGCATCACGAGGAGCGAACGATGAGGCGTAGCGGACGATGGACGTGGACGGCCGTGACGGTGGCCCTGCTCGCAGGAGCCGTCACCTCGACCACGGCTGCGCAAGACATGCAGTTTTCGCTGGACGAGACCGGTCAGCCGCCGGCGCCTCCGGCGGAGGGACCGCCGAGCGAGGCTTTGGCCAACGCGCTCCGGCTCTATCAACAAGAGCGCTACCAGGAAGCTGCCGTGCAGTTCCAGCGCGTGGTCGAGGGTGAATCCCAAGACGCGCCGGCGAACGTGCAGAAGGCGCAGTTCTTTCTCGGCAAGTGCCTCTATCACCTGCGCTACTACCAGTCTGCGCTCGCGATCTTCGACGAGATCGGTCAGCAGGGGCAGGGCCACCTCTACTTCGGTCAAACGCTGCAGTGGCTGGCGCAGCTCGCCTCTCAGTTGCCGGAGCCCGCGGGCATCATCGAGAAGGTCGGCCGCTACGGCGTCGATCAGCTCGAGCAGTTCAACACGGCGGAGAGCCAGGAACTGTACAACGAGCTGCTCTACATCATGGGCCGCTACAAGTACGGCCAGGGCGAGTTCGAGGAGGCGATCGCCCTCTTCCAGCGGGTCGCCGCCGAGTCGCCGTTCTACGTGAAGGCCCGCTTCTTCGACGGCATCGCGCACATCCGCATGCGCCGGGCGCGCCCGGCGATCGCCGCCTTCCGAGCGATCATCGACGCGATCGACGAGGGCAACGTGGAAGGCGTCGAGGACGAAGATCGCATGCGGAACCTCGCGTGGATCTCGCTCGGACGCGTCTACTACACCGCCGGAAACCGGACTGACCCCGAGTCGGGAGATCGCACGATCGACGGTCGACTCCTCGGTCAGGCCGTCGAAGCGTGGAACACCGTCGATCAGGGCAGCGAGTACTGGCTCGACGCGCTCTTCGAGACGAGCTGGGCCTTCTTCCTCGCCGACGAGTACAGCCGCGCGCTCGGCAACATCCACACGATCTTCTCGCCCTACTTCGCCGACTCGTACTACCCCGAGGCGCTCGTGTTGAAGGCCGTGACCTTCTTCGTGAACTGCCAGCTCGAGAACGCCGAGGCGATGATCGGTCAGTTCCACGAGCGCTACGATCCCGTGCGCACGGAGCTCGAGACGATCCTCGGACAGTTCCAGGACAACACGCAGTTCTTCGGCTTCCTGCAGCAGGTGCGCGCCGGTGAGGCGAACCTCTCGCCGACCGTCCGCGGCATCGTCTCGTCGGCGCTCGCCGATCGCGACGTGCTCCGCAACATCGAGTACGTCCGCGTGCTCGAGGGCGAGGAGCAGCGCCTCTCGTCGTCGCCGCAGGAGTTCCAGAACAGCTCGCTCGGTGGCCGAATCCTCCAGGACGTCGCCGTCGCGAAGTCGTTCGCCGTCGATCAGACGGGTGACATCGCGCGCGGTCGCTACACGCGTCTGATCGACGAGCTCGCCGACCTGAGCAACCAGATCGACACCGTCGAGCTCGAGATCGCGACCGCCATGCGTGGCGAGCTCGACCAAGAGATGCAGGACCAGATGACGGACGCCACCCGCACCGGCGGTGGTGACGTCGAGGTCGACGAGGAGCATCAGCTCTGGCCGTTCCGCGGCGAGTACTGGCGCGACGAGCTCGGCTTCTACCGTCAGCAGGTCACGAACCGGTGCGGGAGGTGATCGCGATGCGTCCGATGCTAGGAAAGACCCTCACGATCGCGGCCCTCGCCCTGGGGACGACGCTCGCGGTGGGCACCACGGCGTTCGCGCAGGACGCCTCGCGGAACGCGTCGAGCGGTGGCGTGTGCATCGCGACCACGGTGCAGACCGAGATCAACGCGTGTCCGTCGGGCGCTCCGAGCGGACGTGCGGCGGGACCGGGCGCGTCCGAAGCTCCGCGAAGCCGTCTGCGCACCGCGGCGCCCGAGAAGCAGGCGGAGACGAAGCAGGGGCCGACCGGCCCGGGCTTCGAGATCGACCCGTCGACGCGCCGCAACCGTCAGGCGGTCCAGGCGCGCCAACAGGAGCTCCTCCAGCGCGAGGTCCGCATCCTCAACCGCCTCGTGCAGAACACGCGGCAGAACAACCCGCAGCGCCCGGACATCCTCCTGCGCCTCGCGGAGACCTACTTCGAAATGCAGACGGCGCTCAACGCGCGCGTCCGCAGCTTCGACGAGCCGATCTTCAACGCGTGCCAGCGCCAGAAGAACGCCGCGCAGTGCCGTGAGCAGCGGCAGGGACAGCGGACGGCGACCGAGCAGCTCGCCGAGGCGCGCCAGCAGGCGATCCGCACGTACGCGATCCTGGTGAACGATCACCCGGATTACGCGCGCATGGACGAGGTGCTCTTCTCGCTCGCCTTCGGTCTCGAAGAGCTCCGCGAGCACGAGCGCGCGCGTCAGGTCTACCACCGGCTCATCAAGGGTTACCCGCAGAGCCGATTCATCCCGCACGCCTACCTGAGCTTCGCGGAGTTCTTCTTCGCCGAGGGCGACATGACCCCGGCGCTGCAGTTCTACGGCAAGGTCACGGAGTTCCCGCCCGATCGGAACCCGATCTACGGCTACGCGCTCTACAAGTCCGCCTGGGCTCACTACAACCAGGAGAACTTCCGCGGCGCGCTCCAGTCGTTCGTGGAGACGATCGAGTTCGCGACCGCGAACCCGAACGCGACGGACGCCGGTAACCTCGCGCGACAGGCGCGTCGTGAGCTCGTGCTCCCGTACGCGATGGTCGGCACGCCGTCACGCGCGCTCGAGTTCTTCCGCCGGTACGCCACGAGCGACGAGCAGGCCCTCGAGATGCTCGAGAGCCTCGCCGAGCTCTACTTCGACACCGGTCAATGGCAGAACACGATCGCCGTCTACCACAACCTCATGTCGACGGCGCCGAACAGCGACAAGCTCTGCTACTGGCAGTCGCGCGTCACCAACGCCGTGATCTCGAGCAAGCCGAAGGACGACCAGGTGACGGAGCTCCGTCGCATGGTCGACCTCTACGACAGCTTCGTCGCGGGCAGTCACCCGGCGGAGTCGGTCAACGAGTGCAAGGCGGCGACCGCACAGATCCTCGCGTGGCTCGCGACGAGCTGGCACCGCGAGGCCATCGGCACCGAGCAGCAGCCCGGTACCAACGACCGCAGCACGATGCAGCTCGCGACGCGGTTGTACGAGCTCCTCATCCAGCGCTTCCCGGACCTCGAGTCGCTCGAGTTCCCGGAGATCGCGCGAGAAGATTGGCCGACGCAGTACAAGGTCGCCTACTACTACGCCGAGCTCCTCTGGAAGATGGAGGACTGGGCGCGTTGCGGTCCGGCGTTCGACCGAGTGGTCGAGCTGAACCCGTCGGGTGAGTACACGAGCGACGCCGCGTACGCCGCCGTGCTCTGTTACAACAACCTGTATCAGCAGCAGTACGAGGGGCGCGAGCGACAGACGCGAGAAGAAGCGGCCGCCGCTTCGACGCGTGGCCGTCGTGGTCGTCGTGGCCGGCAGGCGCAGGAAGAAGCGCCGCCCGAAAACCAGTACGCCCAGCGTGAGTTCACGGATCTCGAGCGCGGCATGCTCAACGCCTTCCAGCGCTACGTCTGCTTCGTGAACAACAGCGAAGATCTGCCGCAGATCAAGTATCGCCGCGCGCGCATCTACTACGAGGCGAACCACTACCAAGAGGCGGCGGTGTTGTTCAAGGACATCGCCTGGAACCACCGCGACAGCGAGCTCGCGGAGTACGCCGCGAACCTCTACCTCGACTCGCTCAACGTGATGGGATCTCAGATCGAGCCCAACCGCGTGGAGTGTCTGAACGAGCTCGAGTCGTCGATCGATCCGCTCAACGGGTTCTACTGCTCGTCCGAGGCGGACCGTGCGTCGCACCCCGACCTCTGCGGCGTGCTCACGACGCTGAAGTGCAACGTCTTGCGCAAGCAGGCCGAGGCCTACGGCAACAACAACCAGCACAAGCGCGCGGCCGGCCAGTACGTCCGCATCTTCCGCCGGCACCAGGAGTGCTCGGAGGAAGAGGGCTTTGCGATGGACGAGGTCCTCTACAACGCGGCGATCCACTTCGAGGCGGCCCGCCTCCTCGGCCGTGCGATCCAGGTCCGCAACGTGCTCATCGAGCGCTTCCCCGAGAGCCAGTGGGCCAAGCGCGCGCTCTACCTCGTGGGCGCGAACTTCCACGCGCTCGCGTTCTACGAGCAGGCGGCGAGCTACTACGAGCGCTTCGCGACGCGTTTCCCGGGTGAGGACGGATCGTCCTGCACGGAGGAGCAGATCGCGGGCAACGCGTGCCCGAAGGCACACGAGGCTCTCGAAGCGGCCGTGTTGTTCCGCATCGGCCTCGGTCAGACGGAGCAAGCGGTCGACGACGCGCGGCTCTTCGAGCGCAACTACAAGCGCAACTTCCCCGCCGAGACCGCGCGCGTGAACTACGCGATCGGGACGATCTACGAGCGGGAGGCGAACTGGCAGGCGGTCGCGCGTCACTACCGCGACTTCCTCCGGAACCACCGGCGCCAGGCGCTCCCGAACCAGGTGGTTCGCGCGAACGTCCTGCTCGGTCGCGCGCACTGGGAGACGAACGACAAGAACACCGCAGCACGGCACTTCCGCGACGCGATCGCGGCGTTCCGTGACGCGGCCGGCGAGATCAGCCGACTCGAGGTCGATGACGCGACGAAGGTCACGTACCTCAAGGAAGCGCTCGATGCGGCGGCGGAAGCCACGTTCTACCTCGCGGATCTGAAGTACGCCGAGTTCCGAGCGATTCGGTTCCCGCGCTACTCCGGCGGCCGCAGCCTCGATCGCGTCAACAACTGGGCGCGGACCGAGTTCATGGCGTGGATTCAGCAGAAGCAGACGTCGCTCCAAGCGACGGAAGCGGAGTTCAACAAGATCGCGGAGCTCCAGGTGACCGTGCGTGAGGGGCTCCCGCCGCTCACGTCGCCGCCGTGGCTCATCGCGGCCGCGGCTCGAATCGGCCAGATGTACATCTCGATCATCGACGCGGTTCAGGAAGCGCCGATCCCCGAGGAGATCGAGAACGACCCCGAGCTCTTCGACATCTACGTCGGAGCGTTCGACGAGCCGCTCGAGCCCGTCCGCGCGCAAGCGGTCGACAAGTTCGAGTTCTGCTTGAGCACGGCGACCAACGTCCGCTGGTTCAACGAGTACTCGCGCATCTGCGAGTCCGAGCTGAACCGACTCGACCCGCGCCGCTATCCGGTGGCTGCGGAGCTTCGTGGCGGCGCGACCTTCGTCTACGGCGGCGTCGGCCGTCCGGGCACGGTCGAGCTCGTGACGACGGAAGATGACGCCGATCTCGGCGGGGACTCGGGCGGGGATACCGCCGCGGGAGGTGCGCAATGAACCGTTGGCTTCAAAGCGCGCTGATGCTCGCGCTCGGAGGCGTCGTCGCGTGTGGCGGCGGCGGAGAGAACGGCGGCGGTGGCGGCGGTGGACCCGCAGCGACCACGGAGGGTGGTGACACCATCCGCTCGGCCACCGGCGACGCGGTCAGCGTGCAGGCGCACAACCACTGGACGGAGGCGGTCGCCCTCGTCCAGGCGGGTCGCACGCAGGGCTGGAACGCCGAGCGTTGCGACGCAGCGCTCGAGAAGCTCGACGACGCGATCGACGCGCAGGGCAACTTCGCCGAGGCGCTCTACATGAGCGGCATGGTGACGGAGGACTGCGGTCGTGATGGCGCGCGTGGCTTCTACGAGCGCGCGCTCGCGGCGGCCGAGGCGGCTCGTACGCGGAACCAGAACCGAACGGTTGGCAACGGTCCGCTCTGCAAGTCGCGAGTCGCGCTCGGTCTGATGGACCTCGCGGGTCTAAACCAGGCGGCGGCGATGGCGGCGTTCCAGCGGGCGGTGCGCGAAGACGCGCAGTGCACGTCGGGCTACACCAACCTCGCGATCATCCAGCGTCAGCAGGGTGGGCAGCAGGAAGAGGAGGCGCTCCGCAACTTGCGTCGCGCGCTCGCCATCGAGTCGGACTACCTCCCGGCGTTCAACCAGATGGCGCTCCTCTACTACACGCGCGGTCGCGCGCGCGGTGGCAAGGCGTCGCTCGACCTCGCCGAGGTCGTGTGCCGTCAGGCGCAGCTCATCGATCGCAACTACGCCCCCATCTACAACACGTGGGGGTTGGTGAAGATCGAGAAGGGCGACGTCATCGAGGCGCTCCGCTTCTTCCAGCGGGCGATCGAGCTCGATTCGAGCATCTTCGAAGCGCAGATGAACTTCGGTGCGATCACGCTCTCGTTCCGCGGCTACCAAGACGCTCAGCGCGCGTTCGCTCGCGCGGTCGAGCTTCAGCCGCGCAGCTACGAGGCGCACATCGGTCTCGGCGCGGCGCTCCGTGGGCTCAACCAGTTCCCGGAGGCCAAGGCGGAGTACGAGCGCGCGCAGGCGATCGATGGAAACCGTCCGGAGGCGATCTTCAACCTCGCGCTGCTCCACCAGGACTACCTGGGCGGCAGCTCGATGGACGAGACGATCGGCAACCTCAACCGCGCGAAGGAGCTGTATCAACAGTTCCTCGCGAAGGCGGGGGCGGCGCCGCAGTGGGCGGAGACGGTCGAGACCGTGAGCCGTCGCTGCCGCTACGAGCGCGATCGTCGTGGTCGCGAGAGCGTGCGTCCGGCGGGCTGTCGTCCGGGTCGCGTGCAGAACATCGAGCGCACGATCGAGGCGCTGCGCGAGGCGGCGTCGATGCAGGCGGAGGCGGATCGCATGCAGCGCGAGGCTGCTCAGCAGCAGCAGCAGCCCGCACCCGCGCCCGCTCCGCAGTGAGTCCGGCGAACGGATGAAGAGAGCCCGCTTCGGCGGGCTTTTTTCATTTCGCGGGCTTCTTTCTCTTCGGCTTCTTTGAGGGTCGGTCGCGAGAGGGGCATGAAGCCCCGATGACGCCCCCTCCCACGAGCCGGCAATTAGAGCGCATCTCATAACCTCCCGTGAGGTGATTCGTGGCAGCCGTGCGTCGATCGCCGCGTCCGCGAACCGAGGAAATGTGGTGGGAGAGGGCGACGTGCGCATCGAGGAGCATCACGAAGCCTCCGAAGAACGCGACGACGCCTGGTGGCGAGCCGTGGGTTGGTCACCGAGCTTGCTCTCGGTGCGCGTGACGGGGGCTCACCCGTGTGCTTTCTCAACGAGCGCGGAACCTCCGCGGAATCCGAGTGTCGGAGCCCGTGAGAACTGTGCAGGTCGCGGCCGGTGGTCGTTGACCGAATCGAACGGGCGAGGGTAGGATGCGCCGGCTTCCGACCCTGAATGCAAGCGCAGGGCTCGAGCCCGTGAGAGCGGGCGGTGCTGGAGGTAGTCGTGGTGAAAATGCTCCGAATGATGGCGATGATGGCAGTCCTCGGCCTCGGCCTCGTTGCTCCGGCGAGCGCGCAGGACGCGGCGGGCGGTGGCGATGCCACCACCTACGACTTCGACGACGATCTCGTCGCGGGCGACCTCGTTCGCCCGGATGGCGAGCTCCTCAACGTTCGTCGTCGCGGTCGCCGCTCGTCGCTGATCCGCGTTCGCGAGCACTTCATTCCCGAGATGCTCAAGTCCGTCGAGGACCTCTGAGCCCTACCTCCGAAACACGGAGCTGAACGCAGCCGCAAGACGGCCCACCGGAGGCGATGGTGAGCAACAACATTCCGATGACGTTCCGGATCTACTCGGGAGACGAGTTGGTCCGGACGGAGACGCTGACCCAGGACATCATCAAGGTCGGCAAGCTGCCCTCGAGCCACCTACGCATCGACGACGACAACGTGTCGCGCATGCACGCGGTGATCGAGGTGACGGGGCCCGACGAGATCTTCATCATCGATCTCGGTTCGGCCTCCGGCACCGTCGTGAACGGCAAGAAGGTCAACAAGTGCAAGCTGCAGCATGGCGACGAGGTCATGCTCGGTGACACGCGCGTCGTGGTGGAGATCGGCGCGGCCGGGGCCGAGGACGATCCGACGATGGTCGCGTCCGACACGCCCGCGGTTGCGACGCCCCCGCCAGCACCGGCTGCGGCTCCGAAGCCGGCCGTGCCGAACCCTTTTGCAGCGAAGGCCCCTGCGCCTCCCTCCGTGCCCAACCCGTTCGCGGCGGCGGCGGCGGTGATGAACCCGCCGGCGGCGTCGTCGGGCGGTCACGGTGGCCACGGCGACGAGGACGAGGATCCGGAGAACGTCGCGTACGGCATCGTCGCTTCGGGCCCGCCGGTGCACCCGGACGAGGTCGAGGTCGGCGAGCAGGCCGTCGAGGTCGTCGTGATGTGGGGCGACCGTCAGGTCCTCCACGTGGAGCACCTCGCACCCTTCCGTCCGTTCTACGTCGGTGAGCCGGGAAGCGGCCCGATCGACTACCTCATGGGCTCCGAGGTCCTCGGGACCGCGCGCATGCCGCTCGTCGTCTCGTCCGGCATGGGCGCGGCGGCGGTGATCCCGAGCGGTGCGACGGGCAGCGTCACGGTCGGCGACCAGACGATGTCGATCGCCGACCTTCGCTCGGGTGGCAAGCTCCAGCCGTGCATGGAAGTGCCGGGGGCGGAGCAGTACCCGATCCCGCCGGGCGCGACGGTCAAGGTCGCGCACAACGGCTTCACGTTCGTCAGCAAGCAGGTCAACGCCGGCAAGAAGATCGCCGGGGGCACCTCGATCGACTGGCAGCCGCTCATCTACGTGTTCGGCTCGATGGCAGTCTTCGGGACCCTGCTGACGCTGATGTACTTCATTCCGCCCGCGGGTGGCGGTCTGAACCTCGATCTCCTCAACACCGACTCGCGTCTGGTGAAGTACCTCATGGAGCCGCCGGCGACCGAGGAAGAGGAGACGCCCGAGTGGCTCGAAGAGACCCAGGCCGCGGACGACGCCGGCGGCAAGGGCAAGCGCCACAAGGGTGAAGAAGGCGCGATGGGTAAGAAGGAAGCCAACAAGACGAACAACCGGTATGGCATCGAGGGCCCGGCGGACAACGAAGACCCGCACATGGCCCGCGAGGAGGCGCGCGAGATGGCGCGCAACGCCGGTGTCCTCGGCACCCTTCGCGCGATGACGGGCGCGTGGAACTCGCCCACCTCGCCCTTCGGTCGCGACACGGCGCTCGGCAACGACCCGATGAGCGCGCTCGGTGCGCTGATGGGCGACCAGATCGGTGAGAACTTCGGCTACGGCGGTCTCGGTCTCCGCGGCACGGGCCGGGGCGGCGGAGGAACGGGCGAGGGCACGATCGGCCTCGGTAACCTCGGTACCATCGGCCATGGCGGCGGTGGCGGCAGCGGCAGCGGCTACGGCCGTGGCGCGGGTGGCTTCCGTGGTCGTGACGCGCGCGTCCCGCAGATTCGCTCCGGCGCGGCCGACGTCCGCGGCAGCCTCTCCAAGGAGGTCATCCGCCGCGTGATTCGTCGCCACATCAACGAGGTGAAGTTCTGCTACGAGCAGGAGCTGAACTCGCGCCCCGACCTCGAGGGCCGCGTCGAAGTCCGCTTCATCATCTCGCCCACGGGCTCCGTGCAGACCGCGATGATCCAGTCGTCCTCGCTCGGCAACAACCGCGTCGAGAGCTGCATCACCTCGGCCGTCCAGCGCTGGACCTTCCCGTCGCCGGATGGCGGTGGCATCGTCATCGTCACGTACCCGTTCGTGCTCGCGCAGGGTGGCGGCGCGGAATGAGCTGAGCTGAGCTCGGCTGTCCCGAACGAAGGGCTGCGACTCCGGTCGTGGCCCTTCGTCGTTCCGTCGGTCTTCGCCAGGGTCGCACGTGGACCTGAACGTGGACGTGGACGTGGACGTTGCGGGATGGCGTGGCGCGGGCGAACTCGGACGAGCATGCGCGGACGCATGCTCGGGCCCGCGCGACCTCGCGGCGCGGGTGCTACCCCGCAGCCCACGACGCGGGTCGAATCGTCCGCTGCGATGCCACTCGCTCGCGTGTTTCGGGCGGCGGAATCCCGCGCGATTTCCGGCACGAAAGTCGATTTCGCGGTTGAGCGCGCGGGTCGATCTTTCGTACCATCGCGCGGCCGAGGCGCGCGTCCCGTGTGCCTCTTTCCACCGTTCGGAGACGGAACGCGATGAAGCGCGCTTTGATTGGCCTCGTGGCTATGGGGATGCTCACCGGCGGCAACTGCTCGCGGGAGCGGGTCGAGTCGGTCACGCACATGAACGAGGGCGTCGTCTACGCTCAGCAGAAGCGTTTCGTCGACGCAGTGAGCAGCCTCGAGCGCGCCACCGCCATCGACGCGACGAACGACGCTGCGTTCTACAACCTCGCGCTCGTCCACATCGAGCTTCGCTCGTTCGAGCGCGCGAAGGACGATTTGAACCAAGCGATCGCGGTGAACGGCGAGATCGCCGGGTATCACGAGAAGCTCGGCACCGTGATGATGCAGCTCCAGGATTGGAACGGCGCGAAGGAGGCGTTCGAGCGTTCGATCGCGACGGATCCGAACCTGTTCAAGGCGTACTTCAAGCTCGCGCAGGTGCTCGAGCAGCTCGAGGACTACCAGGGCGCGCTCCAGAAGTTCACGGAGGCGATCCAGCACGGCCCGCGCTTCATCGAGGCATACACGGAGCTCGGTCGCCTCTACGCGAACCTCTCGCGCATGTACACCGAGCCGCAGTATCTGCAGAACGCCGCGCAGGTGCTCGAGAGCGGCCTGCAGGTCGCGATGCAGGGCACGGAGGAGGAAGCGCAGCTCCACTACCTGCTCGGTACCGTGTATCAAGAGCAGGAGAACTACGATCAAGCGATCGAGCACTTCCGTGCAGCGCTTCAGATCGTGCCCGGCATGCGTGACGCGCTCTTCTCGCTCGGATGGACCTACTCGCTCGTCGACAACCGCGACGAAGCGCAGCGCTTCCTCAAGAAGTTCGTCGACGTCGCGGGGCAAGACGCGCCCGCGAACTACGTGAAGGCCGCGCAGGATCGCCTCGGCGAGCTCTCGGTCAACTGAGGTGGAGTCGTGCGCGGCGCGTCGGATTCCACGCGCCGGCACGACACGGAGGAATCTCGGGGGCGCGTGAGCACCGCGCGAGAACACTGGACGGTGCATGCACCGTGTCAGTCCCCGCCCGACGAAACAGAGCCTCTTCTCGCTTTCTCTTTTTCTTGGTTCCTGAGATGCGGTTCGTAGCGAGACGTTTCGATGCGAGGCCTCGCGCCGTCGCCGAATCGCCTCGCCCGTAGATGGAAAGATCGTCGCCCGGAGACCGGGCGCCGGAGTCGGAGCAACATGTCGGACAACGAGCAGACGAGCGTGGAGCTGACGGATTCGGAGCGGGCGCAGCTCGCGGAGCTCGACGAGCAACTCGCCAAGTTCGAAGGACAGAAGCGCTGGTCGGACGTGATCAAGACGGTGCTCGCGAAAGCGGAGCTCCATCGCGATCCGGTCGAGAAGGTTCGGCTCTTCAAGGAAGCCGGCACGCTCTACGTCGAGCGTTCGAGCAACCAGGCCGAGGCGATCAAGTGCTTCGAGCAGGTCCTGGAGCTCGCGCCGCAAGATCTCGAGGCGATGGAACGCCTCAAGGAGATGTACGAGAAGCGCCGCGATTGGGAGAGCCTGATCGGCATCATGAAGCGCGAAGCGGAGATGCTCGATCCGGCGGATCGTGCGCTTCGCTACGTCGAGATGGCGGACCTCGCGACGCAGCGCATCCGCAAACCCGAGGCGTGCATCGAGCTCTGGGAGAAGGTGCGCGAGTACGAGCCGCAGCACCCGCAGGCGCTCGAGGCGCTCTCGCAGCTCTACGAGCGCGCGCGC
>JALOQC010000576.1 GCA_025453555.1 Myxococcota bacterium | reverse complement strand
GGCGAGTGTGTGGTCGGCGATTGCTCGGAGGGCTTCGTCGATCTCGACGACGAGCCCGGCTGCGAATACGCGTGCCCCGTGTTCCCGACGCAGGCCGAGGAGTGCAACGGCTTCGACGACGACTGCGACGGAGTCGCGGACGAGCCGGACGAGCTGCCCGCACCACCCGCGGGGCTCTGCCGCACCACGCCGGGTACGCTCTGCGAGGACGTGCGCCCGGTGTGCGAGACGCGTGAAGGGCGCAGCACGTGGTTCTGCGACTACCCCGAGGAGGTGGAGCACGATCCGTTGGTGCCGAACGGCATCGTGCTCGACGAGACGCGCTGCGACGGCTTCGACGGGGACTGCGACGGCCTCGCGGACGAACCCTTCGAAACGCTCGGCGACGAGTGCGACAACGGCGCACGCGGAGCGTGCCGCGACGTGGGTCGGGTGAGCTGCGATCCGACCGACGCGAGCCGCACGGTCTGCGATCTGACGGTGCTGCCGGACGCGGTGCCGGGCGCGCCCTTCGCGGTCGAGCTCTGCAACGGGATCGACGACGACTGCGACGGGACCATCGACGACGCGACGCCCGGCGATCCGAGCCGCGTCATCGACGACATGGTGCACGTCGTACGCGGCGGGCTCGATTTCTACATCTACCGCTACGAGGCCTCGCGACCCGACGCGACGACGGACGCTGGTGGACGTTCGAATTGCCCTGGACGCCGGTGGGGCTCGCCGCGGGGGCCGCGGCGTGCGCGTCGGCGGGGCATCGCCTGGGTCCGGCGGGGGCGTGGCCGGCCGCGTGCGACGGCGCGCGCGCGAGCGCGTTCCCGTATGGCGCGAGCTACGAAGCGGCGAGCTGCAACGGCGCGGACCGGGACGCGATCCCAGGAGGGGCGATCGAGTCGCGCATGGAGCCCACGGGCGCGCTCGCGCTCTGCGAGAGCGAGGACGGAGTGCTCGACCTGAGCGGCAACGTGAAGGAGTGGACGAACGACCCGCGCGGGGTGTCGGAGGGCGGCGCGGCGATCTACGTGGTGCGTGGGGGCAGCTTCGAGTCGCCGAGCTTCGGCCTGACCTGCCAGACGGACCTCTCGCGCGCGACGGTGGACACGCTGCTGCCGTCGATCGGCTTCCGCTGCTGTCGCGACGACGCGCCCTGAGGCCGACGACGGCTCGTCTGTAGGCCGTTCACTTTTTCTCAACAGCCGGAGGTCACGCGACCACTCCTTCGCGATGACCTCCCTCGCCGGCTCGCCCTCGTCGCTCCGTCTCCTCGCGCTCCTGACCTCGTTCGCGGGCGCGTGCGCTTCCCCGAACGCGGACGCTCCCGACGGCTCCCGCCCGACCGGTCGAGACGGCGGAGCGCCCGACGACGGTTCGCTCGCCGAGCCCGACGCATCGCGAGCTCTCGACGCCGGCCCGACGCCGACGATGGCCGAGTACCCCGACGCGCTGCTCTGCGACGACGACGATCCGCGCTGTGGGCCCGCGTACGATCCTTCGGCGCCGCTCTCCGACGACGAGCTGACGCGCCGGCTCGACGAAGGACTCGCGCTCTTTCGCTACCGCGGTCGACGCGGCGCGTGCGCGGGCTGTCACTCGCCCGACGGAGTCGAGCTCGCGTTCGTCGGATACTCCGACGCAGACCTGCGACGGCGCGCGCTCGATCACCTCGACGCCGCGCAGGCCGACGCGCTCGTGGAGTACGTCCACGCGCTGCGCCAACGGCACGGTCGTACGCGGCTCCTGCACCCCGATCGGTACCGGCCGCTCCAGCCGGCGTACCTCCCGCTCGCGCCGCGCACCCCAGGCCTGCATCCGACCGATCCGCAGGCGCAGCGCGAGCGCGACGAGGCGTTCCTGCGCGAGCTCGAGGCGCGCGAGCTGATCTGGGTGAACGAGCGCGTGACCTCGCTGGAGATGGCGCGCGAGGCGTGGGCGCAGATGAACGCGCTCGACCTGCACACGCTACCGATCCCGGTGCCCTTCGATCTCTACTCGGAGGACGCGCACCACGGGCAAGAGCGCGCGTCGATCTTCGAGTGGTTCCCCGGCATGGCGTCGAGCCCGACCGGCGAGCGCTGGAACGAGCTCGTCGACGCGTACCTCGCCTCCCCCGACGACGCGACGCTCTGGGCGCTCTACGACGCGATCGACGCCCACACCGCGTGCGACGAAGACCTCGGCGGAGCGGACCTCGCGGACTTCGAGCGCGCCTGCGATTGGATGCGGCTCAAATGGAAGAGCTTGCTCGTTCAGACCCACATGTTGCGCCACGACTCGATCGTCTTCCCCGACACCTTCGCCGATCATGCGGCGCCTCCGACGATCCCCGAAGCGCTCCACCTCGCGATCGCACGCAACCCCTTCTGGGAGGCAGGAGACGTGGTGCGCGTCGCGCCGCTCGCGCGCTCGGGCGGCGCGCCCTGCGACGAGGGCGCGCACCCGTGCACCTTCTTGCCGCCGGTGGTCGACGCGACGATCGCGGACGTGCCCTCGCATCAGGAGGCACGCATCCGGCAGACGCAGCTCTTCTTGCAGAGCTGGCTCGTGATGGGCTTCGTGCGCGACCCCGCGCTGCTCTACGAAGGCGAGAGCTTCGCGACCTTCGTGGGCGACTACCTCGAGGCGGTGCTGCTGCCGCAGTACGACGTGATGCACGCGTTCGTGGTCGCGAAGATGGCCGTCGCGAAGTCCGCCGCGCGCGAGTGGCTCGATCACGCGGACTTCCGGCAAGGCACCGGCCGGATCGCGAGCGTGCGCACCTTCAGCTTCAAGCAGATCCGCGACAACTTCAGCCCGCCGCCCGCGGACGATCCGCGCCGCGAGGCCCACGAGCGCCTCTTCGCGAACTTCGCGCGCGTGTGGATCTTCCTGGTGGAGGACGAGCTGCGTCGCGAAGGCACGATCTACGATCGCACCGAGGTGCTCCGCGCGGTGCGCTTCATGCGCACGTGGCTCGAGGAGCTCGAAGGCGCGGACGATCCCGCGATCGACACGCTCGTGCGGGAGATCGAGGGGCTCGCCGTGACCGCGATCGAGCAGCGGAGCGACGCCCACCGCGCGGAGTATCCCGGCACCGGGCTTCAGCCGACGGGGCGGTGGGCGGCGTTCGATGCGCCCTTCGAGTGATCCACGCGCACGTCGAAGACGCGTCACTTCGGGCACGTCGAGGACGCGCACGCCGACCCCAGCTGCGCTTCGAAGGGTACGGACCTTCGAAGCAAGAGCGCGCGCGGCGCGGCTTCAGGCGAACGCGCTCGCCGCATCCGCCAGAGTGACGAAGCGGTAGCCCTCGCGCCGAAGCCGCGAGATCGCGGCTCTCAATGCGGCTTCTTTCTCCGCTGCGGTCTTGCGCAAATCGGGTTGATGCGCGCGCAGATCCGTGAGCCCGTCCTCGTCCGCGTCGGAGAGATCGATCCCGTGCAGCTCCAGGCTCACCAGCGGTCGCCCGATCATCTGCCGCGTGAGCAGATCCGCGCCGCGCTCGCCCGAGAGCGCCACGCTCGTGCCGATGTAGGGCAGCCGCGCGCCGCGCGTCACGCCGATCGGGAGCTCGAGCAGACCCGCACCACGTCGCCAGTACGGTGAGCCCACGCGGTAGGGATCGGCGGGCGCGGTGAGCACGCGGGGATCGTCGACCACGCTGCGGCTCGCGCGTCCTCGCCCGAGCCGCGCGCGGATCGCGTACGCGCCGATCGCGGCGGCCTTCGCGCCGAAGTAGGCCGGGCACGGGAACACGCTCGTGTCGTAGCGGTAGCCCTGCGCCGCGAGCACCTCGAACACGGTGTCGGTGATCGTGTAGCCGGGCGCGCGAAAGCCGACGACCGACGCCCCCGTCGCGTCCTCGATGCGCCGCGCCCCCTCGCGCACTTCGCGCTCGATCGTCGCGCCGTCGCGGCGCGTGAGGTCGTAGAAGTGCGAGAGCGAGTGGTTGCCGAGCTCATGCCCCGCCTGGTGAAGCCGTCGCAACGCGGCGGCGTTCTCGTCGTCGACGTCGGCGCCGATCACGAAGAACGTCGCGGGCACCCCGAGCTCCGCGAAGAGCCGCTCGAAGCGCGGCACCGCGCGGCGATAGATCGCGCGCGCCGCGTCACCGCTCGGCGCCGGCAGGCCGTGGATGGCCGTGTAACAACCGATCTCGTCGAGGTCGACGCTCAGCGCAGCCAAGCGCTCGGGGGCCTGTCGCTCGGAGGAGCTGCGCATCGCCCGTCGCTCGCGGAGGGCTCAGCCCTTCACGCGGATGGCCACGAAGAGCCGCGCCATGTTCTTCATCACGTTCGGGACGCGCTTGAAGAGGTTCACCGAGGGCGGGCGCTTCTC
>JALOQC010000158.1 GCA_025453555.1 Myxococcota bacterium | reverse complement strand
CGACCAAGGCGTGGTCTCGCTGAAGCTCGAAGGCGTCGGTCCGCGGCTCGACGCGGACGTCGTGCACCGCGCGGGCGACGTGCTCGTGGTCGAGCAAGGCCTGCCGTTCCTGCGGCTCGGCAAGGCCGTCGAAGAGGACGGCCGTGTGGGTCGCCTCGAGAGCGTCGATCTGCGGGTGGAAGGCGAGACACCGCGGCTCGTGCTCACGATCGGCTTCGATCGCGTGCGCGCGCAGCCGGAGGGCGGTGACACGCTGATGGACGTCGCCTCGCCTTCGCGCGGCACCGACACGCCGATGGAGCCGCGGATCGTGATCCCGGACGACGCGGAGATCGTCGCGCGACGGACGCGCGCCGAGGAACCTGCGCGCCGCGCGCGCGCGGAGGAGCCTGCGCACGAAGTCCGCGAGGTCCGGACCGAGCGTGAGATCGAGGCGCGTGTCGAGCGCGAAGCCCGTGAGGCGCGCGCCGAGCGCGAGCCCGACGAGGCCGAGCGCGCCGGCGAGGACGCGGAGGCCGAGGCGATCGCGCGCGCGGAGGCGCGCCGTGCCCGTCGCGCGCGCCGCGACGCGGAGGCGCCGCAGGTCGTGCGCACCGAGAAGCGCAGCCGCGAGAGCGCCGCGACCGACGGAGCGTCGTCGGAGGAGCGCGCCGAGCTCGCGTCGAGCGACGCGGTCCCGCCGAGCGAGAAGTCGGCGGCTGACCCCGCCGACTCGGGCACGAACGTCGCGTTGGTGAAGGCTCGGAGTGCGCTCGTCGCGATCCGCGCGTGGGCGCTGATGATGTGGGCCAAGGCGGCGCCTGCGAGCCGCGCCGCGTGGGCGCATGCGCGTCACGCGTTCGGCAGCTTCACGCGTCGCGTGGGTCCGTTCGCGCGTGTGCTCGCGGCGAAGGTCCGCGGCCGCGCGGTGATGCCGAGCACGAAGAAGGCGACGCAGGCCACCGCGAGCTCGGCGCCACGTGCGTCGCGTGTTCCGCGTCGCACGACGGCCGCGCCCGGACAGCGCGAGAGCCGCGTCGAAGAGAGCGCACCCGCGCGCCCGCGCAAGAAGTGGATCGCGCTCGGCGGCGTCGCGGCGATCGCGACCGGCAGCGTGATCGCGCTCGCGGGTGGTGACGACGCCGAGGCGAGCACCACCGAAGCGACGCCAGCAGCGACGAGCGCGTCCGCGAGCCTTCCGGAGCTCGCCGATCCCGAGGTTGGTGACGTCGGCACGGCCGCGGTCGCGCCTACCGTCGCTTCGGGCGGACCGATGCCCGCGCCGAGCTTCCCCTCGCTCCGCGACGGCGCGCGTCCGACCGCCGCGCCCGGCGAGGTCCCCGCCGGATCGCCCTACGCGGTCGACGTGAACGCGGCCTCCGCGCCGAGCACGTCCGCACCCGCCGCGGGCGGCAGCGCGACCTTCGGCATGGAGGGCACCTCGGGCGACGAGCTCCGCATGCGCATGGACGGGCCGGTCGGCGGCCTCCGAGGCGAGCGCACCGACGACGGCTTCCGCGTGGTGGTCCCGGGAGTCCGCGCGATCGACGGCGCGCGACGCCTCGCCGCGATGAACCCCGCGATCGAGCGCGCCTCGATCCTCAACGAGTCCGAAGGCGCCGTGCTCTCGGTCCGCTTCGTCTCCGGCCAGAGCCCGAGCTACTTCGTCCGCGCGGACGGCGACGGCCTCGTGGTGACGGTCGCGCGCTGAGCGCTCGCACGCGACGCAGTCGTCGAAACGCCCCGCCCACTGCGGGGCGTTTCGCTTCCGTCGGTGCGGGCGCATTCGATTCCGGTCGTGGATCGACGTCTCCACTTCGGCGTTTCGATTCCGTCGGCGCCGATCGACGTCTCCGCATCGCTGGGCGTTTCGATTCCGCCGGCGTGGGTCGACGCGGGATCGACGCCACGCACTCTTGGCGGCCGCGTAGGCTCGATGCGAGTGCGTCCGCGCGCACGAGGGATCATCCTCCGCGAATGATCTCCCTCGAAGGCGGCTGCCACTGCGGGTCCATCCGCTTCACCGTGACCTTCGCGTCGCGTGAGGCCCTCGACTGCAACTGCACCGTCTGCACGAAGAAGGGGTTCCTCCACCTCATCGTGCCGCGCGCGGACGTGACGCTCGTGGACGGCGATCTCGACGACCTCGTCGAGGACGCCCGCCTCTCCGAGTACCGCTTCGGCACCGGCGTCGCCCGCCACACCTTCTGCTCACGCTGTGGGATCCACCCGTTCTACGTCCCGCGATCGCATCCGGACGGGCTCGACGTGAACGTGCGCGCGCTCGACGAGGTCGCCCGAGATGGCCTCGAAGCTTGGAAGATCGTGCCCTTCGACGGCCGCCACTGGGAAGAATCCGTGGAATCGATCCGATGATCCTCGCTTCCCATGCTTGACGCGCCTCGGGAATCGAGGCAGATCCGCCGGCCCGCGGCCTCGCGGGCTCGTCGTTCCGCGTTCACGCGCGGCCCGACGTCTCGCGGAATCGTGAAGCTACGCGGACTGCATCCGCTCCGCCTCGCACGATTCTGCTTCGATTTGACGTCCGCCGGTCCTCTGCTAAACGGCCCGGCCCCGCAGCACGCACTGCGGCTTCCTCCATCGAGAGTCTGAGAGAGAACATGTCGCGCTACACGGGACCGCGAGTGAAGAAGATGCGGGCGCTGGGGACGGACCTTCCGGGCCTCTCGCGCAAGACCATGTGGGATCGGGCTTACCCGCCCGGCGAGCATGGGCCGAAGAACGCGCGCCGCCGCAAGGAGTCGGACTTCAAGAAGCAGCTCCTGGAGAAGCAGAAGCTCCGCTTCAACTACGGCCTCACCGAGCGCCAGTTCCGCAAGCTCTTCGTCGAGGCGCGGAAGTCCAAGGCGCCGACGCCGGACAAGTTCCTCGAGTACCTCGAGCGTCGCCTGGACAACGCGGTCTTCCGCGCGGGCTTCGCGGCGACGATCCCGGCCGCGCGCCAGCTCGTCCGCCACCGCCACATCCTCGTCAACGGCAAGCGCGTCGACATCCCGTCGTTCCGCGTCCAGGTCGGCGACGAGATCACGCTCAAGACCGCGTCGAAGGAGCTCGCGATCGTGAAGGAGTCGGTCGAGAAGCCGACCCTCCAGCGCCCCGAGTGGATGCGCTTCGACGAGGACACGATGACCGCGAAGGTCGCCGAGCTCCCGACCGCGGACGCCGTGCCGTTCCCGGTCGAGATGCAGCTCATCGTCGAGTACTACTCGAAGCGCCTGTGATCGCGCGGGGCGTCCTCCCACGAGGGAAGGGCGCCTCCGAACGAAGAAGCCGCGTTCCGGAAGGAGCGCGGCTTCTTTGCGTTCGTCGTGGTCGTTCGTGGTCGGCGACGTGAACGTGAGACGTCTCCGCAGAGCTCGGTCTACGACGTCGCCGTCACTCGCGTCACGCTCACGGCGACGCGATCGTTCGAGCCCGTGGGTCGTCGTGGTGGCGCAGTCGTCGTCTCGTTGACGTTGACGTGGTGGTCGTGGTCGTGGACGGCGACGTGAACGTGAACGTGAACGCGAGACGCCTGCGCACAGCTCGGTCTACGACTTCGCCGTTCACGTGCACGACCACGACCACTCACGACCACGTCCACGAAAAAAAGCCGCCCGGAGGCGGCCTTTTTGGACTGTCGAGGCGTCAGACCTTCAACGTGTCCTGGCCCTTTTCCCAGTTGCAGGGGCAGAGCTCGTCGGTCTGAAGGCCGTCGAGGACACGCAGGACCTCGGGCACCGAGCGGCCGACGCTGAGGTCGTTCACCGAGACCCAGCGGATGATGTTGTCGGGGTCGACGATGAAGGTCGCGCGGAGGCACACGCCCGCGTCCTTGTGGAGGATGCCGAGCGCCTTCGAGAGCTCGTGCTTGGTGTCCGCGAGCATCGGGAAGGGGAGGTCCTTCAGGTCCGCGTGATCGTTGCGCCACGCGAGGTGGACGAAGTGCGTGTCGGTGCTGCCGCCCAGGACCTGCGCGTCGCGGTCCGCGAAGTCGCCGTTGCGGCGGCCGAACTCGGCGATCTCGGTCGGGCAGATGAACGTGAAGTCCATCGGCCAGAAGAAGAAGACCTTCCACTTGCCCGCATAGGACGCGTCCGTGATCTCCGCGAATTCCTTGCCCTTTTCGCGCGAGACAGTGGCCTGGACCTTGAACTCGGGGAACTTGTCGCCGATCGTCAGCATTTCGCTTCAGCTCCTTTGGGGCCGCACGTCGACGAACGCGTCGTGGCGGCCGGGGTTGCGGGGGCCCTGATAGAGAAGCGGCCCCCCGATGTCAATCGAGCCGTCCATGTCTGTTCGGCCCAAATACGTGAGGGAAGGCCCAGCGTCCCTGCTCTCGGGTAACGATCTCGCTTGCTGAAAATGAATGGCCGTTTCAAGTTTCCCCTCGTGCTCGCGCCCCGCAGCTCGACCCTGGCCTCCACGCTCTCGCCGAGCGCTGCGGCGGAATCGAGCAGCGTGCTGCGGATCGTCGCGTTCGTGACGGCGTCCGTGCTCGGGCACGTCGTGATCGCGGCTGCGATGCCGGACGACTTCTCGACCGAGTCGGCGGGGTCAGCCGCCGACTTCCCGCCGCCGTCCTTTCCGACCCCGCCGAGCGACCAGGCCGTCTTCTTCGACGTCCCCGAGCCGGAGCCAGAGCCCGTCGTCGAAGAGGTCGAGCCGCCCGCCGAAGAGCCGCTCGAGCTCCCCGAAGAGCCTCTGCCGCCCGTGCGCACTGCCCGCGTGGTCGACGAGCCCGAGGAGGCCCCCGAGCCCCCGCCCACGGCATCGCCCGAGGCCCCGAACGACGAGCCCCCCGGCGGGGACACCGAGGCCACGGACGACGCCAGCGCCGAGACGGGCGACCTCCAGGGCACCGTGGTGTCCACGGAGGGCGGCCTCGCGGTCGATCGCCGCGCGGGCTCCGGCCAAGACGGCGCCGCGCGTGGCACCGTGCGTCGCGGCTCGGGCAGCCCGGAGCCGACCCCCGCGCCGACGATCGATCGTCGCGCCCTGACGCAGGGCTGGATGATCGAGGTCCACCGCGCGATCGGGCGCGCGAGCTACACGCGATCGCTCCTGCGAGCGCAGCTCGAAGGCCGCGTGGTCGTGGCGCTCCTCGTCGACGCCGAGGGCCGCGTCCACGGCGTCCGCGTCGCGCGCTCCAGCGGCGAGCCGATGCTCGACGAGGCCGCGCTCGAGCAGCTCTCACAGCACCGTCAGGTGCCAGCGCCGCCCTCGGCGCTCTCGTGGCAGCCGCGCGAGATCCAGCTCCCGATCGTGTTCGAGCTCCGCGACCGCGGCTGACGATCGGTCTCGGCCTCACGTCCGTGGCTTCGTTCGAGCCGGACGAGCGACCTCGGGGGGAGCCGCGTCGGTCGACCTCGATCGGCGTCGTTCGAGCGCTTGGCTCGAACGAGCACGACTTCGATTCACACGTGCGGCGCGCGCCTGCCTCAAGGTCGGATCTCGATCACCGCTCCGTCGACCACCGCCTCGTAGAGCGCCTTTGCTTCGTCGTCGTCGACCATCACGCAGCCGAGCGTGCTCCGCAGACCGACTGGCACCCAATCGTTCCCGCCCGTCCCGTGCACGCCGATCGCGCCGCCGATGCCGACGAGCTCGCCGTCCGCGTCGCGCGGCACCTGTCCGGCCTCCGCGAGCTCGCGGTAGCGGCGCCGGTCGATCGCGTTCGGATACGAGACGTGCAGGAAGCGATGGTAGTCCCGTGACACGTGCCGCCGATCGATCCGGTACGTGCCCTCGGGCGTGCGCCCGTCGCCTTCGAAACGTTTCGGGCCGGCGCCGCCGAAACCGATCGCCACCCGCATCCGCGCGACCTCGCGCTCTCCGTCGTAGGCCACGAGGCGCCGCGCGCCCTTGTCGACCACGAGCCGATCGACGCGCGCGATCGAAGAAGCGTCGGAGCGCGCGAGCGACGCCGCCGCGACGAAGGCGACCAGGCCGATGACTACGAGCGTGCGCACGAGGGACGAACGAAGGGTGTGGGACGGCGCATTCCGAGGCCCGAGAGAACCCGATCGTGGCATGACGGAACGCGAAGAGGCCACCCCGGAAGGCGGCCTCTTGTCGGTGGCTGACCCCGCCGATGCGACGGAGCCATCACCCGTGCGGGTGCGCTCAACCCTTCTTGGCGTAGCGCTTCTTGAAGCGCTCCACGCGACCCTCGGTGTCGAGGACCTTCGTGCGGCCGGTGTAGAACGGGTGGCTGAACGCGCTGACGTCGACGCGGATGACGTTGTGCTCGACGCCGTCGATCACGCGCTTTTCCTTGGTGGTCAGCGTGGAGCGGGTGATGACCTCGCTCTCGTCGTCGACGAAGACGGCCGGGTGGTACTCGGGGTGGATGTCGGGCTTCATGGCAAAAACCTCACGCGTGGTTGCCGTACACGCGATGAAAAGGGGGTTTCGGGGAGGCTCCGCTGGGCTTGGCCCAGTGGAGGGGGTCTTTACCGAAGACCCCGACGAGGAGTCCGCAGGCGGACGAGGGGGCGCAGGTATGTCGCGTGATCCGAGAGGGGTCAAGCGGCGGGAGCTTTCGCCCGGCTCGCTCGCGCGATCCCGAACACTGGGAGGCTACGAGCGAGGATTCGGGAGCGCGCCGCCAGGGATTCCCCGCCGCGCGAACACGAGGGCGTGAGGATCGGGAGGGCACGCCAGGGATTCCCCGCCGTCCGACGTGCTCGGCATCGCGTCGATTGCGCCGCGCTCGAAGATCCCTGCACGCTGGCAGCACCGTATGACCGAGGGTCGCAAACCGCCACCGCCTGTTCCGCCGCCAGCTCGTCCACGCCTGCCGACCCCGCCGCCCGTTCCTGCTGCGACCAAGGACCGCATGGCCCTCGCCGCGACCGCGATGCGGCTGCGCGACGAGCAGCTTCGCGCGCGCGTCGTCTACGTCGATCCCTCGCTCGCCACGAACGCCGAGCTCGACGCGATCACCGCGCAGGTCGTGGCGGAGCTCCAGGAGCTGCAGCGCGCGGGGATGTCCGCGAAGATGCCCGCGGATCCGCAGGCGCTCGAGATCGAGCTCATCAAGAGCTTGCGCGAGCTGCTCGAGAAGATGGTGTCCGCGCGCCGCGAGCACTTCCTTCGGCACAAGATCGAGACGATCCAGCGCAAGATCGCGAACCTCTACTTCGCGTCCGAGGTGCGCGGCACGCCCGAGCGCGCGCTCGAGCAGACCTTCCAGCACGCCGACGAGGCCCTGCTCGCGGCGCTCCAGCGCCAACACGACGCGATCGTCACGGACCTCGGCCGCTTCAAGTACGGCAACCCGCTCGCGAAACAACAAGCGACCGATCTGCTCTCACGCGTCGAGAAGAAGCTCGCCGCCGACGTGCTCGCGCGCAGCCGCCCCGACATCGAGAAGCTGCTCTTCATCTTCCGCGACGTGCTCCTCGTCTTCTTCATGAAGGACTTCCGCGACGCGCTCGGTGAGCTCGCGTGGGAGGTCGTTCAAAAGGCGCAGCTCGCGCGCGACGGGCAAGATCTCACGTACAAGATCACGGAGAAGCAGTTCACGCGTTTCCGCGCGGCGTTCGAAGAGCGCTTCATGGAGCGCCTCCTCGCGGGCATTCAAGCCCCGCTCGGCGCCCGCCTCGGGGACGGCAGCCACACCTTCCGCGAAGAGACCCTCCGCTTCGCCGCCGATCCGCGCATCTACGCCGACATCTGCGCGGTGATGTGCAACTCGATCTACGAGTACCTGCACGGCGAAGGGTTCTTGGATCTGCCGGTGAGCTGGATGCACACCGTCTACGAGGAGTAGAGGGCCTCGAGGAGTCGCAGGAGGTCTGCGTTCACGAGGAACGGGGGCGACCCACCGACGAGCGCGGGTCTGCTGCATGCGCTCATCCACGTGCAGTTCCGATCGACGCTTCCGTTCGTTCGCCCACGCGAATCAGTGGGAGGCGCGCGCGCATTCGAGCACTCTCGCGACATGCGGGATGTCGGGTCGTTCGTCCTCCTCGCGTGCTCTCTCGTCGCGTGCGCTTCCCCTGCGAGCACGCGCGACGCGGGCGCGAGCGCAGATGCCTCCACCTTCGACGCATCCGGACGCGATGCCGCCGCGTTCGATGCCTCCGACGATGCCACCGCGCCGGGCGATGCGCGTCCCGCCGATGCACTCGACGTGGATGCCTCGCAGGATTCGGGATCGGACGCGGGCCCGACGAACGCGTGTGTCCATCCAGACATCCGCCCCGCGGCCCTCACGGAGTATCGAATGACGTGGGAACAGGTCTTCGAGCGAGCGTATCCGGACGCGCCCGGTTACCTCGTTCCGCTCGGGTCGTTCACGCCGGAACGCAGCATGTCGGGCCCTCCGTCGGCGTCGATGTACCTGGCCATCGAGTTCACGGCGCTGGAAGGGGTGCGCAGCCGGATCAGCTTCGCCCCCTCCCAGCCCATCGCCGTGGTGGGATACACGCAGTACCGACCGGGCACCGCGTTCGTGAGCATCTCGCCGTGCCCGGGAGACTTCCGCCCCCCAGACCCGGCCTCCGACGACTCGTTCCTTCGCAATTGCCGAGCTTTGATCACGGGGGAGACGCTCAATTTCGGCAACTCCCCGGATCCGGCGCCACACTACTGCCAGCTCGAAGCCGGTCGCACGTACTACCTCAACGTCGTCTTCGCACCGCCCGGCATGCTCGACGGAGTCACGGACAGTTGCGATTTCGACTTGGATCGGTGCGAGGTCAACTCGCAGCCTCGCTGACACGCGGCTCGCTCACCGGAATCGCATGAGGCACGCGAGCTCGTTCGCGTCGCCGTCCTCGGTCTGCTCGCAGTACGCGACGAGCTGCGCGGGGTCGTAGCGCGTGCCTCGGACCGCGCGCACGCACTCGAGCTCCATCGCGTCGCCGTCGAACGCGCCCTCGCAGGCGGCGACCGCGACCGGGGAGACGCCCACCACGTCGTACAGGCATTGGAGCTCCATCGCGTCGCCGTCGAAGGTGGCTTCGCACGCGGCGATCTGGGTCGCGTCGAGTCGGCCGACGGAGGCTTGGAGGCATGCGAGCTCCATCGCGTCACCGTCGAACGCGCCCTCGCACGCTCGAACGAGGCTCGACGGCTCGTGCCACGACGCGAGGGCGGTCCCGAGGCATGCGAGCTCGGCTTCGTCGCCGTCGAAGGCGTCTGCGCAGGTCGCGATCACGAGCTCGGGCGCGTAGCGCGGTCGGTACGCGACGATCGTCTCCGCGCACCGACGTTCGTTCGCGCTGCCGTCGAAGTGCGGCTCGCACGCACGCGCGAGCGCGAGGAGGTCGACCGGCGGGGCGTAGTCGCCCGGATGGCCCGGATGTCCTGGATGTCCCGGATGATTCGGACGATCGCGCCACCGGTCCCGATCGTGGCGATCACGTCCACGGTTCCGATCACCGCGGCGATCGTCGTCCGCGCGTCGCTCGTGGTGACCGTGGTGAGGTTGGGCGTTCGCGAGGTCCGAGGCGCCGACGACGGCGACGAGGCAGAGGAGGAGTCCGAGGCGGATCATGCGGGCACGGACGGCGCCCAACGCTCCGCATTCGGCGCCCGCGCGCAACTTGACGAGGCTTCACGTGGGCTTCGAGGCGCCCACGAGCACCCCGATCGCGGCGCCCGCACAACACCGTGGATCCCCCGGCGTGGTCCGAGTACCGTGCCCACGTGCTCGAGCGCGCCGCGCTGCACCAGACCCGTTTCCGGACCCCCGGCGTAGCGCCCGATGCGCGCGGCGTGGTGCTCGGGCAGCGCGGTCTCGTCCTCTTCCCGAGCCTCGATCGACTCGTCGCGTTCCTGCGCGCGTACGGCGACGAAGGATCCCTCGACGAGCTCCTCCCGACCCTGCAGCTCCGGCGCCTCGTCACGCCGCTCAAGACACGCGAGCTGATGCTCAGCGTGGCGGCCGAGTCGTCGTATCGGATGGATCGCATCGCGGGCGTCGCGAAGCTCGCGGGCGGGCTCGTCTTCACGGGCACCTCGCGCCACTTCGTGAAGTACCGCGACTCCGGATCGCCGCTCGGCTACGACATCCTCGAGCTGCTCGACCAGCCCGCGGACCTCGTGCTCTACCACGACACCTTTCGCCAGGCGTACGCGTTCGATCGCGAGCTCGCCTTCCGCGATCTCGTGTTCCGCTTGCAGCCCTACCGTCAGCCACAGGCGTTCTCGAGCGGTGCGCCCTTGCCGCAGCGGCTCTGGGCCACGGCGGAGATCGGCGTCGGCGGCGCGATCCTCAGCTACCTCTTCCGCTGGCAGATCCCCGCGCGCGCCGCGCTCGCCGAGTGGCCCTCGCAGAGCGCCTTCGACGATCGCCCGCGTCGCCTCTACGTCTTCGACATCGGCGAGACGCCCGAGCGCGTCGCGCGTCTCTTCGTCGCGCTGCCGGGCGTCCACGTGTTCGAGCCGATCGGCAAGAGCTTCGCGGTCGAGCTCGGCTTCAAACACCCCATCGCGCTCGAGAGCTGCGCGTCGATGTTCGACGACGAGACGCTCCACCTCTTCCGCGGCGACGGCGAAGTGCTGGTCGTGCATCCGCTCCCGCCCTTCGCGCCGGTGCGCTCGCTCGTGCGCACCAACGTCGCGGTCGAAGAGGACCACTCGGTGAGCGCCAAACGTGGTGCGGGCCAGGATCGCGCGCTCACCCTCGCGCTCCCGCTGCGCATCGCGCACAGCACCGATCCTTGGCGCGCGGTGACCGCGACGGTGGTGCCGATCGCGCAGCGCGAGTGGCTCGCGCGTCTGCTCTACGCGCTGCCGCCGAACACGCTCGCCGCGCTGCGCATCGCGGTCGGCGAAGAACGTTTCTACTTGCTCGACGCCAAGGGCATCGAGGGCGTTCCGCTCGGCACGTTCTGCTCGGAGGTCGCGCCGCGCATCTACGTGCCCTCCGGCAGCACCATCGTGCCCGCAGTGTCGCCGAACGTGCTCCAAGAGCTCGTGCGCGAGCGCGCCGACGCGTACGTGTTCTTCGAAGCGGCGCCCGACGGAACCGCGTTGCCGCGCGCGGTGCCGGCGAGCGCGTTCGGGCCCGTGTCGCGCAAGGCGCTGCGCGAGATCGCGGCCACGCCGGTGAGCGCGTCGCGACCCGCCGAGCTCGAGCAGCTGCTGCCGCTCTTGCAGTACGACGAGCCGCGTCGCTTCCCGCTCTGGGGCGTGCCGAACGCGGACGACCCCGGAACGCCGCCCACGAAGCCCGAAGGCGAGTGATGGCCGACGACGCGCAGAAGCGGCAGGAGCTCTACGAGGCCTTCGCGGGCGGCTTCCTCGCGCCACTCTTCGGCGCGAGCGTGGTCGACGACGAGTCCGCCAAGCACCGCGACGGCTCGCTGCTCGCGCAGCTCACGCGTCCGCTCCCGCCCGCGCTCCTCGATCACTTCGAGCTCGCCTCGCTCTCCAAGCCCGACGTCGAGCAGACGATGCTCGAAGGCCTTCACGCGGCGGCGGGTGAGCTGGTGCCCACCGATCACCTGCGCTTCCCGGAGCGCGGCGCGATGGCGATCGCGATGGCCGCGCACGATCTCTTCTGGCTCACCGATCCGACCCACGATCGCGCGTTCGCGCGCGGCGCGCGCACCAAGGTGCTCGCGTTCGTCGACGCGCTGATCGACGCGGTCCCGCTGCCTCGCTCGCGCGAAGAGGCGATCGTGCGTCACGTGATCCTCGACCGGCTGCTCGAGCTCGAGCGCGAGGACACGGTGGTGAAGAACTGGGCCTACACCTACCGCTTCTACGGGCGCCCGCCCGCCGCGAACGTGGTCGCGATGCCGAAGCTGCGCTTCGTGCGGCAGCAGCACACGCGAAAAGGTCTGATCGAGCTCTGTGACGCGGACACGGAGCTTCAGCTCGGCGCACGGCTTCGCTCGCTCGTCGCGCGCTCGCCCGTCACGCAGCTCGTGCGACCGGAGCTCTCGAAGCACTTCGTCTTCTCGCGCGCGACCCTCGCGGTGCTCAGCGATCCGACGCTTCGCCACGGGATCGTCGAGGCGCTCGTCAAGCGCGGCACCGAGCGCGTCGCGGCGAGCTTCGGCCACGCGCTGCGGGTGATCGGCGCCGAGGATCCTTCGCCGCAGTACCTCTACGTCGCGCTCACCTTCGTGGCCGAGCTCCAGCTCCTCGAGGTGCTCGACGAGCGGGTGGGCCATCGCCCGAAGGAAGAGCCGGCGGTGGGCGACGAAGAGCTCTTCGCGGCGGTGCTGCCGGCGCTCGTGGATCACGCCGAAGAAGAGGGCCCGCTCTCGTTCTTGCTCGAGCTCTCGGACGCCGACCTCGAGCGTGTGGTCCTACGCGCGAGCCTGCGTCGGAGCCAAGCCGGCGACGACGCGGTCGGCTTCGCCAAAGGCATCTTCGCGCGGGCAGAGCCCCTCGCCGTTTCCTCGTTTCACGAAGCGCCGGCTTCGTCGTTTTCGCAAGTGTCTGGATAGACACGTCGGCCGCTGACCCGGCCGACCGAGAAATGATTCGAACGTTCGATCGATTCTGAATCGATCCCCGAGAGGTCCTCCCGTGATCGACCCCACCCTCGCGCCCAAGCTCCAGCAAGTCGCCCGCCACCTCGAGCGCACGTTCCTCGGAAAGACCGAGACCATCCGCTTGATGTTGATCGCCGCGCTCGCGGGCGAGCACATGGTGCTGATCGGCCCCCCCGGCACCGCGAAGTCGGCGCTCGTGCGGATGTTCTCCAAGCTCGTGCAGGCGAGCTACTTCGAGTACCTGCTCACGCGTTTCACCGAGCCGAACGAGATCTTCGGTCCCATCGACATCGCAGCCTTCCGCGAAGGTCAATACAAGCGCCGCACGGAGTCGATGCTCCCGCTCCCGGAGTCGGAGATCGTCTTCCTCGACGAGGTCTTCAAAGCCAACTCCGCGATCCTCAACTCGCTGCTCAGCGTGCTCAACGAGCGCGTCTACACCGTGGGCGGTCAGGTCATCAAGGTCTGAAGGGCATCGCCCACGAGACGAGCAAGATCAGCGGCAACTACGACCGCCTGCAGCCGGTGCTCGCGAGCGCGGACCTCCACCGCGTCCACGCCGGCTTCGCGCCCCGCATGCAGTTCACCGAAGAGTTCCTCGCCGCCTACAAGGGGCTGGTCTTCCAGATCCGCAGCGAAGGCGTGAGCCTCTCCGACCGCCGCGCGATCAAGCTCCTCAAGCTCTTCGCCGCGAGCGCCCTCCTCGACGGACGACCGACCGCCGATCCGAGCGACTTCTTCGTCCTCCGTCACACCTGGAACAACCTCGATCAATCCGAGATCCTCGAAGGCATCGTCGGCCCGGTGCTCGAAGCCTGGTACCGCGAGCACCCCGAAGCGCGGAGGTTCGGCGCCACCGACGTCGGCCTCGACGCCCTCATCGACGAGATGATCAACCGCATCCGCGATCTCCTCACCAGCGACCGCCCGATGAGCGACATCCAGCTCTTCAGCCACCTCAAGGCGCTCAACGAGATCAAGGCGGCGCTGCAAGCGATCGGCACCCAGCCCGCGCGCGAAGCCGTCGCGCGGGTGGAGCAGCTGCTGGGTCACGTGTTCCAGAGCGGCAAGTTCGCACAGTGATAGGAAGAATCATGGCAAAAGAAGAGCAGTTTGAAGACATTGACCCTGAGGATGAGGTTGCTGCTGCTCGATACGAGATCACGAGCTACGGAGCTGACTACACGGTCGACCGCCTCGTAACTCGCCTGATCAGCTCCGACATCGTAATTCCCTCGGTTCACGACGGAGTGTCGAAGCCTCCGAGCAAGCGACCCAGCAAGTCGGCTGTCGCGGACTTTCAACGCGGGTTCGTCTGGACGAAGCGACAGTCAGATCGGTTCATTGAATCCCTGCTGCTCGGGTTCCCTGTTCCTGGGATATTCCTGTACCGAGATGACGATAATCGCATGCTTGTAATGGACGGGCAGCAGCGGCTTCGTACGCTTCGGTCCTTCTACGAGGGTGTTCTTGGCAAGAGCCAATACAGCCTCGAGCACGTACACCAACAGTACCAAGGCCTAACGTACAAGACTCTCGACCCGGAAGACCGGCGCAAACTGGACGACAGCGTGATTCACGCAACCGTGATTCGTCAAGACATCCCCGAAGCGAGCCACGCGAGCGTCTACCTCATTTTTGAGCGCCTCAACACTGGAGGCACCGCTCTGCGACCTCAGGAGATTCGCGCCGCTCTCTATCACGGTACCTTCGCTACGTTGCTCGGCGACCTCAATAACGAAGTTTCCTGGCGAAAGCTTGTCGGGCCAAAGTCGAAGTTTCTTAAGGACCAGGAGTTGATTCTTCGATGTCTGGCGATGACATTCTCTCGCGAGACTTACCGTCGGCCAATGAAGTCATTTCTGAACGACTTTATGTCTCTGCACCGTCGCGCATCACCTCGGCAACGCGCAATGTTTGGCGAGACTTTTCGAGATACTGTCAACACGATATTCAAGCATCTCGGCGAGCGCGCCTTTCGCCCCAAAACAACGGTGAACGCAGCGGTCGTGGATTCGTGCTTTGTTGGGATTGCGTCTGCTCTAAACTCCGGACGAAGTCTTTCTTCGTCGAAAGCTAGGAAAGCATTTGATGCCCTGCTTCGCGACGAAGACTACCTAAGCGCAGTGAGTCGTTCTACGGCAGACGAGGAGCAGGTAAAGACACGGATTGAGAAGTCAGTTCGCGCGTTCAGCTGACGAGCTGTCGTATGCCACTGCAGTCTGTTCAAAGCCACCGGAGTAGAGTTCAGCACTATATCGTGCAGGTCGGAACGCTGGATCCGATCAGCGAGCTTGTATCCGTTCAAGCACACCATCTTTGCGTACTCGCGTCAGGTTATCTGGAGCGATCGGTTGTCGAGATACTGAACCACTACGTAAAGAACAGGGCAAATCTGCAGGTGCAGCGCTACCTTCAGGCAGTAACCGCTCGCTTAACAAACTTGAAAAGCGGAAAGCTGCTCGACCTGCTTGGGAGCTTCGACGAAAGCTGGAAGAATCGGGCACAGTTGTTTCTTCAGTCCGACGGCCGCGGCGAGGCGATAAACTCACTTGTTGCAAATCGACATCTAATCGCTCATGGACGTAGCGCATCGATCTCGTTTTCGATGGTTCGTTCGTGGCTCTCACGTGTGGACGAGGTTGTTGACTTCGTCTACCAGCTGACCGAGCGGGAGTCCCTTGTCAGCTCTGTGGGCCCCGATCCAGACGTGACGCCCCCAAGGACCGGTGACCAGGTCAAGCGCGGGCGCTCGCGTCGAGGAGGAAGCGGAAGGCGAACTCGGTCTTCTCGTTCATCTTGATTTTACGTGCGTCGAGAGACTATCCACAACGCTAGGCTGCCAGCGTTTCAGAGGAAAACTGAGGTCACAGCGAGAGACCGGACTTCGTGCCCGACCGGAGTGAGGTCGACGAGGCGCGCGCGTTGAGCGCCTACCCGCCCACTCCCGCCGAGCCGCACACCTCGAACCTCTGATGCACGATCGCGTCCGGGCCCACGAAGACGTCGTGCCGCCCACTCCCGCCGAGCCGCACACCTCGAACCTCTGATGCACGATCGCGTCCGGGCCCACGAAGACGTCGTGGCTGATCGGCGCGGGGCGCGTTTGTGCGGCGTCCCAGAAGCACCGGACGACCACGCGACCGTCTCCGGCGCCGAGGGCGCGCACGCGGGCGCGGCCGGGGCGGACGTTGACGAAGACTTGGCGCGTTCGGCCGCCGGCGAGGGGAAGCGTGTAGCTCGTCGCGGGGATCGCGGGCGACGAGAACACGGGGCCGTCGATCGCCTCGGACACGTCGCCGAAGTCTCCTCCGTCGATCACGACGATGCCGAGGCGGCGGTCGACGGGCACCGGAGACGCGGCGAGGATCGCCGCGAGCACGTCGTCGGGGATCATCTGCACGCTCGACGCGCCCGCGTCGTCGACGACCTGGGTCGCGTGACCGGCCGCCGAGACCGTGTAGTGGCGCGTTGGTGGGTTGCGGTTCTGCCACACGAGCGTCGCGTTGCCGCTCGCGTTCGTGGTGGTGGTGTCGGTGCGCGAGCAGGTGCGCTGCAGCGTGATGCGCGCGTTGGCGAGGGGGCCGGCGAGGTTTCGAACCGTGAACTCGCGCGAGAAGAAGAACGACGGGGCGGGGAAGCAGGCCCCGTCGCGGCACGTGGTCGCGGGGTCGCAGGCGTAGGCGGTCCGATCGGTGCCCCACGCGCAGCCCGCGCAGAACGACGGGTTCGTGCAGTACGCGATCTCGCAGCCGTTCGCGGGGTCGAGGTCGCAGTCCAGCACGTCCGGCGCGCAGCGCGTGATCACGCAGCGGGGCGCGGGCTCGCCCTCGAGCTGCACGCACGCGGCTTCGGCGATTCCGTCGCCGAGGTGGCAGAGCTCTTCGGCGCCTTCGTCGATCCGAGTGTCGCAGTCGTCGTCCACGCCGTTGCACACGTCGACCGCGCCTGGGCTCACGTCGGGGTTCGCGTCGTCGCAGTCCTCGCCCACGATCGCGCGGCCGGGGACGAAGCGGCACGCGCGCTCGCTCGCCGAGTCGACGTCGCCGAAGCCGTCGCGATCCTCGTCGACGAAGAGCGTGTAGGAGACGCCTTCGTCGATCGAGCCGTCGCAGTCGGTGTCGACGTCGTCGCAGACCTCGGGGGAGCCGGGGCGCACGTCGGCGCGGGCGTCGTCGCAGTCGGTGCCGCAGCGCGCGAAGCCGCCGATCACGTTGCAGCAGCGTGAGTCCTCGACGCCGTCTCCGTCCGCGTCGCGTCCGCCGAAGGTCGTTGGATCGCAGTCTTCGTCGAGCTGTTCGTCGTCGCAGACTTCCGTCGCGCCGGGACGACGTCGTGCGTCGGTGTCGTCGCAGTCGGGGCCGCCGCACTCGCGCGCGATCGCGCCGTCGCCGTCCTCGTCGGTCGCGCAGCCGAGCTCGCAGCGACGTTGAGCGCGCCGTCGGGGCGTCCGGCGTCGTCGTCACCGGAGCTGGAGTCACCGCACCCGAGCAGGGTCGCGAGGGCGAGCGCGACGAAGATCGAACGTCGTGCGCTCGGAACGTGGTGGCGTGCGCTCGAGAGGCCTGCCGATCGAAGCAGGAAGCGAGGGTCGCTCATGCGAGCAGGCTGACATGGTCCGTGGTGTCCCCGAACGAGGATTCTGTGACGCGACCTTTCCGTCCGTGCTCGGATCGTCGGGCGAGCCGGTCATCCTTCGGCTCGAGGTGTGGCGGGCGCGTCGCGAAGGTCTTCGGCACGTGCGGCTTCGTCGGTCGGCCGCGGCGCGCTCGGGGCACGCGCGCGCAGCGAGAGCGCGACCACCGCGAGCAGCGCGCACGCCGCGACCACGTCGACGATCGACGGCTCGTGACGCAGGCGGTCGAGGCCGAGGCGGCCGAGCGCGTAGAGGCCGAGCACGATCGCGGGGCCGCGACGGGGCCGGCGCAGCGTGACCACGAAGAGCGCGAGCGCGAGGGCGGCGTCGAGGAGCGGGACGGGCAAGGTCGGCAGCGAGGCGGTGGCGTCCGGCTCGAGGCGACCCAGCGCGAGATGCTCGCGAAACGCGGGCGATCCGAGGCCGTCCGCCCAGCGGGGGTGTCGCACCACGAGCCACGCGGGCTCGCTCGCGACGATGCCGAAGCGCGCGCCGCCGAGGTGCTCGCCGAGGGCGATCGCGGCGGCGACGAGCGCGCCGATCGGCGCCGCGAGGGGCGCAAGATCGCGGCGGGCGAGCCAGAGCACGAAGGTCGCGCCGAGCATCACCCCGAGCGCGTCGAGACCGCCTTCGAAGAAGACGCCACCGGTGCTCGCGGCGCGGACGAGCTTGCCGCCGACGAGGCCGCCGAGGGCCATGGCGAGGAAGACGCGGCCGCGCTCGCGGGGGGAGCAGGCGTGCGGCGGGTGGGTGAAGAGGTACCAGCCGAGCACGAGCCCGAGCGCGAGGAGGGCGCCGTGCGTCTGCACCACGAGCGAGCCCCAGGGCGTCGGCACGTCGGCGAGGCGCGGGAACATCGCGGCGAGGGTAGCAGCCTGGTGAGCGAAGCGACGTTCTCGGGTCCGTTCCGAGGCACGCGGCTTGCGAACCGTCCGGGTCGTCGGGAGTGGTGCGCCACGTTGAGCCGCTTTCCGGCGGTCAGGCGCCTGATTGGGCGGCTTCTTGGGATCTCGAGCGGATCTCGCGCACCATGATCGGGAAATCTGCGCTCGCGGCGCCGACCGTGAGATGGACGCCGCTGTGAGCGGCCACGAACGAGCGGCGATCGGGATCGCCGAGGCCAGAGCTGGGACCAGAACTGCCCGGGACGGCCTGATGGGGATGGACATGCAAACGCACTCGAACCGCGTCGCCCGCTTGGCTCTCGCGACCGCTCTGCTCGGCCTTCTCGCCTGCGGGCGCTCGCCGCTCGACGTGTTCGAGGACGGCTCCGGGCCCCGGCTCGACGGCGGGCTCGACGGAGACTTCCCGCCGCCGGACGGCGAAGTCTTCTGCACCGGCGACTTCGAGTGCGACGACGGCCTCGTCTGCAACGGCTCCGAGCGTTGCCTCGGCGGGCGCTGCATCTCCGGCGGTCCGATCTTCTGCGACGACGGCGTCGCCTGCACGATCGAGCGCTGTAGCGAGGTCACCGGCGGTTGCGAGAGCCTCCCCGACTCGTCGCTCTGCGCGCCCGGCGAGGTCTGCACGCTCTCCGGCTGCGAGCGCGTGCGTTGCGGGAGCGACTTCGAGTGCGACGACGGCTTCCTCTGCAACGGCGTCGAAGCGTGCATCGACGGCTTGTGCGCGGGTGGCGCGCCGCTCGTCTGCGACGACGGTGTGGGCTGCACGCAGGACGAGTGCAGCGAAGCGGCGGGCGGCTGCACGGGGGTGCCGGTGAACGCGCGCTGTCAGGACGGCAGCTTCTGCAACGGCACCGAGACCTGCACCTTCCGCGGCTGCTCACCCGGGACGCCCGTCTTCTGCGACGACGGCAACGCCTGCACGATCGAGCGCTGCGACGAACGATCGCGCTCGTGCATCACGGTCGGAGGCGTCGACGCCGGCCCGCGCGGCGAAGACTGCCGCAACCGCGTCGACGACGACTGCGACGGGCTCGTCGACTGCGCCGATCCCGACTGCCGCGGTGACTTCGCGTGCGGCGGCTGCGGCTTCGACGGCGGCATCCCGCGACCCGAGCAGTTCGACCTCTGCTTCAACGGGATCGACGACGACTGCAACGGCTTCGTCGACTGCGACGACTTCGGCTGCCGACCCTTCTGCGAGTGCTCGCCGACCGCACCCATCGAAGTGAACTGCTTCGACGGCGTCGACGACGACTGCAACGGCCTCGTCGACTGCGACGACATGTTCTGCACCGATCAGTGCTTCTGCGAGCCGATCGCGCCGACGGAGCGGTTCTGCCGCGACGGACGCGACGACGACTGCGACGGGCTGCGCGACTGCACGGATCCCGACTGCCGACGCCGCCCCGAGTGTGCGATGTGCGCGCCGTTCGAGCGCGCGTGCAACGACGGCGCGGACGAAGACTGCGACGGGCTCTTCGACTGCTCCGATCCGGACTGCGCCGGCGCGCCGGGCTGCCGCTGCCAGCCCTTCGAGATCGACTGCCGAAACGGCGTCGACGACGACTGCGACGGGCTCTTCGACTGCGCGGACCCGGAGTGCCGCGGGACGCCGGAGTGCTTCGAGTGTCAGCCCTTCGAGCGCGCGTGCCGTGACGGCTTCGACGAAGACTGCGACGGCCGCACCGACTGCGCGGATCCGGACTGCCGCGGGAGCCGCGAGTGCGCGATGTGCGAGCCCTTCGAGCGCACGTGCTTCGACATGCGCGACGAGGATTGCGACGGGCTCTTCGACTGCGAAGACCCCGACTGCCGCGGCGTACCGGGCTGCGATGTCTGCCAACCCTTCGAGACGCTGTGCTTCGGCGGGCTCGACGAGGACTGCGACGGGGCGATCGACTGCTTCGATCCGGACTGCCGCTTCGATCCCGAGTGTGCGGTCTGCACGGATCGCGAGCGGAACTGCCGCGACGGGCGCGACGAGGACTGCGACGGGCTCTTCGACTGTCGTGATCCGGATTGTTCGGCCGACATGACGTGCTGCCGCCCGACCGGACCGGAGCAGTGCCTCAACGGCACCGACGACGACTGCGACGGACGCTTGGACTGCGACGATCCGGACTGCGTCGACGAGCCGCTCTGCTGCGAGCCGACGGGGCCCGAACGCTGCGGCAACGGGATCGACGACGACTGCAACGGCGCGGTCGACTGCGCGGATCCGGGCTGCGCGTCGACGCCGCTCTGCTGCACGCCTTCGCCGGAGTCGTGCGGCAACGGACGCGACGACGACTGCGACGGGCTCAGCGACTGCGCCGACCCCGACTGCGCGGGCTCGACGGAGTGCTGCGTGCCGCGACCGGAGCAGTGCCGCAACGGGCGCGACGACGACTGCGACGGCGCGGTGGACTGTCGCGACACGCAGTGCGCGGGGACGACGGCTTGCACGATCTGCGCGCCCTTCGAGCTCTGCAACAACGGCCTCGACGACGACTGCAACGGGCTCGCGGACTGCGACGATCCGCGCTGCGGCATGGATCCGTCCTGCGTCGAGGAGTGTGTGCCCGAGCAATGCCGCAACGGGCGCGACGACGACTGTGACGGGATCGTGGACTGCGCGGACCCGGACTGTGTCGGGCGTCCGATCTGCAGCGTGTGCATCCCGGAGCGCTGTGACCTCCCGTTCGACGAGGACTGCGACGGGCTCGTGGACTGCGACGATCCCGACTGCTTCGCCTCACCGCAGTGCACGCCCGTGTGCCAGGAGCGCGAGACGAGCTGCGTGAACGGAAACGACGACGACTGCGACGGTCTGCTCGATTGTAGCGATCCGGACTGCACCGGGAACGACGCGTGCCGGCTCTGCTCGACGGAGATCTGCAACAACGGTCGCGACGACGACTGCGACGGAGCTGCGGATTGTTCGGATCCGGAGTGCGCGCGGTTCCCGGATTGTGTGATGACGCCGATGGCGGAGATCGGGCCGAGGATGTGCACGAACCGCGTCGACGACGACTTCGACCGCTTCACCGACTGCGCGGACTCGGACTGCCGGCCCTTCGGAGCGGACGGCGAGTGCTGCGACGGCACCGACGACGACGGCGACGGCTTCGTCGACATCTTCGCCTGCCGCTGCTTCACCAACACCGACTGCGTGGGCGTCGGGAACATCACGCAGGTCTGCTACACGAGCACGTTCAACATCTGCGGCCCGCGCTGCGAGCTGATCGGTGGCGACGCGTTCTGTCAGCAGATCGCGCCCGAGATGCGCTGCGAGCGCGTCGGCCCGCAGGCGGGTGAGTGCGTGTTCTGAGTCGTTTCGGAAGGATCTCTTTCGGGGATCCTCCGCGTTGCACGACGAGTCGCTTCGGACTCGTCGTGCGACCTTTTGCTTGCAGTACGTGAGCGTGCGTTCGACGGCGCCGGTGTCACGAGCCGTGTACCGTGGACGGCGTCGGTGTCACGAGCTCCGTACCGCCCACTGCGCCCCGTCACGAACCGTCACGAACCGTCACGAACCGTAGGCGGTGCGGAGCGTCGGTCGCCACGCTCGTCTCGCTCAGGGCTCCGAGTAGCGATCGAGCAGGGCCGTCGCGTCGGCGAGCACGTCGGCGCGCGCGTCCTCGGGACTGACGATCGCGGCGCGGCCGCGCTGGGTGCGGACGAAGCGGCGGAGGGCGGCGCGGGCCGCGGTGGGCCAGCGCTCTTCGCGCTCGCCGATGCGGACCACGATCGACTCGAGCTCGCCTTCGAGGCGGCCGCTCTCGAGCCGTCGACGGACCGCCGAGAGATCGGGCGGCGTCGCCTCGAAGCGCTCGGCGCGCAGCGCGGCGTGACGGAATCGTTCGACCTTGTAGGTCTTTCCGTCGTCGGCCACGCAGTACCACTCGCCCCGCGCCTGCACGAGCGCGACCGGGTGGAGGGTGCGGCGACCGAGCGCGTCGCGGCCCGCGGTGTAGTACTCGGCGTCGATCGCGCGCTGATCGCGGACCGCTTCTTCGAGCACGCGCAGCACGGAGGGGTTCTCGCTTCCGTCCGCGTGGATCGTCACGCGACCGAGGAGCGGCGCGAGGGAGGCCGCGCGTTCGCCCGCGAGCTCGACCAACCGACCCGTGAGGCGCTCGGCGCGGTCTCGGACGCTCGGCAGCGCGGACTTGCGGAGCGGCGCGAGCGCGACGAGCAGCGCGAGGGTCTCTTCGACCGCGAAGCGCGGCGGACGCACGAAGCGCTGTGGGAGCGCGACGTGGACGCGATCGCCTTCGAGGTAGATCTCGACCATCTCGTCGGGACCGCCGTCGGGGGTTCCGACCAGGGCGCAGCGCTCGATGAGGCGGTGCAGCTCCCCGGCGGTGCAGCTCAGGTGCTCGCAGAGCTCGTCGACCGCGACGCCGTCCTCGCGTTGCGCGACGTACGGCACGAGGAAGAGGAAGCGCGAGAGATCGTCGGGCAGCGAGCTCATCGCGCGGCTCCTCGGTGGGCGGTCACGATGCGTTCGAGCGCATGACGCACGACGGCGCGGGCGTCGGCGGGCGCGAGCAGCTCCGCGCGGGCGCCGAGGGCGAGCACCTGATCGACCACGTGATCGAGGTAGGTGGTCGTGAAGGTGTGGATCCCGTTGTCGTCGGGGGCGCCCCACTCGCGCTCCACGAGGAACGCGACCTCCGGGTCGACGCGCACCTTCGCCACCGCGGGCTCGTGGACGAGGTAGTGCAGCGGCGAGCTGCGCATCGTGCTCTCGAGATCGAAGTCGTCCGGGATCGCGAAGTCCGGCGTGCCCGGCTTCTTGTCGTTCGGGGTCGCGCTCTCGATCCGCGCGACGCGGAACATGCGCACCTCGCCCGAGCGGTGATCGTGGCCGACGAAGTACCACGCGCCGCGCTTGAGGAAGAGGCCGTAGGGGTCGACGTCGCGCGCGGTCGCTTCGTCCGCGCCGGCCTTCTTGTAGAGCACGGTCACGCGTTTGCGCGCGGCGAGCGCGGAGGCGAGGACCTCGACGAGCCCACCGTCGCGCGCGCCGTCGGAGGCGCCGTAGCCGATTTGGATGCGTCCGCGCGCGTCGTCCGCGTCCGCGCCGAGCTTTCCGAGCGCCAGCCGGAGCGCGGAGCGGTGGGGGAAGCTCGGATCGGCGAGCGCGGCCTGCGCGGCGGTGGCGAGCAGCGCGCGATCGTCCTCGTCGAGCTCCAGCTCGGGCAGATACGTCGCTTCGGTGTCGACCCAGTAGCCGGGCTCGTCCTCGTCACCGTCGTAGCGCAGCACGATTCCGATGCGCGCGAGCTCGGCCTTGTCGCGCTCGAACTTGCGCCGCACCGCTTCGTCGGAGCCGTCGGAGTAGTCGTCGAAACGATCTTTGAGCTCGGAGAGCGAGACGGGGCGCCGCGAGGTCTGCAGCACGTGCACGAGATCGAGGAGGCGCTCCAGGCGGTCCATGGGGGCGCGAGCGTAGCACTCGACGCGCGACGTCCAGGTGCCACGGGCGTGTCTCTGCACATCTCGTGATCGAAGGCGTCGAGGCGCGACCCGCGACGAGCTCGACCGCGTCGCGACCGCGTCGAACCCTCGACGGCGTTCGTGCGATGCTCCGCCCGTGAAGTCGGTCCGCTGGATCCTCTCCGCGCTCGCGTTGCTCCCATGCACCTTCGTGGGTGCGATCGGAGGAGGCGACGTTCGCTGGCCGCCCCCACGTGGCGCGGAGCTCGAGCCTGCGCGCACGCAGCTCCTCGCGAGCCTCGAGGCCTGCGGTGGTCGCGAGGTGCGTGTGCTTCGCGATCTCGATCTGCCGAGCGTCACCGAGCTTCCGCTCACTCCGGGAAAGTGTTTGACCGCGATCGTCGTCGCGCGGACGTCCTACCCGGTGCAGGCGAGCTTCCGCGACGAGCACGGGGCGCCGCTCGTGATCAGCGAGGACGCGCACGTCACCGCGCTCTCGATCTGCCATCTGCCGTCGTTCCACGTCGCGCGGCTGCACGTGCGAAACGGTGTGCTCGGCAACCTGTCTGCGCACGACGGACCGACCGGCCCACAGCGCATCGACGTGCACGTGATCGAGGGCGACGGTTCGTCGCCCGAAGCGCTCGCCGCGGGTCGACCGACGTTCTCGTGGAACGCCGCGCTCCAGCCGGCGGCGCTCTACGCCCACCACCGCGCGCGTGCGGCGAGCGCGTCGAGCGAAGGAGAGGGCGCGTGGCTCGACGTCGAGGTCGCGCTCGAGCCCTTCACGGTCACCGCCGCCGTCGGCCCCGAGCCGACCGCGGAGCTCGCGATCGGAGGTGGCGCGCTGCTGTTGCCACGCTCGCCGATCACCGAGGCGTGGCTGCAGGAGGCCGCGCGTTTCGGATGTCCGACCTGCCGCGGCACGCCGCGCGTGCATCCGGAGTCTCGGCGGAGCTCCGGCGTTATCGACGCCGCCCCCCTCGAAGTCGATCCCGAAGGCGTCGATCCCGGAGGCGATCCCGAAAGCGTCGCTCCCGAAGCCGTCGTCGAGGTCGCCGATCCGCTCTGGCACGGGCCGGCGTCGTTCTGGCGCGTGATCGCGGTGATCGATCCGGGCGATCTCCCACCCGCGTCGGGCGTCGGCGACGAGGTGCCGTGTGCGACGATTCGCCTGCGCCGCTTCGGAGCGGGCTCCGCGCGCTACGCCCGCACCACGTCGCTCGCGGAGGCGCCGACCTTCCTCGACGACGGGAGCGATCGCTTCTGCCCCGGTGATCCGGTGCGGCTCTACGTCGCTCCGCGCGACGATCGGACCGTCCACCACGTCGCGCTTCGAGTCGAGCCGACGCGGGGTCCTCGTCGCGTGGGCGCGGCGCCGATCGTCGGTGAACATCCACGTTTGATCGACGCCCGCGCGCGTTGCGAAGCGGAGCCACACGAGTGTCTCGCGCTCGCGCGCATGCTCCACCACGGCACCTACGCCGCGCCCGAGCCGAACGGCGCGACGATCGCGTTCCGTCGCGCATGCGAGGAGGCGGGGATTGGGTGTTTGGAGCTCGTCGCGAACCTCGACGAGCTCGATCCACGCCAAGGCCTCGCGTGGATGCAGAACCACTGCCGGTCGAGCGCAGAGGCCGAGCCGGCGACCGAACCTCGGAGCGTACTGGACGGCGCGGTCTGCGCGACGCTCGGAGATCGTCATCGCCTCGCGCGCGGGACCGGCTTCGACCTGCGTGCCGCGCGGGAGGCGTACGTGCGCGGATGTGAGCTCGGCGACGCCAACGCCTGCCACGATCGCGAGGCGCTCGACCTGCTGAACCTGTGATGGCGCTCCGGACCGACGGGCTCGTGGTCGAGGCGAACCTGCTCGACCGCCCCGATCTCCGTGAGCCCATCTCGATCGTTCGCTCCCGACCGCGACGCGCAGGACTCGGTAGACGTCTTCGTGCCCACGGTCGGTAGCGAGATTCTTTCGTCGCAGGTAGAGTCGCCGTGAATCCGGCGGACCTTCTCACGTCGGACGCGAACCTCGGCCCATGCCTCGCCTCCGAACGCTCGTCCTCTCCCTCGGCCTCGCCCTCGGTTTCGCGTTGGGGCCCGCGTCGCCTGCCTTCGCAGACGCGCTCGTGGTCGTCGAGGTCCGCGGTCCGGACGGCACGGTGCGCGACGGTCAGGTCACGCTCCGCCCCGCCTCTGGAGGCGCGCCGCATTCCTGTCAGACGACCCACGGGACCTGCCGCATCACGGACGTGCCCGGTGGTCGCTACGTGGTCGAGTTCGCTCCCGCGAGCGGCGAAGCCCCTCCGACTCGAACCGCGATGATCCCGCCCGACGGCACCGTGACCCTCCACGTCGCCGCGCGGTGACTAAGCGCACGTCGCGTACAGCCCGTTGAACGCCTGGCGGCCTTCGTGGCCACCAACGGCCGTGCGTGCGCGTCCGTCGGGGAAGGCCCGGACGCCCCGAACTGGCGCGGTATGACCCGTGCACGGCGCGGCGCACTGAGCCAACCCCGGGCCATTCGGTGTCAACATTCGAACGCCGTTCGGGCCTGAACCCGCGAAACGCCTTCGGATTCGCAGGTATCCGCAACGTAGACCTTTCCGACTCGAGGGTGTATGAAGGCGCCCTTCGGCCTCCGAGCAAGGAGCATTCATGCGAGCCGTCCGACCTCTTCGCGGCACAGCGCTCACCGCGCTTCTCTTTTCTCTTTCGTTCGCCCCGACCGCCATCGCCCAGTTCGATGACGAGTTCGACGACGAGTTCGCCGAGCCGGCTGCCGCGCCGACTCCCGCTCCGGCGGGGGGTGGCTTCGACGACGAGTTCGAGGATCCCGAGCCGGCTCCCGCAGCCGCGACGACCTCTCTCGACGAAGACCTCGAAGAGGCGGGTGCCGGCGAGGAAGCCGAGACCCCGCCCGAGCAGGACGAGGAGGACGACGCCCCCGCGGGTGAGCTCTCGCTCCGCGATCGCCTCTTCGCGACCACCTACAACACGTACATGGGCCCCACGGGTGGTCTGCACGTGGTGGACGCCGGCGGTGGCGCGACGAGCAGCTTCCGCGCGCAGCTCGCCCTCGACTTCTTCTTCTCGAACGGCTTCATCAACCCGAGCGACGACGCGAAGCACATCGGTGGCTCGCTCTCGCTCTCGTGGACCGTCGCGGAGTTCGCCGAGATCTGGGCCTCGATCCAGAGCTACGCCAACTCGAACGAGACCGGCGACCCGAGCCTCTTCCAGGTGCTCGGCGACACCCAGCTCGGCTTCAAGGGCTTCTACCGCGTGCTGCCGTTCTTCACGGTCGGTGGTGACCTCTCGCTCTCGCTGCTCAACACCGTCGGCGACATCGGCGTCGTCTTCAAGAGCACCAGCGTGGGTCTCCGGGCGAACGCGGCCCTCGACCTTCGCGGCCTCGACAACGCGATCCCCTTCATCGCGCGCTTCAACCTCCAGTACTACTTCGACAACAGCTCGAACCTCATCGACGACGTCGAGGACCAGCGGTACGCGAACCTCACCGATCCCGCGGATCGCCCGAACGAGTTCCGCCACCTGGTGACGGACGTCGAGCGCTACGGCCTGCAGATCAACCGGACCGACTTCCTCAACATCGGCCTCGGCTTCGAAGCCCCCCTGCGCGTGATGGAGAACTTCTACCTCCACCCCCTCCTCGAGTGGACGTGGAACATCCCCGTCAACCGCCAGGGCTACAACTGCCTCTTCATCCCCGCCGAGCCGGGCAGCGACACCCCGGCCGAGGGCCAGGACGGCTGCCTCGACCGCCAGGGCGTGGCGAGCTTCCCGATGAACCTCACGCTCGGCCTGCGCATCGCGCCGCCGGTCAAGGGGCTCTCGTTCCTGCTCGCAGCCGACATCGGCCTCACGGGCAAGAAGGACTTCGTGCGCGAGCTCGCGCCGAACGCGCCGTACAACCTCTACCTCGGCATGAGCTACGCGTACGACACGCAGCCGACCGTGGTGGCCGAGCCGGTCGTCCGCGAGGTCGAGCGTCGCGTCGAGGTGCAGCTCCCGCCGCCCGTCATGGGTCGCATCCGCGGCACCGTGCGTGAGCAGGGCGCGGGAACGCCGGTTGCGGGCGCCATCATCGCGTTCCCCGGTCGCGACCTGACGGCGCTCTCCGCGAGCGACGCGGGCGTCTTCACGACGTACCTCCTCGAGCCGGGTGAGGTGACCCTCGCGATCAGCCACCCGGACTACGAGTCGGGTCAGTGCGCGGCGACCATCCCGAGCGAGCGCCCCGGTGCGTCGGCGGAAGCGGCGCCGGCGGAAGCGGCGGCGGCTCCGGCCGGCGAGTTCGACGAGTTCGACGAAGAGATGCCGGCGGCCCCCGCGGCGGCGGCTTCGGCTTCGGCCGGCTCGAGCGAGCACCTCGTCGAGGTCGTCTGTGAGCTCGTCGCGCGTCCGCGCCTCGGCAACGTTCGTGGTCGCGTCGTGAGCGGCGAGGACGGCGCGGGCGTGGTCGGCGCGAGCGTGCAGATCAACGGCCCGCAGACGCGTCAGGCGACGACCACCGCGGACGGCTCGTTCACGGTGCAGGGCCTCGCGCCCGGCTCGTACACGGTGCGCATCGACTCCGACGCCTTCCTCATCAAGATGGAGAGCGTCGAGGTTCGCCCGCGTGAGGACGCGACCCCGACGATCACGATGGTCCCGCGTCCGCGGCAGGCGCTCGTCGTCGTCCGCTCGCGCGAGATCCAGATCCGCCGGCAGATCAACTTCGCCACGAACAGCGCCGACATCCTCCCGTCGAGCGAGCCGCTCATGACGGAGATCGCCGACGTGTTCATCCGGAACCCGCAGATCACGAAGGTCGAGATCCAGGGTCACACGGACAACACCGGCCCCGAGCAGCGCAACCGCGAGCTCTCGCAGCAGCGCGCGGACGCGGTGCGGCAGTGGCTCGTCGAGCACGGCGTGGCCATCACGCGCCTGGACGCGCGCGGCTACGGCCCGGATCGCCCGCTCGTGCCGAACATCACGCCGGCGAACCGCGCGCGGAACCGCCGCGTCCAGTTCGTGATCCAAGAGCAGAGCGAGTGATCGCGACGCTCCGCGAGTAGCGATGAGTCGAAGGAGCCCACGCCGCGATGCGTGGGCTTTTTCGATCGTGGTCGGATGCGTTGACGTTGACGTGGACGTGGTCGGCGACGGCGACGGCGACGCGAACGGGAACGCGCTCGTGTCGACCTCGTCCGACCGTCGCCGACCACGTCGTCGCCCACGTCCACGTCCAAGTCCACGAGCACGATCACGTGTGTGCGCGTCTCCTCTTCGCGCTTCCGTTCGCGCCCGTCCGGGTGTTAGCGATCGGGACATGATCTACGAAGTCCCCGCGCGCGTACGCGAAGGCGCGGCCACGCCGATCTCGGATCTCGATCGTTACCGCGAGGCGACGTTCCGCGCGCAGACCGATCCGGACGCGTTCTGGCTCGAGGTCACGAAAGCGCGTGTGTCCTGGCGGAAGACGCCGACCCTGGGGCTCCAGGGGGGCTTCCACGAGATCCACGACGGACCCATCGCGTGGTTCTCGGACGGCGAGCTGAACGTCACCGAGACCTGCCTCGATCGGCACCTCGCGACGCGTGGCGACAAGGTCGCGATCCTCTGGGAGGGCGACGAGCCGGGGCAGGTCCGCAAGCTGACTTACCGCGAGCTGCACGCGGAGGTCTGCAAGCTCGCCAACGCGCTCTCGGCGCTCGGCCTGAAGAAGGGCGAGCGCGCGATCCTCTACATGGGCATGGTGCCGGAGGCCGCGATCGCGATGCTCGCGTGCGCGCGGCTCGGCGCGATCCACTCGGTCGTGTTCGGGGGCTTCTCCGCCGACGCGCTCCGCGATCGCATCCGCGACTGCGGCGCGGAGATCGTGATCACGCAGGACGTGGGGCTGCGGGGCAGCAAGCACGTGCCGCTCAAGGCCACGGTCGACGAGGCGCTGCACGGCACGCCGAGCGTGAAGCACGTGCTCGTGTACAAGCGCACCGACGTCGACGTCGCGTGGACCGAGGGCCGCGACGTGTGGTGGCACGACGCGGTGCCCAAGCAGAGCGCGCAGCACGACGCGGTGATCGTGGAAGCGGAGCACCCGCTCTTCATCCTCTACACCTCGGGATCCACGGGTCGTCCGAAGGGCGTCGTGCACACGTGCGGCGGCTACCTCACCTACGCGAGCTACACGCACGCGACGGTCTTCGATCTGCGCGAGGACGACGTCTACGCGTGCGTGGCGGACGTCGGCTGGGTCACCGGCCACAGCTACATCGTCTACGGGCCGCTCGCGAACGGCGCGACGACGACGATGTTCGAGTCGGTGCCGACGTACCCCGACGCGGGTCGCTATTGGGAGCTCGTCGCGCGGCACCGCGTCACGATCTTCTACACCGCGCCCACCGCGCTGCGCGCGCTCGCGGCGATGGGCGATCACCACGTGACGAAGCACGACCGCAGCTCGCTGCGCGTGCTCGGCACCGTCGGTGAACCGATCAATCCGGAGGCGTGGGAGTGGTACCACCGCGTGGTCGGCGAAGGCCGCTGCAACATCGTCGACACGTGGTGGCAGACGGAGACGGGCGGCATCGCGATCAGCCCGATC
>JALOQC010000157.1 GCA_025453555.1 Myxococcota bacterium | reverse complement strand
ACGGCGGCGAGGAAGAAGACGAGCTGCATCGCGAGGGTCGGCAGGAACATCCGCTCCTGCATCGCGATCATCTCGTCCATCATGTTGCCGCCCACCGCGCTGTCGCCGCCGAACTGGGCCTGCATCGCGCGCATCTGCTCGGCGTTCGCGCCTTGCTGCGCTTGACCCGCGAGCCCGAGGCCGGAGCCGCAGAGCCCGAGGAGCCCGAAGAGGAGCGCGCCGACGCCCGCGAACGTGGTGGCGCCGGGGAGCTTCGCGTTCGGCATGCCGCCCGGTGGTGGTCCGCCTTGAGGGCCCCAGGTGCCGGGCATCGGAGATCCGGGTTGGTTCATGCGCGCGAGGATGCCGCGAGCGGCGCGAGAAGACGAGGCTCGACGGGTCGATCCGGTAGAGAGCGCCGCCACTTCGGCGCTCGTCGCCGTCGTTGCCGTTCACGACCGAGGAGCGGCGCGTCGGCCGCGGTCGCCGATCCGCCCCCAGCGGACGCTCTCTCTTCGGGGTCTTTGGTGAAGACCCACTCCACTGGGCCAAGCCCAGCGGAGCCTCCCCCAAAACCCTTCCGGTCGCCCACCTCGCTCGGGCAGACTCGCAGCCGAACCACTCGCTTCGGGGGAACGACGTTGGAGAACACACGCTGTTGCGTCTGTCACGAGCCCTTCGCGGACGACGCGATCCGTTGGCTCGGCGGGCGTCCTTTCTGCGCGGAGCATCACGCACGCGCCCTCGACGCCACGCGGACCCATTGGTCGCGCGCGGGGCTCGTCGAGTCCGCGCTCGTCGCGCTCTTCGTGCTCGGCGTCGCGCTCGCCTTCGGCAACCAGCCGTTGCCCACGAGCCTCGACGTCGGTCTCGGGCTCGCGCTGGTGCCCGCGATCCTCTGGATGGTCTTCATCTACCGCCAGGATCGCGTCGAGCCCGAGCCGATCGGGCTCGTGGTGGGCGTCTTCGTGCTCGGCGGGCTGCTCGCGACCGCGGTCCAAGGCCCGGTGCTGGACGTCTTCGGCGTCGATCGGTGGCATCACCGCGACGCGCTCGCGCCGTGGATCGCGTCGATCGCGGTCGAAGGCACGGTGGCGATGCTCTGCGCGTACGTCGCGGTGCGCTACAGCGTGTTCTTCACGAGCGAGCTCGACGAACCGGTGGATGGGGTGATCTACGCGACCGCGGCGAGCCTCGGTGTCGCCACGGCGGTCAACGTCGATCTCGTCATGCACCACCAGGGCGTGCTGCCGCTCGCGGGCGCGACCACGATGGCGAGCACGACGCTCGTGCACGTCGCGGCGGGCGTGGTGCTCGGCTACGGCATCGGGCGTCGGCGCTTCGATCGCGACGGAGGACATCGCTGGATGACGCTCGCGTTCCTCGGCTCGGTGATCGTGCAGGGCGGCTTCCACGAGCTCGTCGCGCGCGCGGGCACGATCGGCGGCTCGTTCGATCCGGTCTTCGGCTTCGGGGTCGCGCTCGGGCTCGGCGTGATCGTGCTCGCGGGCAGCCACGTGCTCACGATGCGCTTCGCGCGCGCGGCGCTCGAAGAGGGAAGGGTGGGCTTCCATGAGTGAGCGCGCACCGAACGAGCTGCAGATCGAGCGGCGGCCGAGCGTCGATCTCGGCGTGTGGATCGTCGCCATCGTGCTCGCGGGATCCGGCTACGCGTACGCGAAGCAGACGGAGCCGAGCGCGCGCCGCGTCTTCGCGTTCGAGCGGAGCGTGAGCGTGCAGCTCCCGGCGGGTTGGTCCGGCCACGAAGAGGACGAGCGTTTCGTCGCGCAGCTCCCGGGGCTCGACGGAGTGCCGCCGACGGTGCTCGTGGAGCCGGTCGAGGTGCCCTCCGATCCCGAGGCGGCGGCGATGTTCCACGACCTCGAGCTGACGCGCATGCAGGAGGCTCGGGCGCGCAGCGGAATGGGCTTTCGTGTGCTCCACGTCGACGAGCGCGAGGGGGACGACGGCAGCGCCAGCACGTGGATTTGGTACGCGATCGTGCGCGACCCGCCGGGGAGCTCGCCGGGGGACGCCGTGATCCCGGTGATCGTGCACGGCGTGGACGTGCTCGTGACGACACGCTCGGGCCGTGCTTGGCACGTCGGCGCCTTCGAGCCGCTGCACGGGAGCGACGACGATGAACGAAATCTGCGGGCCGTCGTCGAAGGCGTCCGTTTCGCGGAGTGAAGCGATGCTGCGGAGGCCAACCGTGCAGAACGAATCGATGCGGGCGCTCGCGTCTCTCCTCGTCGCGCTCTTCGCGGCGACGCCGCTGTCGGCGCAGGACCTCGACGACGCGTCGGCGCTTCGAGCCACGCGCGCGGCGGTGAAGGTCGTCGTGCTCACTCCGGGAGGAGGCGGCAGCACCGGCTCGGGCTCGATGATCGATCCGCGCGGCTACGTGCTGACGAACTTCCACGTGGTCGGGCACATGACGCCGGAGTCGGGCGTGCCCGGCACGCTGCTCGATCCGAACAACCGCGTGCACCTCGCGACGGTCGACGACGCGCGCCAGTCCGCGCGCCCGCGCTTCGTCGGCGTGGTGGTGCGCGGCGACGTGCGGCTCGATCTCGCGCTCGTGCGCATCGTCGCGGACGCGGACGGCAACCCGCTGCGCGGTGACGCGAGCTTCCCCACCGTGCCGCTCGCGAACACGCGCGCATTGCGCCCGGGCTCACGGGTGTGGGCCTTCGGCTTTCCGCTCGGGGTCCGCACCATCAACGTCACGCAGGGATCGATCGCGGGCTTCCAGATGAACGCACGCGACGACGTCGCGTGGCTGCGCAGCGACGCGGAGTTCAACCCGGGCAACAGCGGCGGCATGTTGGTCGACGCGCGCGGACAGCTCGTCGCGGTGCCGACCCAGGTCTACCACGGGCGTGGTCGCGCGCTGGAGCCGGTGGAGCTCGCGCGTCCGGTGGAGCGGATCCCCGTCGAGTGGATCGAGTCGATGCGGCGTGGGCACATCGACGACGTGCGCATCACGGGCGTCGCGGCGGTCGGCGTCGGTCGGCCGGTGCGCGACGTCGCGTTCGGCGATCACGGCGCGCTCGATGCCCCGGATCAGCACTTCTACACGCTCGCCGACGTGCGCGGTCCGGCGCGGGTCCGCACCGACCCGCCGCTGCCCGTGGCGCTGCTCGGGCGCGAAGGCGTGATCCGCGAGGGACGTGGCGCGGTGGAGCTGCAGGCGAACGATCCGCCGGGCGCGATCGTGAGCGTGCTCGTGCCGAACGCGGCGGACGAGCCCATCGCGTATACGGTGGGCGTGGAGACCGACGCGAGCGCCGCGGTGGCGGCCGCGCCGAGCGGGACGATCGACTTCACGCGTCCGACGACTCCCGCTCCCACGCCGACGCCGACTCCTGGGCAGACGGCCACACCTCCGAACCCCTTCGACGTGCCGGCCAACGCCGCCCCCGCGCCGGCGGCGACGGGGTTCGCGATCCGCGGAGCGCTGCTCGACGGCACGGGCGGGCGCCCGGTCGCGAGCGCGTGGATCTTCGTCGGCCGGCCGGACGCGGACCTCCAAGGCGGGCTCACGGCCTTCCTGCAAGGGCGCATCAGCGAGCAACAGCTCGACACGATCCTCGTGGGCGTCACGCGCAGCGACGTGCGGGGGCTCTACGCGATGCGCGGTTTGCCGGAGGGGCGCTTCCCGTTCGCGCTCGTGGCGGAAGGCTATCGACCGCAGTTCCTCACGCTCACGCTCGTGGATCCTTCGCAGCCGGACGTGGACCTCGGCCCGGTGCGCCTCGCGCGCTGAGCTCCTTCGCTTCTCGCGGCGCGTGCTCGGCTCGCGGGTAGCGTCACGCGATCGACCTCGTCCACGCGGCGCCAATGGGTCCCGTGACACACCTCGATGCGGATGCGGCGCCCTCAGCGCGGCGAGAGCAGCGCCTCGATCGCGGCGTCGAGCCGACCGCGCGCGTCGAGCAGCGCGTCACAGACCTCACGCACGGCGCCGCGGCCTCCCCGGGCTTGCAGCAGCCATGCGACCTCGCGCTTCACGATCGGGTGCGCGTCTGCGGGCGCGGCGGAGAGCCCGACCGCGCGGAGCACCGGCAAGTCGAACGCGTCGTCGCCCACGAAGCACACCTCGTCGAGCGAGGCGCCGACGCGGGCGCAGACTTCGTCGAGCGCGCGGCGCTTGTCCTCGCGGCCGAGGCAGACGTCGGGGATCTTCAGATCCGCGAGCCGTCGCTCCAGCATCGTGGAGCGTTTCGCGCTCACGATCGCGATCGCGATGCTCTCCTCGCGCAGGAGGCGCAGTCCGAGACCGTCCTTCACGTCGAAGACCTTCAGCGACTCGCCGTCCGGGCCGTAGTAGAGGCGACCGTCGGTCAACACGCCGTCCACGTCGAGCGCGAGCAGCTTCACGCGCGCGGCCCGCTCGCGCAGCGCGTCCGGCAGCATCAGAGGCCTTCCGCGTACGGCTGCTTCTTCACGACGCGATCGAGCTCGACCACCACGGAGAGCAGCTCCTCCATGCGACTGAGGGGCCACATGTTCGGTCCGTCCGAGAGCGCCTTGGCGGGGTCCGGGTGGGTCTCCATGAAGAGGCCCGAGATACCGCTCGCGACCGCGGCGCGCGTGAGCACCGGGACGAGCTGCGACTGCCCGCCGCTGCTCGTGCCTTGACCTCCCGGTTGCTGAACCGAGTGGGTCGCGTCGAAGACCACCGGCGCGCCCGTCTCGCGCATGATGGCGAGCGCGCGCATGTCACTGACGAGCGTGTTGTAGCCGAAGCTCACGCCGCGCTCGCAGACCATGATCTGGTCGTTGCCGGTCGCGCGGCACTTCTCGACCACGTTCTTCATGTCCCAGGGCGCGAGGAACTGGCCCTTCTTCACGTTGACGGGCTTGCCCGCGCGGGCGACGCGCTGGATGAAATTCGTTTGACGCACGAGGAATGCGGGCGTCTGCAGGATGTCCACCACGTCGGCGACCTCCTCGATGGGCGTGTCTTCGTGTACGTCGGTCAGCACCGGGACCCCGAGAGAGGCGCGCACCTTCTGGAGCACGCGCAGGCCTTCTTCCATCCCCGGCCCGCGGAAGCTCGACGCGCTCGTGCGGTTCGCCTTGTCGAAGCTCGCCTTGAAGACGTAGGGGATCCCGAGGCGATCGCAGAGCGACTTCATCGTGGTCGCGACCTCGAAGCAGAGCTCTTCGCTCTCGACCACGCACGGGCCGGCGATGAGGAAGAGCGGGCGGTCGGGGCCGATCTCGTGTCCAGCGATCTTCATGGGGAACCTCAGTGCTTCGGGAGAGCCCTGCGATGGAAGCGGCGTCCGGGACTCCGTCGGATCGAATCACACCGAGGTGCGGTCAAATGCGGATCAGCACCGAAGCCGCGACCGCGATCTGATAGATGATGCGCGAGAAGTCGATCGCACCCTGGAAGACCTTCCGGTCGATCCGGGGCGGGACGAAGAGCTCGTCGCCGGGACGGATCTCGACGTCGCCTATGTTCCCGATGAAGACCTCCGCGCTCGGGCGGATGACGATCACGGCCGAGGTCTCGGCGCGGTTCGAGTAGCCACCCGCCATCCGCACGTAGTCGTAGACGTCGAGGTCGGGCCGATACATGACGGCCTGCGCGAACGTCACCTCGCCGCCCACGCGCACCACGTTCGAGCGGTGGGGGATGACGACGGTGTCGCCGTCTTCGAGCAGCACGTTGAGCTGTCGATCCGCGGTGGTGGTCACCACGCGCCCGAGGGGCTGGACGTTGCGCGCGGTCTGCACGAACGATCGCACGAGCTCCGCTTCGCGCACGCGGATCGCGGACTCGCCTTCGGTGCCGCTGAACGCGAGCAGCGCGCTCCGCTCGAGCCGCTCCAGGCTGTCGAGGATCGCGCGCCGCTGTTCGGCGGCCACGCTCGGGCGTCGGATGTGCACCGCCTCGGTGTGCGCGAGCTCGGCATCGACGGAGACCCAGTTGAGCAGGTCCACGAGGCGCGTTCCGCGGCGGACCGCGAGCTCGCTCGGCCCTTCGAACTCGCCTTCGAGCCGCACGATCACGTGCTCGGGTCGGCCCTCTTCGCGGAAGACCACCACGTCGCCGTCGCGCAGCGGGACGCTCGCGAATGCGGGCGCCGCGAAGGCGTGCACGACCGGGCGACCTTCGCGCATGCCGCGCACCGTGACCTCGTTCGCGCGCGCGCCGCTCGCCACCACGGCGAGCACCTCCGCGCCTGTGGCTTCGGGCCCGCCGAGCTCGACCAGCACGGGCGAGCCGGCCTGCGGACGCACCTCGACCAGCGGACCACGGCGGCCGACCAGGATCACGTCGCCGTCGGCGAGCTGCGGGGTGGGCAGCGTGCCTTCGAGCAAGAAGTCGTAGAGATCGAGCTCCGCGAGCACGCTCTGGCCGCGCATCACGCGCACGTTGCGGTAGCTGCCGCTGTCGACGTCGATGCCCCCCGCTTGATCGAGGAAGAAGAGGACGCTGTCGCTCGGGATGCCGGCGTAGCGACCGGGCCGCTCGACGCCACCAGTGACGAAGACCGCGACGGGGCTCGCGTTGAGCAGGTTGGTGTAGACGCCGAAGGTGCCGCGGTAGACGCGCGCGATCGCCTGGCGCACCACGTCCGTCATGTCCGCGCTGCGCACGCCGCCGACGGGGATGGGGCCGATGCCGGGCAGGAAGATGTTGCCTTGGGTGTCGACCGCGAAGACGTCCGCGAGGCTGGTGATGCCCCAGACGTTCACCGCCACCCGGTCGCCGGGGAGCACGCGGTAGTCGGGGTTGAGGCCGTTCTCGCGCTGCGCGGCGAAGCTGCCGGAGAAGAGCGAGGCGCCGAACGCTTGCGGCCCCTCCGGCTCTGGTGGCGTGGGAACGTTCGCGGGCGGTGGCGTGGACGGCGCGGTCTCCTGCGCGGAGACCGAAACGGCCGCGAGCGACAGGAGCACCGCCGCGAGAGAGGCGAGGTGCGAGCTCGAGAGCCGCGAAGCCTGATGGGCCGAAGCCTGGAGGGCCGAAGCCGAAAGGTTGGTTCGCACGATCAGACCTGCGCGTGCTCGCGCACCGAGGCCGCGAGGAGCGTGCCGATGCCGAGCAAGAAGAAGCTGGCCACGAAGACGGTGAGCACCGCGTACCAGAAGCGTGGATGCGTGGGCGCGTCCGGCGAGGAGGGCGGCGCGATGGTCACGAGGTAGCGGTGCTGCCGGTGCGCCTCCACGCGCGCGACCTCCAGCGACGCGAGCGCAGAGCCGTACGCGCGCTCGGCGAACTCCTTCTCCGCCACGAGCGGCTCGAAGCGCGCGATCGCCTCCGAGAGCCCGCGACCTTCGTCTCCCGCGAGCCGTCCGCGCTGCGTGTCGAGCTGACGTTCGAGCGCACGCACGCGCTGCTGCTGTTGCACCACCTCGGGCGCGGTCGGCGCATAGGTAGAGCGCATCGCCGACAGCTCCGCGCGCGCGCGCGCCAGCTCCGCCTCCAGCTCGCCGCGCAGCTCGAGGATCGCGGCCGCGCTGGCCATCGGGTTGATCTCCGCGCCTTCGTTCTGCGCCTCGAGCACCGCCGTACGCGCCGCGGTCAGCCGCGACTCCGCGCGATTCAGCTCCGTCTGCGCGAGCTCGATGCGGTCTTCGCGGGCGCGCTGCGCCAGCGTGTTCACCATCGCCTCGCTCGCGGCGAGGATCGCGTCCGCGAAGCGCTTGCTGGTGTCGCCGTCGTACGCCTTGACCAGCAGGGTCAGCGTGCCCGACTGCGTGTCGTGCTCGACCTGGACCTTCTCGAGGAAGTGCTCGTAGCGCTCTTCGAGCGTCGCATCCGTCGCGAGCCGACCGAACCAGTCGACGTCGGCGTCTTGGTAGTGCTCGAGCCAGCCGTGCTCCTCCACGAGGTGCTGCAGCATCGCGCGCGAGCGCACGTGCTCCTGCACCAGCAGCACGTCGCGGCCGGCGGAGCTCCCGGGCATCGCCGCGAAGAGCAGCTCCACGCTCGACGCGCTCACGCCATCTGCGCTCTGGATGGTGAAGCTCGACACCGACTCGTACTCGGGCGTCGCCACGAGCCCCACGTAGATCGACGCGATCGCAGTCGGAAGCACGACGCCGAGCGACATGCGGAGCACGAGGCGCCGCGCGCGGAGGCGGCGGAGGTCCTTCGCGGTGCTGCTGCGTCGTTCGGCGGGAAGCGGGCCGGTCATGCGTTGGCCTCGTAGGCACGTTCGGCCTCGGCGATGTCGTCGTACATCTCGAGTCGACCGCGGCGGAGCACCGCGTAGCGCGACGCGTACTCTCGGATGGTCTTGAGCTGGTGGCTCACGATGATGACCGAGCTTCGTTCCTTGCGCTCGGTGAACGCCTTGCGGCACTTCTCTTGGAAGCGTGTGTCGCCGACCGCGGTGACCTCGTCGACGAGGTAGGTGTCGAAGTCGATCGCCATCGAGAGACCGAACGCGAGGCGCGCGCGCATGCCGCTCGAGTAGGTGCGCACGGGCATGCGGAAGTACTCGCCGATGTCCGCGAAGGCGCGCGTGCTCTCGATGACCTCGTCGAGGTCCGCGTCGTAGATGCGCGCGACGAAGCGGCAGTTCTCTTCGCCCGTGAGGCTGCCGTTGAAGCCGCCCGCGAAGCCGATCGGCCAGCTCACGCGGCCTTTGCGCACCACCTTGCCCGCGTCCGGTTGCTCGGCCGCGCCGAGGATGCGCAGCAGCGTGCTCTTGCCCGCGCCGTTGCGACCCAGCACCCCGACGCTCACGCCTTCGGGGAACTCCGCGTCGATGCGATCGAGCACCACGTGGTCACCCACCGTGGTCCGGTACGCCTTGGTCACGCCTTCGAGTCGGATCACGTGACCTCCACCTTCGCGCGCACGACGCGCTCGAGCGTGAGGCCAGTGAAGAGCAAGACCACGATGCACGCGAGCACGTAGGCGATGCTCGCGTGGCGCGCGTGATAGGACGCGAACCAGCCGTCGCGCACGAGCTCGACGCAGTGGAGCACCGGGTTCCAGAGCATGAAGTCGCGCACGTTCGTGGGGAGCGACTCGGCGGTGAAGAAGAGCCCGCTCATCCAGAACACGGGACGAAAGAGCGGGCCGCGGAGGCGCTCGACGGAGTTGCTGAGGACCGAGAGCGTGCAGAGCACGAGGCCGAGCGCGGTCCCGAAGAGGCAGCCGAGGCCGAGGCCGACGCAGACCAGGAGCACGTCGTCGATGACGAAGTGCTGGGTGACGAGCGCTTCGCCGCCGAGGATGATGAGAAAGATGGCGCCGTACGTCGCGCCTTCGAGCGTGCCGCGCGCGATCACGAGATCGAGCGTCTTGACCTGCGGGTAGAAGAGCAGCGACTTGTTGCCGCTGATCGCGTTGGCGCAGCGATCCGCGGTCTTCATCGCGATCTCGTAGGGGATCACGCCGGTCGCGAGGAAGGCGACGATGGGCATGCCGTTCGGCGCCTCGCGGCCCGCGAGCGCGAAGAGGCCCCAGAAGGTGCCGATCCAGAAGAGCGGCTCGAGGATGGCCCAGAGGTAGCCGAGCTGGTGGGCGCCGAATCGGGTGCGCGTCTCGCGGAGGGCGACCGCGTGGATCACGCGAAGCTGGGTCGCGAGGCCCGTGAGGAAGGTCGACGCGACGGTGGGCGAGGCCGCCGTGCTCACGGAGCCACCTCCGGCTCGAGGGGCGCGCTGGGGACCGCTCCGACCGGCGGCGTCGCCGTTCCGTCGTACGTCGCCGGAGGCACGGGAACGTCGGCGCCCGAGCTCGCGCCAAATGGATCCGGCACGAAGGTCCACGACGTGCTCGATTCGGTCGCGCTGTCGTCCTCTGCCGCGTCCTCGGCGCCCTCGGTGTGCTCGCCTGGGCGCTCTGCGCACGCGAGCCGCTCGCGCGCCGTGGTCCGCACACGACGACACACGCGACCGCTGGCGGAAGCGTACGAAGGGCCGAGCTCGAAACGCTCGCCTTCGAGGGTCAACGCGCCCTCGGCCAGCTCGTGCAGGCGGGAGAGCAGGAGGCGCTCGGCGGGGCTGGTGGCGAGCTCGACGCCGGGACGCAGTGCCGCCGCGTAGTAGATCTCCGAGTCGCTCGGCGCCGCGCTTCCACAAGCGGCGTAGAGGGGCACGAGCGCGATCGATAGACTCAGACGCATGGGAGGCATTTCGAGGGTTCGGTCGCCAAACGGCGTGACGTCGGGTCGTGGCCGGTGGTCGGCTCGAGAACCGTCGATTTGTAGATCGGGAGCGTCGAACGCGCAGGTTCTCGACGGGTCCTCACCGCCCACGCAGCCGCAGGGGGACTCGACGGACGGTCACGCGGGCGAGTACACCCCAAGCACGGCGCCACGCTCGTCGACCACGAACGCCCGCTTCTCGCGGAGCTTCGCCAACGTCTGATCCACCTCCGAGACCAGCGCGTCTGCCGACACCGCGAGAGGATCGCAGCACATCGTGCGGCCGACGGGCTCGTCGAGGCCGCCGCGTTCGAGCGCGCTGCGGAGCTCGCTCTCGCCGATGCTGCCGACGAGCACGCCGTGGGAGACGACGGCTGCCGTCGGGGTGGAGGCACCGGCGAGGGCGAAGAGCGCATCCTTCACCGAGGTGTCGGGGGCAAGCTCGACGTGCGGGGTGACGACCTCCCGCATGCGGGCGGCCTTGCGGCCGAGCGGACCGGACGGATGCAGGCGCGCGAAGTCGTCCGCGCGGAAGCCACGGATCCGCACCAGGGCGACCGCGAGCGCGTCGCCCATCGCGAGGGCGGCGAGGGTCGAGGAGGTGGGCGCGAGGCCGTTGGGATCGACCTCGCGATCGACCGACACGTCGAGCGCGATGTCCGCACCGCGCCCGAGGGTCGAGTCGAGCTTGCCGACCAGCGCGATGGTGGGGACGCCGCGGGCCTTGAGGTGGGGCAGCAGGCCCGCGACCTCGGGGGTCTCGCCGCTGTAGGAGATCAGGATCACCGCGTCGTGAGCGGTGATCATGCCGAGATCACCGTGGAAGGCCTCGGCGGAGTGCACGAAGAAGCTCGGGGTGCCGGTGGAGGCGAAGGTCGCCGCGAGCTTGCGGCCGATGTGCCCGGACTTGCCGAGGCCCGTGATGACCACGTGCCCGGAGACGGCGTGAAGCGCGCGGACGGCTTGTCCGAAGCGGCGGTCGACCCTCGATGCCAACGCGGCGATGGCCGCCGCCTGCTGCTTGAAGCACTCGCGCGCTTCGTTCGTGAAGGGGTCGAGGACCGAGACGTTGTCGTGCGCACGAGCGCTTGCGTCGAAAGCCATGGGTGCCTCAGGAGAGGGGAAAGCGAAGTCGTTCGGAGTCGCGTCGAGCGCGTGAGTTTTCCGAGGTCGGTGTCGCCATCGTGACGAGGTCGAGCTCGCGAGCGGGGTTCGTCCGAGTCATGGAGCCTGAGCGTTTCCGCAAAGCAGCAAACGTGCCCTGCGGAATCACGTCAAAAATTGCACGCAGATTCGTGACACGCCGCGTCAAGGAGTGCCAGTTGACGCTCGCGAGCGTGACTCGCGGCGCCATCGGAATGACACGAATGTCGTGGTACGGGCTCCATCCACCTCGGCCGCCGTGCGTCTGCCTCGACGGCGGCCGCGTGTGAGCGTGTCCCGCACGAGGGCGAGCGGATCGAGCCGACCGAGCCGATCAGTCTGGGGGCTACGACACCGTCGGCGACGGACGAGCGCGCTCAGAGACCCGCGTCGACCACGTCCGGCACGGCGCCGTCCGCCTCGATGGCCGCGTCGCCGCCCTCGTTCAGCAGATCCTCGAACGCGCCCGCCTGCCAGAGCAGGTAGCCCGCGAGCGCGAGGGCTCCGCCGAGCACGACCAGCGAGACGAGACTGACCACGAGCTGGGCTCCGGTGCTCGGGGGTTTCACCTCGACCTGCACGGGGACCGGAGCGTCGGGAGGTGGCGGCTGGGAGAACTGCGCGAAGGTGTTGGGTCGGTCCGAGGAAGGCGGCGGGGACGCCGAGGGGCGAATCACCGGCCGCGAATGAGACGGCGTCGGGACGGGGGTCGGCACGCGCGGGCGAGGCGGTGGTGGGCGGGGGGCGCTCGGGGGCGGCGGCGGGGCGGTCGTCACGCGTCGCCGCGGCACCTGCGCGGCCGTCGGGTGCGGCAGCGGTTCGTCGTCCTCGTCGAGCTCGTCGCTGAAGAGCGACGCGGAGGCGGCCATCGTGTGGTTCGCGAGGTGGCTCGCGGTGGCGTGCGCCTGCTCCACCGAGAACGCCTCGCTCCACGAGATGGGCGCCTCCTCGATCTTGTCGCCGAGCACGGTGGCGAGCAGCCCGGCGAGGTTCGAGGAGTGCACGTGCCCCGCACCCGGCTGCGCTTGCAGCAGGCGGTCGCGCAGCGCCTTCGCGGTGGGCAATCGCACCCGCACGTCCGGGCGCAGCGCCTCGAGGATCACGTCCTCCAGCCCCTCCGGCACCGGACCGTGGTCGCTCGGCTTCGGGATCTGCGGGTTCCGCACCATGTCGAGCAGACGGATCTCGTTGTCCGCGCGGAAGAGGCGCCGCGAGGTCACCATCTCCCAGAGCACCACGCCGAGCGCGTAGACGTCGGTGCGCCGATCGAGCTCGCCCGCGTTCGCCTGCTCGGGCGACATGTAACCGACCTTGCCGCGGATGACGCCCACCCGCGTGCGTTCGGCTTGGGCGCGGCTCTTGGCGATGCCGAAGTCGATCACCTTCACGTGGCCGTCCCACGAGAGCAGGACGTTCTGTGGGCTCACGTCGCGGTGCACCACGTCCATCGGCTGGCCGCGCTCGTCCTTGAGCTCGTGCGCGGCGTGGAGGCCATCCGCGATCTGCATCCCGATCCAGGCCGCGAGATCGGGCGAGAGGCGCCGGCCTGCCTTCGCGAGCGCACGGAGCAGGTCGTAGAGACTGCAGCCGTGCACGTACTCCATGACCATGAGGTACGTGCCCTCGGCCTCGAGCAGCTCCTCCACGCGCACCACGTTGGGGTGCTGGATGCGCACGGCCAGCCGCGCTTCGTCGAGGAACATCCGCACGAACTTCGCGTCCCGCGCGAGGTGCGGGTGCACCACCTTGACGGCGACCGGCCGCTGAAAGCCCGCCGCGCCGCGTCGGCGCGCCAGGTAGAGCGCCGCCAGCCGCCATGCCGCCGGACTTGACGTGACTGACGATCTCGTAGCCGCCCAGCGACTGCCCGCGCTGAAGCTCCATTCGGGGGACAGCATCACCGCGTCCGCCATGCGGGATCAAGCGCGTGGTGTGAATCTCGTCCACCCCCGTGGTTCGAGGCGCCGTGACCGTGAGCGGCCGCCCTTGCGTCGGCGGCGCGGTGCGCGCTATGGCCGGCCGCCATGCACGACGCCGACCTGCACCTCGACTCCCTCGCCATCCACGCCGGCCAGGAGCCGGACCCCATCACCGGATCGTGCTCGCGAGCACCTTCGCGCAGCAGAGCCCGGGCGTGCACAAGGGCTTCGAGTACGCGCGCACCAACAACCCGACCCGGCAGACGCTCGAGCGCTGCGTGGCGGGGATCGAGGGCGCCGCGCACGGCATCGTGTTCGGCAGCGGCTGCGCGGCGATGACCACGCTCTGCCTCACCCTGCGCCCCGGAGACCACGTCGTGGCGTGCGACGACGTCTACGGCGGTACCTTCCGCATCCTCGACAAGGTGATGCGCCCGCTCGGGATCGAGACGACCTGGGTCGACATGACGGACCTCGGCGCGGTCGAGGCAGCGTTCACGCCGAAGACCAAGCTCGCGTGGATCGAGACGCCCACCAACCCGATGCTCAAGATCATCGACATCGCCGCGGTGTCGGCGATCGCGAAGAAGCACGGCGCGCGTGTCGGCGTCGACAACACCTTCGCGACCCCGGTGCTGCAGCGCCCGCTCGAGCTCGGAGCGGACCTCGTCCTGCACTCGATGACGAAGTACCTCAACGGCCACAGCGACGTGGTCGGCGGTGTGATCGCCACGAGCGACGCCGCGCTCACCGAGCAGCTCCGGTTCCTGCAAAACGCGATCGGCGCGATTCTCCCGCCCTTCGATTCGTTCATGGTGCTGCGCGGCATCAAGACGTTGCCGGTGCGCATCGAGCGGCACGGCAAGAGCGCGATGCAGATCGCGCGCTGGCTCGAGACCCAGAAGGGCGTCGCGAAGGTGATCTACCCGGGGCTCGAGTCGCACCCGCAGCACGCGCTCGCGAAGTCGCAGATGAAGGGCTTCGGCGGAATGATCAGCGTGGAGATCGAGGGCGGATTGCCGGCGGCGCGACGTTTCCTCGAGACCACGCGCCTGTTCACGCTGGCCGAGAGCCTCGGCGGCGTGGAGTCGCTGATCGAGCACCCGGCGATCATGACGCACGGCTCGATCCCGAAGGAGAGCCGCGAGAAGCTCGGGATCCGCGACGGCTTGATCCGCCTCTCGGTCGGGCTCGAGCACGTCGAGGATCTGATGGCGGATCTCGACACGGCGCTGAAGGCCGCGCGCGGCTGAGGCGCGGTCGGTCGTCACGTTCGGGCGTTCGTTCGCGTCGCGATCGGTTCGGCGACCGCGACCACGTCCACGTCCACGACCACGACCACGACCACGACGACGACGACGACGACGGTGCTCGTCGACGTCGTGAAACGAAGAAGGCGACCCGGGAGGGCCGCCTTCTTCTGCGATCGCGCTCGCGTTCAGTCGTCGTAGAAGAGCGGGGCGCGCTTGCGGATGAAGCGCAGCACGAGGTCCCGCGCGTCGGCCGAGAGGTGCTCGAACTGGATGCCCATGCCGGGGTCGGCGTCGCTGTTGAAGTCCATCGGGTCGCGCACGAAGCGCACCCAGCCGTCGACCTTGAACTCGAAGTTGCCGGGCAGCGTGACGAGCGCGCGGACCCGGGTGCCGAGCTTGAGGACCTCGTAGGTCGACAGGAACACGCCGCCGTCGGAGATCTCGCCGCTGAAGCCGACGAAGAAGTTCGACTCGGTGGTCGCGCCGATGTTCGCCTCCACGTCGACCCGCGGGCCGGTAGCAGGCGGCGGCGTCGGCACCGACGGACGATGCTGCGCGGGCTGCGCTTGAGGCTGCGCGATCGGTTGCATCGGCTGCACGGGTTGCTGCGGCGCGACCGCGGTTGGTGCGAACGCGTTGGCTTGCGGCGCTGGCGCGTGAGGGGGGATGTGGGGCTGGGGCGCCGCGTGATCCGCGGGTGGCAGCCGGCTCGGCACCGTGGTCAGCGGGAAGAGCAGGCTCATCGTCTTCGCGAGCACTTCGGTCGCGGTCGCGATGCCGCCGTGCTGCGTACGCACGTCCTGCAAGAGCGCGAGGGTCTGGCTGAGCGAGCCGAGCGCGGCCTTCACGCTGGCTTTCCCGTCGGGCTCCGACGACGCGCGCTCGGCCTCGAAGAGCGCGCCGACCGACTGCGCGATGTTCTGCGCGACCGCCATCACGTCTTCGGGGATGTTCGAGTCGCGCTGCAGCGCTTCGAGCGCTTGGCCCAACGATTCGCGAGCCTCGCGGGCCTTGGCGGCACCGGAGTAGGTCATGCGGAGTCCTCCAGCCCGAACGTTTCGGGACGCGGCGGAGGATAGCCCGCCTCGCGCTCGCGAATCAAAAGGGGTTTTTGGGGGAGGCTCCGCGAGGCGGCTGGTCCTCGGAAGGGTCGCGGGCTCTCGGCTCACTCGACGCGATAACGCGGGCGCTCGGCCGGGACGCGACCGAAGCGCACGGCGCCGACGAGGCCGACCGCCAACGCCACTGCGCAGATCCAGAAGCCAGCCAAGAGCACGACCTCGACGTCCCGGCCGTACGCGCGCTCGACGTGCGCGACGCCGGTCCGGACTCGGTGGAGCGTGAACGCGAGACTCGCGCCGCCGAGGATGCACAAGCCCGCCACCGCCAAGCGTGCGCTCCGCATCGAGCTCGGCGTGCGGCGACGGAACACGATCCCGAAGAGCGCGAGCGCGACCGCGGGGACGAGCCAGAGGTTGAGCGCGACGGTCGAGGCGGTCGCGAGCCCGGTCGCGCGCGCGGAGCCCTCCGGGTACGCGACCTCGACGAACGGCAGGAAGAAGCCGACGAGGGCGACGAGCGCGCTGAGCACGAGCCAACCGCGACCGAAGCGTGGGTCGTGGGTCGCGAGCGCTTGGTGATCGTCGGGCGTTCCGTCGCCGCGCATGCGCTGGAGCTCGTCGAAGCCGACGAGGGGAATGTCGTGCTCGGGACAGCGCGCCTCGTCCTCGAACGACTCGCCGCAGAAAGGGCAGAAGCGGACGCCGGTCGTGGAGGCCTGCGGAGGCGCCATGCGCGGGGAGGGTAGTACGGATGTGGGACCGGAGCCGCCATGAAGGGGGCGACGCGAGCGTTCGCGTACGAGGCGAGCGTCGACTGGAGGCCACGCGACGTGTGAGCGGACGGGAGGGTGAGCGGTGACGCGTGACCGTCGACCGAGGCCGACCTCGCGCGTGAGCGGTCACGCGACGTCGCGTGCGCCGCGGAGGGGGCCGTGATACCCCGTGACGACGATGGGGGCGCTGCACATCCGCGGGATCGAGAAGCCGGACTTCGACTACCTCGTCTCCGTCCTCGACCGATGGTGGGGAGGCCCCGCCGGACAACGCGCGCACCCGTACTTCTTCTACGAGCTCGGGGAGTACGCGCTGATCGCGGAGGACGACGGTCGTGTCGTCGGGTTCCTGCTCGGGCTGATCACGCCACGGAAGGACTCCGGCTACGTCCACCTCGTGGGCATCGACCCCGATTTTCGTCGTCGCGGCGTGGGGCAGCGGCTCTACGAGCGCTTCGAAGAGCGTTGCCGTTCGGAGGGAGTTCCGCGTTTGAAGGCGATCGCGGCGGTAGGCAACGACGCATCGGTCGCGTTCCACGAGGCGCTCGGCTTCACGAGCGAAGAGGTCGCGCA
>JALOQC010000156.1 GCA_025453555.1 Myxococcota bacterium | reverse complement strand
GGGGCAGCGCATCCGCATGCACTTCGGCAACCTCTCCCCGATGGATCACCACCCGGTCCACCTGCACGGCTACGCCTTCCGCACGGTGGCGACCGACGGCGGCCCGATCCCGCCGAGCGCGCAGGTGCCCGACACCACGTCGCTCGTGCCGACCGGCGCGTGCCGCGTGGTGGAGCTCGTCGCGGACCACCTCGGCGATTGGGCGATGCACTGCCACATGACCCACCACGTGATGAACCAGATGGGTCACGACCTCGAGAACACGCTCGGCATGGCGCGCGACCGGGTGCGGCAGCTCGATCGGCGGATCGGCGCGCAGGTGCCGGGCTACATGACGATGATGCAGGACGGCATGGGCGGCATGAGCGAGATGGGCATGCCCACCCCCGGCAACTCGATCCCCATGCGCGGCGGCGCGGGCCCCTTCGGGCTCATCGACATGGGCGGCATGTTCACGATCCTGAAGGTGCGCCAGGGCCTCGGCGGCAACTACGGCGATCCCGGCTGGTTCGCGCACCCCGAAGGCACCGTCGCGCGCGCGGCCACCACGTCGGAGCTGCGCGCGGACGGAATCGAGGTTTGATCGGACACGGATTTCGTCGACTCTCGACCGAGAGAGGCGACCGAAAGCGTGAACCGGTGTGATCAAACGCGTTTGACGACGCGCTCTTTCCGCACGCGCGTCTCCTCCAGCGACACCTGCAGCACGTCGCCGCGGTAGCTGTCGCCGAAGTCCGCGTTCGCCTCCGAGGCCTCGCGATCGAGACGGCGCAGGAGCGTGCGACCCGCGTCGTCGCAGACGAGGAGCTCGCGTTTACCCTTGCTCACGAGCGGCATGCTCACCACACGCCGCGCGTCCTCGCCCACGAAGTCGCGCAGCGTGCAGCCGTCCTTGCGCAGCGTGAGGTAAGCGTAGGTCAGCCGCTCGAAGCGCAGGCTCGCGTCGCGCGCGACCGCGGCGAGCTTCGGCGGCAACGCGAAGGGCTCGTCCTCGTGACACCAGTCGCGCTCGGTCTCCAGCATCGGGCAGGGACCGCGGCGCAAGCAGGGCGCGAAGACGTTCCACGACGAGCGCGTCGCAGCGTCCATCGCCGAAGCGCTCGCGTCGATCCGATCGCGCAGCACGTGCAGCCCGCGCGTGATCTCGCGCAGCGCGGGCTCGAGGATCACGAAGGCCCCGTCCGGCGCGAGCAGCGGCGCGACGCTCTCGATCACGCGGTGCCGCGTCTCCAGATCGAGCTCGTTGAGCACCAGCCCCGCGAGCACCAGATCGAACGGCCCCTCGCGGAGGTCCGACAGGCGCGTCACGTCGAGAGCGCGCGCGTTCAAGGCGATCGGCGCCACTCCGAGCGCCTCGTGCTCCTTCGCGAGCTCCACGAACGCGTCGAGCGCGCGCGCGTCGCGATCGAGCGCGAGCACGTCGAGGCCCGGCACGCCGAGGTGCCCCGCGACTCGCGCCGCGCCGAGAGTGGTCGTCCCGAGCCCCGCGCCGAGGTCGAGCACGCGCCAGCGTCGCCGCGGCAGCAGCCCCGCCTGCGCGAGCTCCCCGAGGGGCGAGAGGATCTTCGCGGAGTCGCGCGGAAGGTAGAAACGAAGCCGCGCTTGAAGCCCGTCGCTGCTCGACGTCGTCACCCCGAGCAGCGTCTCGCGCTCGCGGTTGTAGGCGTCGCTCACGATCGCGACGAGCTCCCAGAGCGGGCGCGGCAGCTTGCCGAAGACCCGATCGCCCACGCGCGCCGCAACCTCCGCCCACGTGTCGGAGACGGCCAGAGGAAACGGCGGTCTCATCGAGCACCTCGTACCGCGCGCACCTTCGCGAGCCTCCGCCGGCCCCCCTCGCCGCGTCCTCGCGACGCCTCGGGTCGCGTGGTAGCGTCCGCTTCGCGCTCGCAGCGTGGCTCGCCGAGCTTCGGCTCCGCACCCACGTTCGTCGCGTCCCCGATCATGGCCCTCACGACCCCTTCTTCCGCGCCTTCGACGCCCGCGCCGCGCGTGAGCCCGCTCTGGCACGCGCTCGCCGCGATCACCGTCGCGCTCTTCCTCGTGTCGTTCTACCTCGTCTTCGAGGTCGCGCCCGTCGAGGAGCAGATGGGCCTCGTGCAGAAGATCTTCTACGTCCACGTGCCGAGCGCGTACGGGATGTACGTCGGCTGGACCCTCTCGGCCGTCGGCGGCCTGCTCTTCTTGTGGAAGCGCAGCGATCGTTGGGACGCGCTCAGCGTGGCGGGCGCGGAGGTCGGGACGCTCTTCGCGGCCATCGTCTTGCTCACGGGGCCGCTCTGGGGTCGCAAGGCGTGGGGCGTGTATTGGGCGTGGGATCCGCGCATCACGAGCACGCTGCTCACCGCGATGATCTACGGCTCCTTCCTCGCGCTGCGGAGCTTCGGCGCGGCGGGCCAAGCGGAGAAACGTTTCGCGGCCGCGCTCGCGATCGTCGGCTTCCCCCTCCTCTTCCTCATCAAGTACAGCGTGCAGCGCTGGAGCGGGCAGCACCCGGTGGTGCTCACCGGCCAAGGCGGCGGCATCCACCCCGACATGGTGCCGGCGCTGATCTGTTTTTTCCTGGCGGTCACGGGCCTCGCGATCTGGCTCTTGTGGACGCGCATTCGAATCGAGCGGCATCGCCAGGAGATCCTGGCGATCGAGCTCGAAGCGGCCCGGCGTGGCCTCGGAGGTGAGTCGTGAAGCGTTGGCTCTTGGCGCTCTCGTTGTTCGCGTGCGTGGGCGCGTTCGGTGCCGTCGGTGCGAACGGCGCGGTCGGTTCCGCTTCCGCGCAGGACGCGGCCGCCGAAGAAGATCCGCAGGCCTCACGCGCGGCGACCTTCCGCGCGGTCAGTGGCCCTCAAGCAGAGCGTGTCCCGGGTGGGCTGCTCACCGTGATCGCGTACGGCGGCGCGTGGGTGCTCGTGCTCGGCTACCTCTGGCGCCTCGGGCGCATGCACGCGCAGAACGAGCGCGAGCTCTCCGCGCTCAAGAAGAGCCTCGAGTCCAACGCGCCCTGAGCGAGAAGCCGATGGCCGATTTCCGCAAGCCGCCCTACTGGACGGCGCGCAGCGAGCGAAGCGAGCGTAGGCTCGTGGGTGGGGTTCGGGGCTTCCTGGGGGAGGGTCTGGCGACAGACCCTCGAGGATGAAGCGCAGATGCCCTCCGTCGAGCACCTCCTCTACATCCCGGGCATCTTGCTGCTCGGGCTCGCGTTCGGGTTTCGGCTCGGCGCGAAGGCCGCGCGCGACGAGCTGGAGCGACAGAAGCGCGAACGCATGAAGTGAGCGTCGCGCGCGTCGCGTCGTGAAACGTCGTCGTGACCGCGAATCGCTTCCTCGCTTCACCGACGACGTCGCCGGTCACGTCGCCGTCCACGTCGACGATCACGACCACGACCACGACCACGTCCACGTCCACGGTCGCGACCACCTCACGTCGCTCGCTCGTCGCGACAAACCCGCCTTCCCGTGTCATGACTCCGCGCGCCGGTGACCCCATCCCCCGAGGCACCGAGCGAGCGTTTCCACGTGCCGTCGTGTGGTGTCGCGGCGGCCCGCCCAACGGAGTGTCGTGATGCTGAGCTTCGAGCTTTCCCCCGATCAGAAGGCCCTCGTCGAGACCGCGCGTCGCTTCGTCAAAGAGCGCGTGATCCCCGTCGCGGCGCACGCCGATCAGACCTGCGAGTTCCCGAAGGACGTCTTCAAGGAGGCGTGGGAGCTCGGGCTCGTGGCGCCGAACCTTCCCGAAGAGGTCGGCGGCCTCGGCCTGCACGAGGTCGAGCACGTGCTCATCACGGAAGAGCTCGCGTACGGCTGCACCGGCATCCAGACCTCGATGACCGCGAACGCGCTCGCCGCCACGCCGATCATCGTCGCGGGCAACGCGGAGCAGAAGAAGAAGTACCTCGGCATGCTCGCGAACGAGCCGGTCTTCGCGGCCTACGCGATCACCGAGCCGGCGGCCGGCAGCGACGCGGCGGGCATCCAGTGCCGCGCGCGCAAGGTCGGTGACGAATGGGTCCTCGACGGGCAGAAGTGTTACATCACGAACGGCTCGTGGGCCTCGTGGTACGTCGTGTTCGCGACCGTCGATCCGACCCAGCGCCACAAGGGCATCATGGCCTTCATCGTCGACCGCGACTCCGAGGGCGTCAGCGTCGGCAAGAAGGAAGACAAGCTCGGGCAGCGCGCGAGCGACACCTCGACGATCCACTTCGACGGCGTGCGTGTCCCGGCCGCGAACGTGCTCGCGGAGGCCGGCCACGGCTTCAAGCTCGCGATGCAGACCTTCGATCGCACGCGCCCCGACATCGGCGCGGGCGCGTGTGGTCTGATGCGCCGCGCGCTCGACGAGTCGGTCGCGTACGCGCTCGAGCGCAAGACCTTCGGCGTGCCGATCTCGGAGCACCAGATGGTGCAGGCGATGATCGCGGAGATGGCCATCAAGTACGAAGCCACGCGCCTGCTCGTGCTGAAGAGCGCGTGGATGATCGATCAGGGCGATCGCAACAGCCTCGTCGCGAGCTTCTCGAAGGCCTTCGGCGCGGACAGCGCGATGGAGGTCGCGACCGACGCGGTGCAGGTCTTCGGTGGCGCGGGCTACATGAAGGACTACCCGGTCGAGAAGCTGATGCGCGACGCGAAGATCCTCCAGATCTACGAGGGCACCTCGCAGATCCAGCGGATGGTGATCGCGCGCAACGTCTTCGCGGGCGTGCGCGGCTGAGCGGCGACGACGGCGCACCCGCGAGGCCTCGAGCGCGGGTGCGCGTCGAGGTTCGAGCACGACCTCGGGCCGTGACCACGCTCGCGCACGTCTCCGGCCCGGGGACGGTGTTCTTCGCTGCATCGTTCGTCTGATGCGCTACCCTCGCGCCGTGCGCGTCGCGTCGCTCGTCTTCACGGTCGCTTTGGTCGGCTGCGGTGAGCGTGCCGCGCCGGAGTCGCGCGCGGAGCGTTCGACCTCGGCGCCGCCCACGCTCGCGTCGGTATCGCCGGCGGACACGTCGGCGGCGGACCCCGCCGACTCGAGGAATCCGTCGCGTGAGGCGCCGGCCTCGGAGCGGGAGGCGCCTTCGGAGCCCGTCGAGGCGGCCGCGCCGCTCCGCCTCGCGGGCAACCCGAGCTTCCCGCCCGGGACCTTCGATCACGACGCGCTGCTGGAGGCGCTGCGCGGCACCGCGACCCGGCAGTTCAAGCCGACCGGCACGTCGGCGCTCGTCTTCCGCACGCGCCTGCGCAGCGAGCACTCGCTCGCGTTCAAGCCGCGCACGCGCACCCACCGCGACGGGTGGCAGCGCGAGATCGCGGCGTACCGGATCGGCCGCGTGATCGGGCTCGACAACGTCGCGCCCGCCACGGCACGCAACGTGCCGGCGTGGGAGATCCGCGATCGCATGCACCCCGACTTCGCGGGTGAAGAGACGTGGCGCGACGTCTACGCGACGCTCGTGCCCGAGCCGACCGATCAGGTCCCGGGCGCCGCGATCTATTGGGTGCCCGAGCTGAGCGACCTCGGGCTCGATAGGGGGCGTGGGCTCGCGGAGTGGCGCGCGTGGCTGGCCCAAGAAGGGCCGAGCTGTCCCGAAGATCGGCGCGCGCTCTGCCGCGATCTCTCGAACATGGTGGTGTTCGACTACCTGGTCGCGAACTGGGACCGCTTCAGCGGTGGCAACGTACAAGGGCTCGCGTCGACCGAGGTGGGCCCGCGCGTGATCGTGCGCGATCACGACGTCACGCTCGCGAGCTCGATCCCGCGCGAGCTGCACGATCGCATTCGCGAACGCCTCGGCTGGACCGAACGTTTCTCGCGCGGCGTGATCGACGCGGTGCGGCGCCTGGATCGCGAGGCGATCGAGGCCGCGCTCGCGACCGAGCCCGCGCACACGACGGCGCCCTTGCTCACGCCCGCGGCCATCGACGGAGTGCTGGAGCGGCGCGCGACGCTGATCTCGTACGTGGGTGCGTTGGTCGATCGTCACGGCGAGGACGCGGTCTTCGCGTTCGAGTGAGCGGCGCGTTCGGACGAACGCGTGTTCGTCTCGTTCACGTCGCCGACCACGACCACGTCAACGTCAACGACCACGACCACGACGTCCGGGTCGAAGACGACCGCCCTGCTCAGCGTGTGCGGCGGGTGGCGTCCGACTCCGACGGAGTGAAGAGGCCCGGCTGCTCGATCGTGTCGGTGTAAGGCAACGACGCGCGCTCGCCGAACTCGCGCACGCTCACCGAGAGGCGCACCACGAGCTCGAGCGGGTCGTCGACGTGGCGATGACGCGACGCTTCCGGCAGACCGAGCGAGGCGGCGCGTTCTTCGAGGAAGGGGATCACCGCGTGGCGGAGCTGACGCGCGTGCTCGTGCAGGCGTCGTTGCATCTCGCGCTCGCCGCGGCGCCCGATGGCGACCCCGAGCCCGACGCCGAGGAGGACCCCACCGACCGCCGCGAGCACCGTTTCCCAGCCGGCCATGGCGGCGAGGGTAGCAGGACGAGACGCCATGCGACGGAACGTGGTCGCTTCGCACGGATCGGAGCGCGGCTCAGAGCTTGCGCCAGCGCGTGACCCGCACCGCGTCGCCCACCATGCCGATCGAGACCTCCGCGCCCTCGCGGGTGCCTTCGATCTCCGCGCGCATCCCGTTCTGCAAGAGCTCCGGCGGCGCGTCGATCAGCTCGATCGAGTCGCCCTCGTCGGTGACGAGGGCCCAGAGGCCACCTTCGAGGCCGAGCTTGCGAACGGTTCCACGCATGGCGCACAGCGTGCGGTGTGCGGCGACGGACGCCAAGTCTCGTGCATCTCACGGCGTGCCGTAGCGGTACTCGTGCAGCGCGCGCTCGGAAGGCCCACGGATCGCGAGCGCGGTGACGCCGAGCACGCCGACGACTGCGGTGCCGGTCGCGATCGACGTGCCGACGCGGGAGTCGAGTCGATCGCGCGCGACGAGGCCCGCGAGGACCGCGGTCGCGACGAAGTTCAACATGCCGAGGACGCCTCCGACGAGTCGACGGCGGCGGTCGCCGCGCGCCGCGCGCTCGAGCGCGAGCTCGGTGCTCTCGAGCTCTTCGAAGGTGAGGCCTTCGCGGCGCGCGTCGTAGAAGCGTTCGTAGCGCGCGAGCGCGTCGGCCGGCGCGGAGGGGCGCACGAAGTTGCGGAAGGCGACGTACGTGAGGGTGGCGGCGCCGACGAAGCAGCCGATGCCGACCACGAGCTCGACGGTCGTGCGTTCGTTCTGGAGCACGTTGCCGAAGCCACAGTAGGCCTCGAAGACCGCGACGAGCGCGGCGCGTTGGGCGGCGAGGAAGCTCGGGGCGTCGAAGGAGAACGCCGCGTGGCGGAGGGCCACCTCGAGGCGGGCGGGGCGATCGTCGGGGAGGGCGAGGCGCAGGTCGGCGGCTTCGGGGTCGGCGTCGGTTTCGGAGTCCGAGGCCGTGCCGGTGTCCGAGGCCGTGTCGGTGTCCGAGGCCGCGTCCGTGTCGGTGTCCGAGACCGTGGCGGTGTCCGAGACCGTGTCGGTGTCCGAGACCGTGTCGGTGTCCGTGTCGGTGTCCGAGACCGTGTCGGTGTCCGAGACCGTGTCGGTGTCCGAGACCGTGTCGGTGTCGGTGTTTGTGTCGGTGTTTGTGTCGGTGGCGGTGTCCGTGTCGGTGTCCGCGCCGAGGGGGCTCGGCTGCGCGTGCGCAGCGCTCGCGAGCGCGAGGCACACGGAGACGACGAGCACCGAACGAGCAGCCATCGAGGTCTGGTAGTACACGACGGCCTCCGCGGCGAAGCGACCGGGTCGGAGACGTGGTCGCCTCGGTGCCCGCACTTGCAACCCTGATGCAAGTCGAGGCCGACCCTTGTCGCAGCACGGAGCGACCGGTAGACGTGGAGCGTGCGGCCGTTCCTCGTCACGCTCCTGCTCGGCGTGGTGCTCCTTCCCGGAGCGCAGCACGGCGTCGCGGATCTGATCGATCCGCAGCACGGAATGCACGGGCATTGCCACCACGCGTACGAGGCGCACCCCGACGAAGCGCACGACCACGAAGGCCACGCGCACGCGGACGAGCACGCACACGAAGGCCACGCGCACGCGGACGAGCACGACGCGGACGAGCACGACGCGCACGAGCACGACGCGCACGAAGGCCGCGCACACGCCGACCACTCCGTGGCGACCCACGACGACGTCGACGCGCACGTGCGCATCGTGCTGCCGCTCCCCTGCTCCACGCCGGATCACGACGCGCCCTGCCCGCACGCACCGCTCGAAGGTGGGCACCACCACTCCCACGCGATGCCGCCGATGTTGATCACCTCGCCGCCGAGCGCGCTCGCGGTGTGGAGCGCGCCGCGCCATCTGGCGTACGGCGTCCGAGCGTTGCACCTGCACGGTCGCGCGAGCCCGCGTTCGCTCGATCGCCCACCGCGCGCCTGACCGAGCGCCGCACCTTCGTCGAACGCGCGTACGCGGGCCTTTCGCGGGCGCGCGCGACGCGACGTGACCTCGGACGCCGACCGCGTCTCGCGACTCCGTTGCGGTCTCCGACTCCGTCGCGGTCTCCGTCACGGTCTCCGACTCCGTCGCCGTCTCCGTCACGGTCTCCGACCCCGTCTCGGTCTCCGACTCCGTCACGGGTCTCCGACTCCGTCTCGGTCTCCGACTCCGTCACGGTCTCCGACCCCGTCTCGGTCTCCGACTCCGTCACGGGTCTCCGACTCCGTCTCGGTCTCCGACTCCGTCTCGGTCTCCGACTCCGTCTCGGTCTCCGACTCCGTCACGGTCTCCGACTCCGTCACGGTCTCCGACTCCGTCACGGTTTCCGACTCCGTCTCGGTCTCCGCGACCTCCGTCACGCGCTCGGACTCCGACGCACGCGTCTCCACCCGCGCACTCCCGCGCGCCCTCCCCTCTCCCGGAGCTCTCTCATGTTCCGCTACCTCACCTTCGGCGTTCTCCTCGCCCTCTCCACACCTTCGTACGCCCAACGCCCGCCGACCACCGCGCCCTCGTGGAACGAAGCCGACGTCGTCCACGCCGCGCGCACCCAACCCGAGTCCGCGCTCGCCGCGTGGAGCGCCGCCCACGCCGACGCCGTCGCTTCGGGGGCGGGTCTGCTCCCCGATCCGAGCGTGGCGTGGGAGCGCCAGCAGCTCTTCGGTGACGGCGCGCAGTCGCAAGATCAGCTCCGCGTCGGTTGGCGCGTTCCCATCTCCGGCGCGCGCGGTGCGGAGCGTCATCTCGCACGCGTGGATGCGCGTTTCGCGGCTTGGCTCGCCGAAGAGCAACGCGCGCGGGCGGTCGGCGAAGCCCTCGCGGCGTTCTACGAGGCGCTCGCGGCCGAACGACGCGTGGCCGAGCTGACCGCGCTCGCCGAGACCTTCGACGAGGCCGCGCGCCGCGCACGTGCGCTCGCGGAGCGCGGTGAGCTCGGCGCCGCGGAGGCCGGTCGCGTCGAGCTCGAAGCGAGCCTCGTGCGCGCGAGCGTGCGCGACGCGGAGGGCGACGCGCTGCGGGCCCGCGCTCGGCTCGCGTCGTGGCTCGCGGTCGAGACGTTGCCTTCGCTCGACGGTGCGCTCGCGCCCGACGCTTCAGCCGCGCTCGACGTGGACGCAGCGCTCGAGCGGCGGCTCGCGACCCTCGGCCTCGCGCGCGACGAAGCGACCCGTGCACGCCGCGCCGGACGCCGCGCCGCGTGGCCCGATCTGGACGTGGAAGCCGGCTGGCTGCGGCAGCGTCAGCAGGGCGCGAACGGCGAGGGCTACGTCGTGACCGCGTCGCTGGTGCTGCCGCTCGCGGATCGTGGCCAGGCCGCACGTGGACGCTCCGAGACGACGCAGCGGCTCGAGGAGATCGCGCGCGCGCTCGAGGTCCGGGTGCACGCGGAGCTGGAGGCCGCCGAGCGCGAGCGGACACTCTGGACGGAAGAGCGCCAACGCTTCGAGCCCTCGGCCACGCTGGCGGCGACGGTGTTGCGCGCGGCGCTCGCGCGGTACGCGGCCGGTGAAGCGAGCTTCGTGGAGATCGTCGACGCGCGCCGCATGGCGGTCGACGTCGCGGAGCGCGCGGTGGCGATCGATCTCGCGCTGCGACGCGCCGAGCTGCGGCAGCGCGAAGCGGCGGGAGAGTGGCGATGAAGCGCACGAGGTACGCGCTCGTCGCGACGATCGCGCTGGTGGCGTGCGGCGACGCGGAGCCGCGCGAGTACGAAGGTCTGCATCGACGCGGCGAGGCAAACGACGACCACGCGCACGGCGACGACCACACGCACGACGGCGACCACGCGCACGACGACGACCACGCGCACGACGGCGACCACGCGCACGACGGCGACCACGCGCACGACGACGACCACGCGCACGACGGCGACCACGCGCACGGCGACGACCACGCGCACGACGGCGACCACGCGCACGGCGACCACGCGCACGACGACCACGAAGGTCACGCCCACGGCCCCGACGATCACGTGATCGTGCTGGATGACGACGCCCAACGACGCCTCGGGGTTCAGGTCGCGCTACCGATTCGCGGCGCGCTCGCGCCGACGCGGAGCGTGCTCGCGCGCGTGGAGGCGCCTCCCGATCAGCTCGCGGTCGTCGCCGCGCCGGTGGCGGGTCGCGTGCTCGGGCTCGCGGGTGGGCTCGCGCGCCCGGGCACTCGCGTGCGGCGCGGAGAGCTGCTCGCCACGCTCGTACCCACGCCGAGCGCCCCCGAGCTCACGACGCGGGTCGCCGCGGATCTCTCGCGCGCGCAGGCCGACGTCGACGCCGCGCGGTTGCAGCGCGATCGCACACGCGCCTTGCTCGCGGAGGGCGCCGTCGCGGAGCGGCGCGTCGTGGACGCCGAGCGCGAGCTGAGCGTCGCCGAAGCCGCGCTCGACGCCGCGCGTCGTGGGAGCGCGCTCGTGGGCAGCGCGCGCGGGGGTCGCGGAGGAAGCGGCTGGAGGGTCGTCGCGCCCATCGACGGTGTGATCGACGAGGTGTTCGTCGGCGACGGCATCTCGATCGCCGCCCACGCGCCGCTCGTGCGGATCGTGGGCGAGCGCGAGCGCTGGATCGCGGCCGAGGTGCCGGAGGCCTGGATCGCGTCGTTGCCGGAGCGACCGAGCGCGACGTTGCGGCTCGGAGCGGCCGCGCCGATCGCGCTCCCGGCGGATGCGCTCGTGCACGTCGCGCACGTCGTCGATCCCCATCGCCGCACGCTCACCGTGCGCTGGTCGTCGCTCGCGTCGCCGCCGCTCCGCGTGGGGCTCTCCGGAAACGTCGACCTCGCGAGCGGCGCGCCGCTCGACGGTGTGATCGTGCCGCGCACCGCGCTCCTCGAGCTCGACGGTCGCACGATCGTGATGGTGCAGGTCGCGGACGACGAGTTCCTCGATCGCGACGTGCGTCTCGGCGCACGCAGCGGCGATCGCCTGCTCGTGACGGAAGGTCTGACGCCCGAAGATCGCGTGGTGATCGCGGGTGCCGCGCTCGTGCACCTCGCGGCGGGCGGCGGAGGGGAGGTGCACGATGCGCACGTCCACTGATCGCACGATCGAGGAGTCGCGCTCGTGATCGACGCGCTCCTCCGCTTCTCGCTCGGTCATCGCGTGCTCGTGATCGCCGCCGCGATCGGCTTCACCGTGCTCGCGGCCGGCGAGCTCTCGGACATGCGACTCGACGTGCTCCCCGACCTCGGTGCGCCGCGCATCTCGATCGTCACCGACGCGCCCGGCCTCGCGCCCACCGAGGTCGAGCAGCTCGTGACGCACCCGATGGAGGTCGCGCTCGCCGGCACCGCGGGCGCGCGCATCGTCCGGTCCGCCAGCGCGCCTGGCATCTCGGTGGTCTGGGTCGATCTGCACGTCGACGTCGATCCGCTCGTCGCGCGCCAACGCGTCATCGAGCGCCTCCGCAGCGTGAGCCTCCCGCCAGAAGCGTCGCCGCCGCTCGTGGTGCCGCCGTCGAACCTCGTGGGCGAGATCGCGTTCCTCGCGATCGCCGCGACGGATGATCGCGTGGACGAGATCACGCTGCGACGGGTCGCCGAGCGCGACGTGCGTCGTCGGCTGCTCGCGGTCCCGGGCGTCGCGATCGTCAACGCGATGGGCGGTGCGGAGAAGGAGTACCAGGTGGTGCTCGACCCCGAGCGCCTCGCGCGCTTCGAGCTCACGGCCGAAGAGGTCGCGCGCGCGATCGAAGAAGGGTCGACGAACCCACCCGGCGGCTACCTCGTCGACGGCGGACGCGAGAGCGTGGTCCGCGTGCTGGGCCGCGTGCGGAGCGAGGACGACCTCGAGGCGTTCGTCGTCGCGCGCCGCGAAGAGGTGCCGGTGCGCCTCTCCGACCTCGCGGAGGTACGCGTGGGACCCGCCCCCGCGCGCGGAACGGCCGGCGCCAACGGGCGATCCGCGGTGCTCTTCAACGTCATCAAGCAGCCCGAAGCCGACACCCTCGCCACCACCGCCGCGCTCGACGAAGCGCTCGCCTCGCTCGAGCCCTCGCTCCGCGCGCAGGGCATCGCGATCGTGCCCGACACCTACCGCCAAGAGAGCTTCGTGCGCCGTGCGGTCGACAACCTCGTCGAGATCCTCCGCGACGGCGCGCTGCTCGTGATCCTGGTGCTCTTCCTCTTCCTCTGGAATCCCGGCGCCGCGTTCACGAGCGCGCTCGCGATCCCGATCTCGCTCCTCGCCGCGACCTCGATCCTGCACCTGCTCGGCTTCGGGCTCGACGCGATGACCCTCGGCGGCCTCGCGATCGCGATCGGCGAGCTCGTCGACGACGCGATCGTGGACGTCGAGAACGTCGTGCGCCGGCTTCGCGAGCGGGCGCGGCGCCCCGAAGCCGAGCGCGCGCCGGTGCTCGACACGGTCCTGCACGCGTCGATCGAGATCCGCTCGTCGATCGTGAGCGCGACCGCGGTGCTCGCGCTCGTCTTCGTGCCGCTGCTCTTCTTGCCGGGCTTCGAAGGCGTGCTCCTCGCGCCGCTCGCGATCGCGTACTTGGTCGCGGTCGGGGCCTCGCTGTTGGTCGCGGTGACGATCACGCCGGTGGTCGCCTCGTACGTGCTGCCCGGACGCGCGCACGCCGCCGAGCCGCCGATCGCGCACCGCCTCGAGCGCGCCTACGCGCCGTTTCTCACGTGGTCGATGGCGCATCCGCGGCTGCTCGCGGCGGGCACCGCGCTCCTCTTCGTGCTCGGTGGGCTCGGGCTCGC
>JALOQC010000155.1 GCA_025453555.1 Myxococcota bacterium | reverse complement strand
CCGAGCCGCAGGGCGGCTTCGCCGTCGGTCGGGTCTTCCTTGATGCGGCGCTCGTAGAGCATGCCGGCCTTGCGGTAGTCGCCCGAGCTCTCGTGGCAGCGAGCGGCCTCACCGAGCTCGCCCGCGCGTTCGTAGAGCTCGGCGGCCGCCGCGAGATCACCGACCGCTTCGTGCAGACGCGCGGCGTCGACGACGCGACCTTTGCGTTCGGCGAGGCCGGCCGCTTCGAGCGCTTCGCTCGGGTGCTCCGGCAGGATCGTGAGCAGGCGCTGCAACGTCGCGCGGTCGTTCGCTTCGAGCGCGTGGCGGAACGCGAGCGCGTAGCGGCTCGCTTGTTCGGCGGCGCGGATGGCGGCGGGCCAATCCCAGACCGCGGCGAAGAGCTCGCTCGCGCGTGCGGGCTCGCCGAGCTGCAGACAGAGGTTCGCGGCCTCCGCGAAGCGACCGGCGCGACGGAGCGCGTCGATCTGGCCTTCGAGGGCGTCACGGTCGGGCTGCATGCCGAGAGCTTATCGCTGCCGCAAGGCGCGACGTAGTGGCTTCGTGCGCCCTTCGCTCGAGCGGTTCGGGTCGAACGGTGCGCGCCACCACACGAGCGGGTCGCGGAGCGCACGGTGGTCGATGCGATCTCGGCGTCAACCGCCCGGCCACTCGCCTTTTTGCGCGAGCGCCGCGAGGTCCATCGAGAAGCCGATCGTCGCGTGCACGAGGAAGCCCGGGTAGATCGAGCGGCTGCGGATCGCGAGGGCGCCGAGGGCGAGGCCAGCCGCGATGGAGCCCACGGCTTCGCCGAAGGGTTTGTTCATGTGAATCATCGCGTACGGGACGATCATCGCGGTGATCGCGTGGCCGCCCATCACGGGCGAGAACGCGCGCAGCCAGTGGCCTCGGAAGAAGAACTCGAGCGCGAGGAACTGCGCCGAGTAGAGCGCGGTCCAGAGGAAGAAGTCGCTCCAGCTCCGGCCCGCGAACTCGTACATCGGGTACTTGCGCTGGAAGGAGTCGAGGTAGCTGACCCCGAAGACCATCGGCAGGACGATCGCGATCGCGACGAGGTAGATCCAGAGGTGGTCGCGTACGTGGCCGAAGCCGAGGCCGTGATCGCGCACACGCTCCTTCAGCACGAGGAGCGTGAAGAGCGCGGGGAGCACGAGGTAGCCGGCGACGCGCCAGGAGGTCCACCAGACCTTGCCGTAGAGCTCGCGCAGGTAGGCCGATTCGTGGACTTCGCGCCACGAGGGGTCGCTCTGCTGCCAGTCGGCGACGAGCTCGAGGAAGAACTGCGAGGTGCCGTACTTCTGGAGCGCCAAGAGGACCACCGCGCCGATCGCGGCCACGGCGAACGGCTTCCAGGCGGGGTACCCACCGTCCTTCAGGGCCTCGTCGCGTCGCGCGTCGGCGATCGCGAAGGCCTCCCCGAAGAAGCGGCGTGGATGGAGCTCGGCGAGCTTGGCGGAGAGCGTCACGGCGCGCGGACCCTAGCAGCTCGGGCGACGTGCGCGCGGCCCAGTCGTCGACGTGGTCGGCGACGGACGATCGGTGGCGCGACCCAAGACGACGAAGGCCCACCGGAGCGGGCCTCGTCTTCACGTGAGCGAACCGCTCAGCTTCTTTGAGGGTCTGTCGCCAGACCCTCCCCCACGGGGCATGAAGCCCCGAGGGGCCCCCTCCCACGAGCCTGGGTCGGCTCCGTGCTCACGCACGGCCCGACACTCTCGTGGAATCGTTCGGCTCCGTGGACTACGTCAACTTCGCTTCGCACGATTCCACTTCGAACCGCTCGCTATCGCTCGCTGCGCGCCGTCCGGTAGGGCGGCTTGCGGAAGTCGGCTGAGCTTCTGGTCAGCGACAGCTTCCCGCCATGTAGTCGCTGCACATCCGCGCCTGCTCGGTCTCGTCGTTCAGACAGCCCAAGCCTGGGCACCAACCGCAGAAGCCGTTGCGCGCGCACGAGTCACAATCCGTGTACCCGCTGCAATCCACACAACTGTTCGGCTCGTCGAGCCAGGTGTCACCGCATTCGACGCGCTTGCGGTCGCTCTGACATTCGCCGGTCGCGCCGCACCAGCCGCAGCCGGGAGCGTCGTTACACGAGTCGCAGTCCTGATTCATCTCGCAGAGATCGAAGTCTCCGCACGCCATGTTCTCGTAGGTGACACCGCGACAGTTCGTCGGATCCGCGCAGGACCACTTGCCGTCGGCGCACGTGTACCAGCCGCAACGCTCGAGACCACAACCGGACTGGCTCACCTGCACGCAGTCGCCGTGGCCGACGGTGCTGCCCAGGGTCGCGGAGCGGCAGTCGTCGCCTGCAGGCGCGCAGGACGCGAAGGGGTATTGGTCGCCGCGGCATGCCGAGCTGTCGGTGCACGTCCACGTGCCGTCGTCGCACTCGTACCAGCCGCAGCCGTTCGCGCAGCTCTCCGGCTCGCCCGGACGCGCGCGGCTCGTGACCTGCACGCAGGTGCCGTCGTCGACGTTGCGGCCCAGCAAGGTGCTGCGGCAGCTCCGACGGACCGACATGCCGCCGTCGCGTGGTGGGCCCGCGTCGGTGCCGCACGCGGCGTTCGGGTGACGGCGGCTGCCGCACGACGAGGGCTGCGTGCACTGCCAGTATCCGTCGTCGCACGTGTACCAGGCGCAGCTCCCGGAGCCGCAGCCGGCCGCGGTGACCTGCACGCACTCGCCGTGGTCCACCGGGCGGCGGAGCGTCGACGAGTAGCAGCCGCGTTGACCGCCGACCTCACCGCCCGCGTCCGTCGCGCGACCGGCGTCCGTGCGGCCCGCGTCGGTGCGGCCGGCGTCCATCACGCCAGCGTCCATCGCGGGCGTGCACGCGGTCCCACCCTGCACGCGGCGGTACGCGTCCACGAGGGAGCTGTAGGGCGGCACGTAGACGCTGCCGAGACCGCGCACTGCTTGGCGGATGTTGAAGTGCAGGTGGATGGTGGTCGGGGTGCCGTTGAAGGTGTTCGACACCATGCCGAGCACGTCGCCGCAGTTCACGCGTTGGCCCACGCGTACGCGGACGTTCGACATGTGGAGGTAGTCGTAACGCGTGCCGTCGGAGCCGGTGAGGTAGACGGAGAAGCGTCCGATGTTCGTGATGGTTCCGGCCGCGGCCGCGACCGCCGGATGGGTGCCGGCGCGGCACGTGGAAGGACGAATGTCCTGGCCCTGGTGTCCGCGACCCGTCGGACAGAGCGGCATGCTCCAGCCACGGGTTTCGCAATAGTTGTCCCACCACGGGAAGCTGTAATTGCGACTGTCGCACTGCCCGCCGCGCGGGCCGCTGTAGCCGCCCACACCGTAGACTTGCGAGTTCGCGTAGGCGGGGAGATCGCGGATCGGGAAGCGCATGCCCGGCGCCCAGACGCGGGCGTCGACGCGACCGCGGCCGCTGCCGGGGGTCAGGGTGCCGGCAGGGTTGAAGCTCTGCGCGGCGGCGGGGGCCGCGAGCGCGAAGGCGACGACGAGGACGAGCGACCTCACGGCTGCACCTCCAGCTCGTCCGCGAGCTCACGGAGGAAACCTTCGTCGGTGCAGCGACGGTCGAGCATCGACGCGCACTCGACCTCGAGCGTGTAGGCCGCGCCCATCTCCTCCCACGCGAGGCTGCGGACGCCTTCGTTCAGCGTGTCCCACGCCCCGACGCCACGCGCGGTCGCGTTCGGGATCGTGTTCTCGTGCGTGAGGTCGTCCGGTGCGTCGACGTACGCGATCGTCCCGTGCAGGTAGATCGTGACGTGCTCGTCCTGGAACGACGCCGCGTACCAGGGCTGCTCCGCCGTGACGACGGCGCGCTCCATGTACCGCGAGGGAAGGAAGAGGAGCGGCGTCTCGGTGCGGCTGCTCAGATCCTGGGGTCGGAGCCCCACGGGCTCCTCGGGCGGCGGATCCACGCTCGGACGTTCGTGCGAGGTCGTGCACGCGGTCGGCGCGAGCATCGCGACGAGGAGGGCGGCGAGCAGGTGAAGCTTCATCGGGCTCTCCGTCCATCGAGGCGACCGCGTCGGTGCGGCCGCTCGGTGGGTTGGGCGCCGCGGAACGGGGCGCGAAGTGGGGACACGAGACGCCGTGAAGCGTGCCGCGCGAATGGGGTTTGCAGAATCGAAGCCAAGACGATGGAAGCCGAGACGATGGAAGCCGAGACGATGGAAGCCGAGACGAAGCGCCCGCGAGGGCGAGGGCTCAAGGTGCGCAGGTCGCGCCGATGGAGGCCGCGAGGTCCGGCGGGAGGCAGTAGACCTGAGCGTCCACGCCGCAGCAGGAGCTGCCTTCGGGGCAGGGCGCCTCGGGGCCACACTCCCGGCTGCACACCTGGCCGCGGAAACCCTCCGCGAAGAAACCGACGCAGAGCGGGGCGTCGAAGTCGCAGGCGCCGTTGCAGACGCAGTCGACCCCGAGCGGGGTGGTCCCCTCGAACCCGCAACTCTCCGAGATCGGGCGGCAGCTCGGCGGGACGAGGACCTCGTGGCCGCACTCGCCGGCGCCGCAGGTCTCGTCGACCTCGCAGCTCTCCCCGCAGAAGCCGCCCACGCAGGTCAGGCCGCTCACGCACTGCGCGTTGCAGTCGCAGGGGTCTCCTTCGGCGCGATCGGCGTCGCCTTCGCAGCCGAGCACGCAGCGTGGTGGGCTGCCCTCGCAGACCTGATCGTCGGGGCAGCCCGTGGTGCGGCAGTCGGCGACGCAGAGCCCGACCTCGCAGACCGCGCCCTCGCCGCGACAGTCGGCTTGGCAGCCGCACTCGCGGCCGGGGTCGATGGTCCCAGGCAGGGGCGCCAAGCACTCCGCGCAGGTCCCGTCGAGGCACTCGCCGGAGTCGCAGTCCCCGTCTACGTCGCACTGGGCGCTGCACTCCCCGACCCCCGTCTCGTCGGCCAAACAGCGCGGCGCGGTCCGGGGGCAGTCGGCGTCGGTTCGGCAGCCGGACGACGGAGGGGCGTCGTCACCACCGCAGGCGAGGGCCAACGCGAGGAGCGCGGACCCGAGGCGAAGGGGGCTCACGGCCGAAGCCTACCAAGCACGGGGACCGAATGGGGCTCGGAAAAGCCTCACTCCGACACGGGCCCGACACGTGCGCGACACGAGACCGAACGATCGCCAGGCGGGGCTGCGGCGATCTCGCACTCTCGTCGGAGGCCATGTGCGAAGTTGCCAAGTGGCCGCTCGACCGGCCACCTTTGCACCCTGAATCCACAACAACTGGGGATTCTCGGAGCGTGTCGCGGCTCGTCTCGCAAGAGTGCGACATCAAAAGACAAAACCGCCTCGCAAGGGGCGGTTTTCGTGGGCACGAGATCGAGTTGTCCACAGCGACCCCACAGGGCTCGTGGGGCAGTGTGCGGGATGTCCACGCCGGATCCGTTCGGTCGGCCGGACGTCACGCGACGCGGTGCGGAACACGTGTCGGAGCGGGTCGGGAGGACGGATCGGGATGTCGTCGGACCACCCTCGAGACGCGTCTCGGAGCGTCCACGGCGGAGCCGGCGGATCGAGACGTGCCGTTCTCGAGGCAACCGCTCGGTCACGTGGGGTGACCGAGCGGCCCGCCGCGGTGCGACTCGCGTGAGCGAGCGCTCCGACCCGTGCGGCGCGGTCACTCCTCGGGAGGCGTCCAGGCGGTCTGCGCGAGCTCGCCGTCCTCGAGCCCCATCCAGATGCGGAGCTGCTTGAGCATGAACTCCGTACCTTCGCGGCTCGACAGGTCCACGCGGTACGTGTTGATGAACTTCACGCTCTCCTGGAGCCATTGATCCCAGGCTTCTTTGGAGATCGTCTCGAAGATCTGCTTGCCGAAGGGCGTGGGGAAGGGCGGCTTCGCGAGACCCGGCAGGGTCTTCTTCAGCTTGATGCACTCGACGAGGCGGTTCGGATCGGCTTCCGGCATGAGTCTTCCCCGAGAGGGTCGTGTGGGCGGTCCGTGTCGGCTCTGCGGCGCGGGCCAGCGACGTGGGGGCCGAACATGGGATGAACGACCGCGCACCGCCAGTGGCGGTCTTCCGGACGGTGAGGCGTCTCGCGGGAGCGAGGGTCGCGTCGAGTGTGACGACGCGCGACCGATTCACGTGTCCGCTCGCAGGTGTCCGCTCGCAGGTGTCCGCTCGATCAGCTCGCACGGGGCAGGCGCACCGCCAGCTCCGTCCCTTCTTCCGCGTCGCTCCGCGCCCGAACGAAGCCTCCGTGCGCTTGCACGATCCCGTGCACGACGGTCAGCCCGAGCCCCGTCCCTTGCGTGGGCCCCTTCGTCGTGAAGAACGGCTCGAAGATTCGCTCCAGCACCTCCGGCGCGATCCCTCGTCCGCGGTCGTGCACTGCGAGCTCCACCCACTCGCCGTCGACCCCGACGTCGTCCGTGCTGCGCACCGCGAGGCGCACCGGGTGCGGCGCGTCTCCCAACGCTTGATGCGCGTTCATCACCAGGTTCAGCACCACCTGCTGGATCTGTCCGACGTCGACGGTCACGTCCAGCGCGTCGTCCAGCTCCAGCACCAACTGCCGCCCCGCGAGGCTCACCTTCAACACGGGGATCGCGTCGCGCACCACCTTCGCGAGCGAGACCCGTCGCCGCTCGTGGCCCTCCGCGGTGCGGCTGAAGCTGAGCAGCCGCTGCACCAGCTCTCGCGCGCGCTCCGCGGCGAGGCGCGCGTCGTCGAGGATGCTTCGCGCACGCGAGTCGATCGGGAGCTCCGAGCGCGCCACGTCCAAACCGACCATCACGGGGACCAGCAGGTTGTTGAAGTCGTGCGCGACGCCGCCGGCGAGCGTGCCCAAGGTCTCGAGCCGCTGCACGTGACGCAGCTCCGTCTCCAGCCGCTCGCGCCCACGCTCGGCGGCGCGGCGCGCGGTCTCGTCGCGCAGCGCGACGGTCCAACCGCCGTCGAGGCGCGGACAGATCCGCGCGCGGAAGCTGTGCCCCGAGAGCTCGAACGCGTGCTCCACGATGTCGCTGCCCGCACGGTCGAGCGACGCGCGCAGGGTCTCGGCGATCGGCGGCGGCACCAGCGCGTCGAGCGGTGAGCCCACGCTCGCGCCGTCGAAGATCGCGCGCAGCTCGTGCGGCACGTGCAGGTCGCGCAAGAGCCCCGCGTCGTCGACGCCGAAGACGACCTCCCCGAGGCTGATCAGCGTCGCACGCAGGCGCTCTTCGCTGCGCCGCGACTGCTCCACCGCGCAGCGATGCGCGACGAGCAGCGCGTTCTCGCGGAGCGCGCGGTCGACCGTGTGCGGCATCGACGCGAGCGCGCGCGGCGTCTTGACCACGTAGTCGAACGCGCCACCTCGCAGGGCTTCGACTGCGACGCCTTCGTCGCCTTGGCTCGTCATGAGCACGACGGGACAACCGCGCGCGGCGGCGAAGGGCAGCAGATCGAGGCTGCGACCGTCCGGCAGCACGAAGTCCGCCACGATCGCGTCGGGGGTGCTCCGATCGAGCGCCGCGCGCGCCTCCGCGAGCGAGGGCACGACCTCGAGCTCGACCGGACGCGACGCGCTCTCGTAGCCGCGCCGCAGCAGCTCCACGTGGGCGTCCTCGTCCTCGACCACCAGCAGCCGCAGCGGTCGCGCGTCGGTGGGGCGTTCGATCGTCACGAGGCGACGTGATTGAGCTCGCCCCAGTAGTGGGCGACGTCTTGGAGGAGGGAGGAGAGGCGCGCGAGCTCGGGCGGCTTCACGAGGTAGCCGTTGGCGTGGCGATCGTAGGCCGCGCGGAGGTCGTCGGGCGCGTTCGAAGTGGTGAGCACGACGACCGGCACGCGGCGGAGCACCGGGTGCGCCTTCAGGTGCTCGAGCACTTGGCGACCGCCGAGCTTGGGGAGGCGCAGGTCGAGCAGCACGAGGCGCGGCAAGGTCGCGGGCTCGTCGGCGGCCGCTTCGAGCCGTTCGATGGCTTCTTCGCCGTCGCGCGCGCGAGAGAGGCGGACGGCGGTGGTGATGCGTTCGAGGGAGCGCTCGATCAGCTCTGCGTGCGCGTCGTCGTCCTCGACGAGCAGGATCTCGGCTGCGCTCACGATCGACCCCTCTCTCCGCACGACGACGTCCCACCCACGTGCCGCGTCGGATACCGTAGGGTGCGTGGATCAAACGGGGGATACAAGCGCGGTCGAGCGTTCGTGGGAGGACGCGGCGGCCGAGGCGGGCGGGGTGGCGCTCTGGTGCTGGGATCTCGCGGACGGTCGCGTGCGGGGAACTCGGTCGTTCGTGCGTGCGCTCGGGCTGCCGGACGGGCTGGCTGACGTTGCGACGCTGGACGACCTGATCGCGTGCGCGCTGCCCTCGCAGCGCGAGGAGCTCCGGCGCGCGTTGGAGCGGGTCGCGGGTCACGAGCGCGTGCCGACGGACGCGTCGCCTCCGACGACGGCGGCGCGGGCGGTCACCCACGACGCCACGCACGACGCGCTCGCCCATCGCTTCGAGACCGCGACGGGCTGGGTCGAGCTCCGCGGCCGCCTCGACGAGTCGTCTCTGCGCATCGTGGGCACGCTGGTCGACGCGTCGCCGGTGCGGGCGCTGGAGGCGCGCACGAGCTTGAGCGAGGAGCGACTGCGTGCGATCGCGGACGCGTTGCCGGGGCTCGGCCTCGTGCTCGACGAAGACGGCCGGTACTGCGCCGTCTTCGCACACGACGAGTCGCTGCTGGCGGCGGAGCGCGCGACGCTGGTCGGCCGCCGGATGCACGAGATCCTCCCGGCCTCGGAGGCGGACACGTTCCTCGCGGAGGTGCACGCCTGCCTCGACGCGGGGCGCTCGCGGCGGGTCGAGTACGTGCTGCGCGTCGGTCCGCGGCCGCTGCATTTCGAGGCGCGCGTCGCGCCGATCGCCGGTGGGTGGGACGGGCGCCGCGCCGTGGTCTGGGTCGCGAACGACGTCAGCGACCGCAAGCGCGCCGAGAACGCGCTGCGGGAGAGCGAGGCGCACCTTCGCGCGATCGTGGAGCACGCGGACATGCTCGCGTGGCGCCTCGATCGCGAGGGGAAGATCCTCTTCTCGACCGGGCGTGCGTTGTCGAAGCTCGGCATCGCGCCAGGAGAGCTCGTGGGACGCGACGTCTTCGCCATGATCGCAGCCGATGAGGCGACGTCGATCCGACAGGTGCTCGAAGAGGGCGTTCCGCACCATCGCGAGAGCTCCTTCGGCGGCGTCGACATGCAGACTCACGTGGTGCCGCTGCACGACGAGCGCGGTGAGCTCGCAGGCTGCGTCGGAGTGTCGTTCGACGTGAGTGAGCTGGGGGCGGCGCGGCGCGAGCGCGAGCGCTTCGTGCGCGAGCTCGAGGCGAAGAACGCGGAGCTCGAGCGCTTCAACTACACCGTGAGCCACGACCTGAAGACGCCGCTCGTGACGATCCAGGGGTTCGTCGATCTGCTCGCGCAGGATCTCGAGCGTGGCGATCACGAGCGGGTGCGGCGAGACCTGCAGCACGTCGCGAACGCGTCCGCGCGCATGCAGGCGCTGCTCGACGATCTGCTGGAGCTCTCCCGGGCGGGCCGTGGCGCGCGGCCGACCGACGTGGAGCTCTCGGCGGTGGTCGCGGACGCGCTCGCGCAGCTCGAGGGGCGGCTGCGCGCGAGCGGCGCGACGGTGCGGATCGCGGACCCGCTCCCGGTGGTCTTCGCCGATCGCACGCGCCTGCTGCAAGTGCTGCAGAACTTGATCGAGAACGCGCTCAAGCACTCGGGCACCGAAGCGCCGGTGGTCGACGTCGGTCGACGTGACGACGGAGCGTTCTACGTGCGCGATCGCGGGATCGGGATCGCGCCCCGCCACCACGAGCGAATCTTCGGGCTCTTCGAGCGGCTCGGCCGCGGGGAGGGCACGGGCGTGGGCCTCGCGCTGGCGCGTCGCGTGATCGAGGCCCACGGGGGCCGGCTCTGGGTCGAGTCCACCGGCGTCGCGGGCGAGGGCGCGACGTTCTGGTTCACGTTACCGCCGCGTGACGCGTGACCCTCGAAGATCGTTCTCGCGCGTGACGTGAACGTGAACGTGAACGTGAACGTGAACGTGAACGTGAACGTGAACGTGAAAGGCGACGCGTCACCACGTCGCCGCTCACATCAAACCGACATGACGCACGTCCAAATCCGAACGTGAGTCACGAAACTCTGCGCTCAGGATCCGAACCCGCCGCCGCCCTGCGGGGGCCCACCGAACCCGCCGCCGCCCTGGGGAGGCCCACCGAACCCGCCGCCGCCCTGCGGGGGCCCACCGAACCCGCCGCCGCCCTGGGGAGGCCCACCGAAACCACCGCCCTGGGGAGGGCCACCGAAGCCGCCGCCACCCTGCGGGGGTCCACCGTATCCGCCACCGCCCTGCGGGGGGCCGCCGAAGGGACCCGGGCCGAAGCCGCCACCCGGAGGCGGAGCGCCGCCACCGTATCCGCCGCCACCGTATCCGCCGGGGGGAGGGCCCTTCTTGAAGATCGCGGCGCCGGCGAGCCCGCCGAGCGTGCCGAAGATCGGCAGGAAGAGCGCGTACACGCAGAACTGCAGGATCGCGCCGCCCGCCGCGCTCTGTTGTGCGAACGGGTTGTCCGCGCCGCCGAACATCGCGTAGGTGCTGTTGTGCATCGCGGCGGAGATGCCGGCCGAGACGGCGCCCGCGAAGATGCCCGCGACGACGCCCGTGAACAGCCCGATGAGCGCGCCTTCTCCGGGCTCGATCGTCACGCCCGCTTTGTCGCTGACGAGCTTCGTCGTGAGGCCGGCGCCCAGCAACATCCATCCGCAGAAGATGCAATTGAGCAGGTTGACGATCGGGATGACGCTCACGAGACCGGTCAGGAGACCGATCACGACGACCCAGGGCATGTAGAACTGTTTGTTCGGCACGATGTCTCCAGAACGGGCGTAGAATCAGGGCGTAGAATCAGGGAGAGAAAGTCGAAAGAGCCTCGGGCGAGGCGTGCCGCGGAGGCGTCGCGGGCGAGGCGGCCTGTCCGAGCGCCAGCGTCGAGGCGACGCCACCCCAGAGTCCGAAGAGCGCGCCGGTGCCGACGCGGAGCGCGACGAGATCTGCGGGCGGCCAGAGGTGCAGCAGGGCCACGTGCACGAGCATGGGGAGGAGGGCGGCGAGCCAGAGACGACGCGAGCCCGGATCGAGCGGGAGGCGCGGGACGAGCGCCACGAAGAGCGCTCCGACCGCGAGCCCGGCGTAGATGCCGAAGCAGCGGTGGCAGAGGCAGAAGGGCTCACCGTCCCACGCGAACGAGCGCGCAGGATCTTGGTGGCAGGCCCGCGCGAAGACGGTGCGGGTGGCGATCGAGCTCACGGTGCCCGGTCGAGTCGCGGCGAGCACCACGCTCGCGACGAGCGCGCCCGCGCCGACACCGAACGCTGCGCCGATCGCGCGAACGCGCCACGCCGATCCGAGGGCTGCTCCGCGCGTCACCGCGGGAGAATCGCCGGTGCGAGCGGCGTCGTGCAAGGCCGAACGTCGTCGACCACGGTCGTCGACGGTACCGCTCAGGTTCTCCAGTCGAGGCTTCTTCGGCTGATCGAGCCGAACTCGAATCCGTCCACCGGTGTCGTCGCGCGCGCGCCGTCCGCCGCGCCTGCTGCTACGAGCAACGGTCGATAGTGCTCATCCGTCGGGTGCGCGAGGGCGTACGCGGGCGCGCGATCCCGTGCGGTCGCGAGCGCGTCGACGTCGCCCCGCGCGATCGCTTCGGCCACGTAGGCGTCCATCTCGCTCGCCCAGCTCGGCGTGGCGCTCCCATCCGGCGCGAGTCGACGGAGGTTGTGCACCACGTTGCCGCTGCCGAGGATCCACACGCCCTCGTCGCGCAAGGGCGTCAGCGCTCGGCCGAGCGCCACGAGCTGCGCGGGCGAGAGATCGCGCGGCATCGAGATCTGCAACACCGGCACGTCGGCCGCTGGCCGCATGTGCAGCAACGGCACCCACACGCCGTGATCCATCGGCTGCGCCTCGTCGCGCACGTGCTCGAAGCCGTCGAGCAACGCCTCCACGCGCGTCGCGAGCTCGGGCGCGCCCGGAGCGTCGTAGCGCAGCCGGTAGAGCTCCTCCGGGAAGCCTCCGAAGTCGTGCACGATCGCGCCGCCGCGGGTCTGACCGATCTTCACGGGCGACGCCGTCCAGTGCGCGCTCACGACGAGGACCGCGCGCGGCGTGGGCACGGAGGCGCCCCAGCGCGCGAGCGGCGCGCCCTTGTCGCGATCGGTCGCGAGCGTCGGGGCGCCGTGCGCGACGAAGCCCACCGGCATGCGCGCAGAGGTGGTGGGATCGCGATCGGGTCGCCCGGGACGATCGAGGGGAGTCGGCATGTTCGTTCCTTCCGACCCTTCGGGAAGCGGCGCGGCGCGGCACGCGAAGAGTCCGGCGGCACCTGCGGCCCCGAGGAGCCAATCACGACGCGAGAGCATCACGACAGACTGGTCGGAGCGGTGGAGCGAACGCAACGGAGGTGGGCTCGCACGTTGCGTTGCGCACGTGGAACTGTGCCGACCTCGAACGCGACGGAAGAAACGAAACGGGCGAGCACCCGAAGGCGCCCGCCCGTGTTCTTTGGTGTCGGTGCTCGTTCGGGTGGCTGTCAGCCGCCGAGGCCGGACGGCATCACCGACGAGAGCTCCGAGAAGCCCAGCGTGTACGGCGAGTTCGTGCCGGCCTGGTAGCTGCCGATCCAGACCTTGTAGGTGCCGGCCGGGAACGCGCCCTCGACGAGCGGATCGGTGCCGTCCGTGTCGTCGTTGCAGAGGTACGTGCCGTCGGGCTTCTGGACCACGAGCGTGATGTCCCCCGTGCTGTGCGCCATCACGCGGAGGTTCGCGAACGCGGTCGCGGCCACGAAGAGGTGATCCGGCTGGGGCGTGACGAAGCCGTTGCAGCCCGCCTGCCAGGTGGACGCGTCGGTGCTGCCGCCGCTGGTGCCGCTCGCGGTGTGCGGGTCGGGCACGAAGCCCGCGTTGAGCTGCACGGTGCCGAAGTTGCTGCCGCCGGCCGCTGCCGCCGCCGCGCCCGCACCGGCCGCCGCCTGGGCCGCCGCCGCTTGCGCCGCTGCCGCCGCCGCAGCCTGCTGCTGCGCCGCCGCTCCAGCCTGCTCCGCCGCCATGTTCATCTTCCTGCTCGTTGCCGCCGCCACAGCCGAGGCCGAGGAGGAGCGCGAGGCCGACGAGGCTCTTCTTCATGAGGTCTTTCTCCTTTGTCTCCCACGAGCCTGCGGATCCGCGGGCTCGCCTCTCCAGTTCGAGCGTTCGCTCGCGGAAGGGGCCTCCGTATACCACCGTGCGGGAGGCGTGGTCGACGGGGTAGGTCGTGCTAACAGGGGTTCCCGATCGGGCGGCGTCCTCCGTGACGGCCTCCGACGGACGGTCGGCAGCGCGCTGCCGATGGCGCGCGCTTCCGAATCGCGCGAGGAGATACGAGTGTCCGAGCCCAAGCCTTCCTTCTTCGTTCGCCTGTGGATCGCTTTCGTCGCTCCGTGGCGCGTCCTCTTCTCGGCGGACTTCGGCGCTGGCGTGCAGCGCCTGATGAGCGGTGCGCCGGCGCTCCCTCCGCCGGAACCGCAGAAGATCGAGCCGAAGCCGGAGCCCAAGCCCGAGCCGAAGCCCGAGCCCGTGCGCATCGAGCGCGCGCCGGTCGACGCCGCGCTGCAGCTCCTCTCGCTCTTCCAGCGCGAGGGCCGCTTCATCGACTTCCTCGAAGAGGACGTCGCGTCGTTCTCCGACGAAGAGATCGGCGCCGCCGCCCGCGTGGTGCACGAGGGCTGCCGCAAGGCGGTGCGTGAGCACTTCACGCTCGCCCCCGTGAAGGACCAAGAGGAAGGCGCGAGCCTCGAGGTGCCGAAGGGCTTCGACGCCCACGCCATCCGCCTCACCGGCAACGTGGTCGGCGAGCCGCCCTTCCGCGGCACCCTGCAGCACCGTGGGTGGAAGGTCACGCGCGCGGAGCTGCCCAAGCTCGCCGAAGGCCACGACGTGAAGGTGATCGCCCCCGCGGAGGTCGAGCTCTGATGACCGAGAAGAAGACCACCGCTTCGTACGCGATCGGCGTCGACCTCGGCACCACCCACTGCGCGCTCTCGTACGTCGATCTCGATCTGAGCGAAGGCGAAGAGGTCGCGCACGAGGTGCTCTCGCTCCCGCAGGCGGTGGCGCCGGGCGAGCTCGACGAGCGCATGCTGCTGCCGAGCTTCCTCTACCTGCCGCACCCGCAGGAGCTCCCGCCTGGCGCAGCCGCGCTGCCGTGGAACCCCACGCCCGCGTACGTCGTCGGTGAGATCGCGCGTCGCCTCGGCGCGCAGACGCCGCTGCGCCTCGTGTCGTCCGCCAAGAGCTGGCTCTGCCACCCGGGCGTCGACCGCAAGGGCGCGATCCTGCCGACCGACGCGCCCGAAGAGGTCGCGCGCCTCTCGCCCTTCGCGGCGAGCGTGCAGTACCTCGCGCACCTGCGCGACGCGTGGAACCACGCGCACCCCGACGCGCCCTTCGGCGAACAAGACGTCGTGCTCACGGTGCCGGCGAGCTTCGATCCCGCCGCGCGCGAGCTCACCGCGGAGGCCGCGAAGGCGGCGGGCTACCTCCGCCTCACGCTGCTCGAAGAGCCGCAGTCCGCGCTCTACGCGTGGATCGCGCAGACCAAGGGCACCTGGCGCGATCACGTGAAGGTCGGCGACGTGATCCTGGTGGTCGACGTCGGCGGCGGCACGACGGACTTCTCGCTCATCGCGGTGCACGAGCAGGACGGCAACCTCGCGCTCGAACGCGTCGCGGTCGGTGAGCACATCCTGCTCGGCGGCGACAACATGGACCTCGCGCTCGCGTACGTGGTCGCGCAGAAGCTCGAGAGCGAAGGGAAGAAGCTCGACGCCTGGCAGCTCCGCGCGCTCACCCACGGCTGCCGTCACGCCAAGGAGCAGCTCCTCGGCGCGAGCCCGCCCGCGAGCGTGCCGCTCGTGGTGCCGAGCCGCGGCAGCAAGCTGATCGGCGGCTCGCTCCGCACCGAGCTGACCCTCGACGAGGTGCGTCGCACGCTGCTCGAAGGGTTCTTCCCCGAGGTCGGCGTCGACGCCAAACCCGCGACCCGCGCGCGCGGCGCGCTCACCCAGCTCGGTCTTCCCTACGCGCAAGACGCGGCGGTCACGCGCCACCTCGCGGCCTTCCTCGCGCGTCAGGTCGGCGCGACCGCGGAGCTCGGTTTCGCGACCAAGGAAGGCGCGCGTTTCCTCCACCCGACCGCGATCCTCTTCAACGGTGGCGTGCTCAAGGCCGATGCGATCGCCGAGCGCATCACGAAGGTGATCGGCGGCTGGCTCGCGGCGGACGGCGCGCCCGACGCCCGCGTGCTCGACGGCGCGGATCTCGACGGCGCGGTCGCGCGCGGAGCGGCCTATTACGGCTACGCGCGGCTCGGGGGCGGCGTGCGCATTCGCGGCGGCATGGCGCAGGCGTTCTACGTCGGTGTCGAGACCGCGATGCCCGCGGTGCCGGGCATGGAGCCGCCGGTGCACGCGCTCTGCGTCGCGCCCTTCGGGCTCGAAGAAGGCTCGACGGCACCTTCGCCGCCGCAAGAGCTCGGTCTCGTGGTCGGCGAGCCGGTGCGGTTCCGCTTCTTCGCGAGCTCGGTGCGTCGCGACGACGCGCCGGGCGCTCTGCTCGAGCGATGGCGCGACGACGAGCTGGTCGAGCTCGGCGCGATCGAAGCGGAGCTCCCCGCGCAAGGCCGACACGCGGGGGACGTCGTGCCCGTGCGACTGCGGGCGCGGGTCAGCGAGCTCGGCACCTTGGTGCTCGAAGCGCTTCCCCGCGCGGGCGGCGACGTGTGGAAGGTCGAGCTCGACGTCCGCACGTCCTGACGCCGCGGCAGAATCCGCGCGATCCGTGCTCGCGCGCGCTCGGACTGCGGTGCGAAGTCGGGTACCGTCCGGACACGAGCACGGGATCGGTCGACGCGCGCCTGCCCAGGGCCCACGATTCACCGTTTACGGGTCGTCGTTGTGTCTCACGAAGTCGCGTCCGAAGACGAAATCGAGCCGGGCACCGTCCTCTTGGATCGGTTCCGCGTCGATCACCTCTTCGCGGTCGGCGGGATGTCGGTGCTCTACCGCGGCGTGGATTTGACGACCTCGCTGCCGATCGCGGTGAAGGTTCTGCCTTCGCGGCTGCGCACGAAACGGCTCGCGGCGCGCTTCGAGCGCGAAGCGCGCATGGCGATCGGGGTGCGGCATCCGAATTGGGTCGTCACCCACGAAGCGGGCGCGCTCGAGAGTGGCACGCCGTACCTCGTGATGGAGCTGCTCGAAGGGGAGACCGTCTACGACCGGCTCCGCTACGACGGACCGTTCTCGCTGCCGGACGCGGTGAAGATCCTCTGTGCGGTGCTCGACGGGGTCCACGCCGCGCACCAGCACCACATCATCCACCGCGACCTGAAGCCGTCGAACGTCTTCCTCACGCGCGAGGGTCCGGTGAAGCTGATCGACTTCGGACTGTCGAAGGATCTCGGCAGCCAGCAAGACCGGACGATGGTGACGGGGCCCGGCGAAGCGCTCGGCACGCCGAGCTACATGTCGCCCGAGCAGGTGCTCGCGGAGGACGTCGATCCGCGCACGGACATGTGGGGCGCGGGCGTGCTCTTCTACGAGATGGTCACCGGCTTCCGCGCCTTCCCACGTGCGGAGGGTGGCGTGCAGGACACCTTCACGATGGTGCTCGAGCACGAGCCGCGGCTCGCGACCGAGCGGAACCCGAGCCTGCCCTTCGCCATCAACGTGGTCTTGGCGAAAGCGCTGCAGAAGGAAAAGGAAGACCGTTTCGGGACGATCGCGGAGCTGCGGGAAGCGCTCGCGGCGCTCGTGTGACGCGATCGCACCAGAAGTCGCGGGGGTTCGAAGTGGAAACGTGCGAAGCGGAACGGACGGCAGTCCGTGGAGCCGCACGTTTCCACGAGACGGTCGAGTTGCGCGCAGCGCGGAGCGGCCATCTCCCCGCGCTCCGTGAACGAAGGCCGAAGGCCACCGCGAACACGACGAGGCCGCCTTGGACTCCTCGCAGAAGATCTCCTTGGGTCGCGAATCTGCGAGAGGATTCGCGCACTTCCGAGTGAAGCGCGGCGCGCTCTCGGACGTCCGAACCACG
>JALOQC010000575.1 GCA_025453555.1 Myxococcota bacterium | reverse complement strand
CGCGACGCGGGTCCAACCGTCCACGTAGAGCGGGAGATCGTCGTCGGTGCGGTGCAGGATGAGCACGAGCAGATCGCCTTCGACGCTGCGCGACGGGCGATCGATGACGAGGCCCTGACCGTTCGAGTCGTAGGTCTGGGTAGTGCCGACGTGGGTGACGCCTCGGCTGCTCGGCGGCGGCGGGCTCGGCGCGACCCCGGTGACGACGACGAGCTCGGGCGGGCGCGTGCCCTCGCGCGAGTCGAAGTCGGCGCCGTCGTCGTGCTCGGGCACGAGCAAGAAGGCGATCTCACCCGCGCGGGTGATCGCGCGCGTCACGTCGAGCTCGAGCCAGCCCGCGGGCACGTTGCCCGGATTGGCGACGAGCGTTCCCGCGCGCGGTCGCGTCTCCCAGGTCACGCGCGTCTCGCCCCACGTGCTCGTCGTGACGTGGACCGCCGGTCCGTCCGGCGAAGGGTTCGTCACGTAGAGACGCAGAGTGGCGCGCTGCACGGGTGCGGTGAGCGTCGGTACGTCGAAGCGGAGCATCGTCTGGTACGCGTCGGGCGCGCGATCGACGAGGAGGTCGGGCTCGAGCCCGAAGCTCGTCGTGGGGTTGGCGGCGTCGACGTAGGCGTCCGCGCGCGGTGCGAGCACGAGCCGCTGCGGGGTGCTGCCCACCGGCCTGGCGTCCGCGGCGGGACGCTCGGTCCGAAGCTGCGCGCGCGGCACGAGCGGCTCGTTCGCGCCGCCGGGAAGCGAAGGCGGTGCGCAGCGGAGCTGGAGGGTCGCCGCGCCGCTCGCCTCGAAGTACTCGAGGCGCAGCGGGTAGACCTCGCCGGCGACGAGATCGATCGTGCCGCGCACGGTGGTCGCGGCTTGGCTGCGCCAGTTCTCCACGAGCGGCGCGTCCTCGTCGCCGACGAAGAGGCGCATGCCGTCGTCGGAGCGCACGGCGAAGCGATGCGGGCCCGTCTCCTGCGCGACGTAGAAGCCTTCCCAACGCGCGGAGAAGCGGTCGACGGGCAGGCCCGACGCGGGCGCGCCGCGACCCCAGTCGAAGTCGACGACCGAGTCGACGCGCGTGAGCCCGACGTTCGTGAGGTCGAGGTTCCGGAAGTAGGTGGCGCGAAGACCGGCTTGGCCTTCGAGCGAGTCGTCGGCACCGTCGATGGCGAAGGGAGCGTCGGGGTCGAGCTCGGCCACGCACCCGAAGGCGAGCGCGAGAACGGAGACGAAGCGGCGAACGGACATGCGATCCTCCTGCGAGAAGAAGCGACCCGCGAGACGGAGCGTCGCGAGGCGGCGGCTTCCCGGGAGGGAGCGCGTCGTCGCGATTGTGCCGAGTCGGAGTCTCGGAGGTCGTGCAGTGCAGCGCACATGCCGACGCGTATCGCGAGGTGGACGGAGGGCGTTGTGCAAGGGTTTGCACCTCGCAGCGTGCGCGCAGGACCGAGCGGGGACTCTCGACCCGACGTCCCGTTCACATCAGCGCGTGAAACGCCGGATGGTCGTCAGTGGCCTCCGCCGCCCGCGCCCAGCAAGGCGATCAGGACCACCAAACGCGCGGCCTCTTCGGGATCGCGTGCGAACTCGACGAGGACCTCCGCGAGATCGACGACGCCGTACGTGAGCACCTCGCGATCGCGGAGGCAGTCGTGGAAGCGCAGGTCGGCGACGAACGTGGTCGGCGTGCCCGTCGCGGGGTCCACGACGTCGCAGGTCGCGTCGACGCTCAAGTTGCCGCGCACGTGCTCGACGTCGTGGACACGCACCTCGCAGGCTCCGTTCGTCGCGGCTTCCACGGCGACCCCGTCGAGCTCGAGCCCCATCACCGGCCCATCCACGCCTTGCACCACCGCGAGGCGCACGCTGCGGCCGTCGTCGGTCACGGTGGAGACGCCAGCGAGGAAGTCGTCGACGTAGGGATCGCGATGCGCGCTGCAGAGGGTCGTGTCGTCGCGGCGCGTGCGGCCGTCGTGGAGCGTCTCTTCGCCGAGGAGCAGCTCGCCGCGCGCGTGCGCCTCGCCGGTCGTGTGGAAGGGGCAGGCGGAGGCGCCGAGGGTGAGCGCGACGAGCGCGAAGCGAGAGTGCGACATGGACCGCCCGCCTCAGCGAGAAGCGGGCCAACCGTTCCTCGGAGTGAATATCGCTCGCGCCTCGCGGGCGATCGCGTGGTCCGTCGGGACGAGGCACGCGCGAACCTCGGTTTGCGGACCGGAGCGGCCCGTCAACGGAGCTTCACGGAGCTTCACACGCCATCAGAGGCGTGCGCTCGAACTCAGGAAGCGCCCAACGTCTCGAGAGCGGCGTCGAGCTCACGCAGGAACTCCGCGAAGGCGTGAGCGGCGCGCAGCGGATCGAAGTCGCGGACGAGCTCTCCGACGCGAGCTCGCATCGTCCCGAGCTCGCGATCGAGCCGCGTGAGTCTTCGACCGTGAAGCTCGGAGGCCGTCCGCAACGCGTCGAAGAGGCTCTTCTTCGGGTCCGGGAGCGACTCCACTCTTTTCGGGTTCGGTAGGTTGAGCTGAGCTCGTCCGTTCGGGTTCCCACTCGCGCGACGAATCGCTTCCTCGTCGTGGAGGAACCAAGCCTCGGTCATTCGAACGGGAACGAGCGCGACGTGCGGATGGCGGACCGCGTCCCGAATCTCTCGGACTCGATCGGCCCACGGAGCGGATTCAGCGTCGCGGTGCACGAAGAGAAGGTCGGCTGGGTAGAGCTCGAGGGCCAACGCCACACGTTCGGAGAGACTCGTGGGCCTCGGCTTCACGTGGGTGAAGTCGGCCCAGCTCTCCTGCTCGATCGCCGCGCCCCTCGACTCCAGTGCCCAGCGAATCGGATGCTGGAGCATCCGATCGGACGTCCCGTCTCCGAGCAACGTGTACCGAAGTCGCTTCACTCCGCCTCGAGCGGCAACGAGAGCTGCTGGACCATCGTCGCGTACGTCGTGTCGGCCGCGTCTTCGTCGGGAGCGATGGCGCCGAGGTATCCGATGATGGCTCCCTTGGCGACGGGGTCGACGTCGGAGAGCTTGGCGCGCCAGGTGCCCGGACACGGACGTGCCGCGAGCGCGCGATAGCGTCCGGCCGGCTTCCCTGGAGGATCGCGGTGGTCGACGAAGACGAGCTCCTCCGGGCGCGAGTGCGCGACGACGACGGGGGAGTGCGTCGAGAGGATCACTTGACGAAGCGGGTTGGTCTCGTCGACCGGAAGCTCGGCGTCCGTCGCCATATCCCGCAGCAGATCCATCATCGCGCGCATGCGCTGCGGGTGGATGCCGTTCTCCGGTTCTTCGAGGCAGAGCACGCCCGTGGCTTCCGGGTCACGCTCGAGCACGCTGAGGGCGACGAACCGAAGGGTGCCGTCCGAGAGAGACGAGGCCGCAAACTCGCGACCACCGAGGTCGGTCAGCACGAGCTGGAGCACGCGGCGCGCGTCGTCCTTCACGACGCGCACGTCGCGGACCTCGTCGACGAGCTCTGCGAGCCGATTCGAGATCTCGGCGAGCGCGCGGTCGCCGTCGGGTCCGCTGGCGAGTCGCTGGAGCGTCGCGGGGAGATGGTGTCCCTCCGTCGTGAGCGAGGTGGGTGCCTGAAGCTCGTCCGGCTCGCGGAGCGCCGACGGTTCGAGCTGGAGGATCCGCCACGAGCGCATCTCCGCGC
>JALOQC010000154.1 GCA_025453555.1 Myxococcota bacterium | reverse complement strand
GCCGAGGTACGCCGTGGTGCCGGGGTCGTAGAGCGTCCGCTGCGTCTCGCCTTCGAGGTAGCACCACATCTGGCCGTCGAAGACCCAGTCGTAGACCTCGGTGCTGTAGCGACCGCTGTGACCCTCGGTGCCGATCGGGCTGCCGAAGAAGATCAGGTACTCGGTGAGCGAGGCGTGCAGGAGCGTGAGCTGCCCCATCGCGCCGCCCGCGTTGTTCAAGATCCAACGGCGCGGGCCGCCGTAGACGTGTTTGCCGTAACGCTCGACGAGCGCGGCGGTGATGGTGTCCATCGCCTCCTCGACGGGGCGGCCGACGCCGAGCTTCGCGCACTCCCCGAGGACCTTCGGATCGAAGACGTATCCCATGGCGCGTGGGTATGGCCGACCGCGCGAACGAAGTCCACGCCCGGTCGTGGTGCTCGCGTCGTCGTCCCCGCCCTCCCCTCGTCGCGGGTCGCCCGCGGACACGACCTTCGCTCGACTCCCGAGGACGACGACACGGACGGGAGTCCGAGTGAGCGCGCTCCTGGCGATGGCGTCGTGGTTCGCCCAGCGTTGCCGCGTGCGACCGCCGACGACCTACTGGGACTACATCCGCGTCGAAGAGATGCTCGCGCTCCAAGGCGGGCTCGAGCCGAGCGACGAAGGGCTCGCGAACGACGAAGTGCTCTTCATCACCGTGCACCAGATCGACGAGCTGTGGTTCAAGCTCGTGCTGCGCGAGCTGGTCGTGGTGCGGAACCTCTTCGCGCAGGCGCACGTCCCCGAGCAAGCGCTCGCGAGCGCGGTGCGCGGCCTGCGTCGGACCGCCCTGCTCTTCCAGAACGTCGCGCAGCACTTCGCGCTGATGGAGTCGATGACGACGCGCGACTACCTCGCGTTCCGCGACAAGCTCAGCCCCGCGAGCGGCTTCCAGTCCGCGCAGCTCCGCGAGATCGAGATCCTGCTCGGGCTCGAGAGCAAACTTCGCCTGCCGATGGGCAGCGAGTCGACCTACCTCGACGCGCTGAAGTACCCCGACGGTCGCGAGTCGCCCGCGTCACGGCGCGTCGCGCGCCGCATGCAGGACAAGCCTTCGCTGCGGGAGTCGATCGACGCGTGGCTCTGGCGCACGCCGATCATGGGCTCGACCCCGAACGACGCGGACGACGCCGTCGTCGTGCGCGACTTCGTCGAGGGCTACCTCGCGAGCCACGCGGAGGAGACGAAGCGCGCGCGCACCTTCGCGCAGCACACGGGGCTCAAGCCGGAGGACGGCGAGCGACTCGATCAGCGCTACGCGAAGGAGCGCGAGGGCGCGCGGGCCTTCTTGCTCGCGGAGGGCGTCGAAGACCCGGAGGAGCGCGCGCGCCGCAGCCGCATCCGCGCGGCGCTGGTCTTCCTCGAGAGCTACCGCGAGCTGCCGCTGCTCGCGTGGCCGCGCGAGGTGATCGAGGCGCTCGTGGAGATGGAGCAGGCGTCGCTGATCTTCCGGCAGCGCCACGCGCGCATGGTGGAGCGCGTGATCGGTCGACGGACCGGCACCGGCGGCTCGGCGGGCGTCGACTACCTCGACGCGACGGCGGTGCGCTATCGCGTCTTCGACGACGTGTGGGCGGTGCGCACGATCCTCGTGCGCGAGACCGCGCTGCCGCAGCTGGAGAACCCGAGCTTCTACGGGCTGGTCGCGGAACGCTGAGGGCGGTCTCTTCGGAACGGTTGCCGCGTCCGGTTACACGACCTCGGTGTTGCCGTACCCGACAGCCTCGCGGAAGGGGCCGAGCGCGCGTGGGCGTCGGGCTACTTCCGTGCCCGTCCGCTCGGCACATCGGCGTGACGGCGCCGCGCATGGGCCGCCCCCGATCGCCTAGGGGATGCCCCACCGCAAGCTTCTGCACGACGGCTCGACGGCTGCCCGACACGAACGTCAGCGCGACTCGACCGTAGCGTCACTTCCCGCGGCGAATCAGCCGTTGCCGCCGAGCTCGAGGCCGTGCGCCTTGAGGGCGCGGCGCGCGACGACGTGTTTGTGGACCTCGTCGGGTCCGTCGTAGATGCGGGCGCCGCGCTCGTGGCGGAAGATCGCGGAGAGCGGGGTGTCCTCGGTGATGCCGAGGGCGCCGTGGGTTTGGATCGCGCGGTCGACGACCTTCTGGAGGATGTCGGCGACGAAGAACTTGATGCAGCTGATCTCGGTGCGCGCGGCGTAGAGGCCCTTGGTGTCGATGGTCCAGGCCGCCTTCTGCACGTAGAGGCGCGCAGCGTCGATCTCGGCCCGGCTCGTGGCGATCCACTCTTGGACGATCTGACGCGTGCCGAGCGGTTTGCCGGGCGCGATCTCGCGCTTGGCCGCGCGCTCGCACATGAGATCGAACGCGCGCTCGCAGAGGCCGAGCCAGCGCATGCAGTGGTGGATGCGTCCCGGCCCGAGGCGGTGCTGCGCGAGCATGAAGCCAAAGCCCTGGCCGCCGAGGAGGTTCTCCTTCGGGACGCGACACTCGCGGTACTCGATCTCGGAGTGGCTCATCCAGCCGGAGCCCTCTTCGCCCATGATCGCGATGCGGCGCGTGTGCACGAAGCCCGGCGTGTCGGTGGGCACGAGGATCATCGAGGCGCGCTGGTGCGGCGCGGCGTCGGGATCGGTGACCGCCATGACGATCGCGAAGTCGGCGCCGTCGGCGGCGGTGGTGAACCACTTGCGGCCGTCGATCACCCATTCGTCGCCGTCGAGCACGGCCTTGGTGTCGAGCCACGTGGGGTTGCTGCCCGCGCGATCGGGCTCGGTCATCGAGAAACAACTGCGGAAGCGACCTTCGCAGAGCGGGCGGAGGAATCGTTCTTTCTGCTCGGGCGATCCTTGCTCGTGCAGGAGCTCCATGTTGCCGGCGTCGGGCGCTTGGCAGTTGAAGACGTAGTGCCCGAGCAGCGAGCGGCCGAGCACCTCCGAGAGGTGCGCGTGGTGGAGGAAGGGCAGACCGCGTCCGCCGTAGTCCTCGGGCATCTGCGGGAGCCAGAGCCCCGCGCGTCGGCAGGCCTCTCGCGCCGAATCGAGCTCGGCCTTCGCCCCGTCGAAGCCTTTGCGCGCGACCACCGGCTCGAGCGGGTAGACGTGCTCGCGCATGAAGTCCTGCGCGCGGGCGAGGAGTGATTCGAGCTCGGCGGGGAGAGCGAAGTCCATGGCGCGGGAGGGTACTCGCGTTGGGGGTCGGACGTCAGCGACGACGGCGGGCGCGCTCGATGTCCGGGTCGCGGGCCGACGGAGGACGTCGCGTCGCGCGAAGGCCGAACCGCGCAACGATTCGGGCGCCATCGAGGTTCGGGTGAATGCTGCGTCGCGTGCGCGAAGGCCGAATCGCGCTCGCGACCTCACGTCGGGGCGGCCGCGACGGTGGCGCTCGCCTCCGCCGAGGTCTCGCGAAGGAGTCGCTCCAGGACGCTGGCTTCGCTCGGACCGTACGCGAAGCCGAGGTAGAGGAGCGCGATGGCCGCGAGGCCGAGCGCCCGGAGGCGGAATCGCCCGCGCCGACGACGCCAGCTCGCGACGACGAAGGCGAGCGCGAGGAGGCCGATCACGCGGTAACCCCCGCCGAGGCGCGACCAATCGGCGCCGTTCGCGCTGGCGAAGGCCCGCAGCTCGTCGCGCACGCGGAGCCAGCCGGCGCCGGTCCAGTCGTGGGCGAAGCCTTCGCGGAAGCTCGCGACACGGGATGCGTCGGCCGCGAACGCGAGATCGACGACCAGGGCGTCGTGATCGGAGAGGCGCATCGCTCCGTCGCGGGTCGGCAGCGGCTGGTCGAGCGCGCGCAGATGACCCAGCGTGCGCAGGCCGCCGCGGTGCAGGAGCGCGTCGATCCCGAAGCCCGGCGCGGCGTCGACGAGGCCCGTGCGGGCGACCAGCGCGCGAAAGCCGAGCTCCTCCTGGCGCGTGTTGAGGTCTCCCGCCACGACGAGGGGCCCGTCGACGCGTCGAAGGAGCTCGGCGAGCTGGAGCATCTGACCGACGCGGATCGGCGTGTACTCGAAGGCGCCGTAGGCGGCCTGGAGGTGCGTGTTGGCGAGCACGAACGATCGTCCGGGCGCGTCGACGCGCACGAGCCCGACGCCTTTGTCCGCCATGTAGTCGACGTGCCAGGGGACGAGGGGATCGCCGCCCATCGCGAAGCGCTCGAAGGTCAGCTCCTCGATCGGCCAACGGCTCGCGATCATCAATCCGGATTGCTCGCCGGCGTCTTCGTCGATCCAGTGGATCGTGTGGGAGAGCCCGATCGCCGCGAGGCGCTCGCGGAGGCGCTCGCCGTGCTCGGGTTCCCAGACCTCCTGGAGCGCGAGCACGTCGACGTTCAACGGCGCGACCGCGTCCGCGACCGCGTCGAGGCGCGCTTCGGTACTCGGCGTGACGTAGGGGACGCCCCAGACGTTCCACGACACCACGCGCAGCTCGTCCGCGTACGCGACGCGGGGAAGAAGCAAGCAGGCGAAGAGGAGCAGAGTGCGCACGGGCGGAAGCTTCGGCGAGGGGTCGCCTCGACAGTGTGACACCCGCGGCAACCGAGGAGACATGGCGGGTGAAGGCTCGTCGGCGGACGTGACGCGGCAGTGCCTTCGACGGCACCGTCCGCGAACGACTCGGTGACGACCGTGGGCGGGCTCTCGAGGTCACGACTCGTGCGCGACGTGGCGCTTCGCGCCGCTCAACGAAACGCGTTGCGAATGGCAGCGCGGAGCTCGACGTAGCGCTCTTCCGGCAGATCGAGCGGCGGGGCGAAGGCGAGGAAGGGGCCGCGCGCGCGGAGCTCGAAGCCGTGGCCGCGCAAGGACGCCGCGAGGAGCGGGGCGCGCTCGGTCTCGGCGACGCGGTAGAGGCCTTCTCCGCGGATCGTCGCGTGCTCGGAGAGCGGTGCGAGGGCTTCGTCGAGGAGCGACTCGTCGATCCCGACCGAGGTTGTCGGGTCGGCGGGGTCAGCCGCCGAGACGCGGAGCGCGCGCGTGGCGCGGAGCGTGTAGCTCGCGCGCAGCAGCGCGAGCTCGTCGCCCGCTTCGCCGAGCGCCAGAGGATGAGATGCGTGGATCACGCCGAGCGGACCTTCGCCCCAGACGATGGCGTGCGCTCCTTCGAGGGAGAGCTCCGCGTGACGACCGCCGAGGGTCGCGCGTTCGATCGCGACGAAGCGGTGCTCGCGCGCGCGCAGGGTCTCGAAGAACGTGCTCGGCACGACACGACCGCTCCGCGCCTGCACGCGCTCCACGAAGAGCACGCTGCGTGGGCTGCGCTCCAGGCGCGCGAGCGCGGCGCTCGGATCGTCGGCGGGGTGCGGCAGACGGATCGCGCGGAGGTCCGCGAGGTCGTCGCCTTCGAGGGCGACCACCTCGGCGCCGATCGTTCGGGCGAGGCGGTGGAGCGCGCTGCGGCGCGAGGTCGCCAGCGAGACGTGGGGGTGCGCGGGGTGGAGCGCGCGCAGGATCTCGATCGCGCGCAACGACGCGGGCGTCGCGCGTTCTTCGCCGGGCGCTACGCCGTGCACGATCGGGCCGAAGAGCAGGCCGATCTCGGCCGATGCGCGCAGCCCCTCCGGAGCATCGGAGAGGAGGTGCTCGGGGCGGTGGAGCACGACGGGCCCGCGCGACGACGACGCGCGCACCGAAGGAGCGACGAAGCCACGTACCGGCAAGCGGTAGTAGCTCGCCTCCGCACCGCCTTCGTATTGGCCGCGCAGACGACGCACCTCGGAGGCTCCGAGGCGGCGGTTGATGCGCGCCATCGCGTCGGTCGCGCCTACCCGCATCCGCCCGCAGATCCAGTGGAACCGTGGGCTCCCGTCGCGGCGACGGACCGCCGCCGCTCCCTCGACGACCGCGGCCTTCATGCGCTCGCCGAGGCCGAGGCCGCGGCACGCCGGGTCGAGCGTGGTGCCGATCGAGTAGAGCGAGACCTGATCGGCGCGGAGCGGATCGTCGTCGCAGCCGGCCACCCCGTGGATGCGCTCGAGGGGCGCCGCGAGGGCGCCGCCGACGACCTTCCAGACGCCGTCCTCTTTGCGCTCGGCGACCACCGCGACGCCCGCGGGATCGTGGAAGGCGAGCGCGAGCTTCTCGCGGGGATCGCGGCGCGCGGGCTCGTACACGCGCTCTTCGAGGGCGACGAGCTCGTCGAGCAGCGCGTCGGCGTCCTCGGGCGAGACCACGCGCACGCGCGTCTCGACGTCGGGTGGCTCTTTCGCGGGGCGCGTCGCGTTCGGCAGATCGGTCGCGGTCGGGATCGGGCCTTCGCCGCGCGCATCGACGTGCGCTTCGAGCCATTTGAGCGAACCACGGAGCGCGTCGAAGAGCCGATCGACCTCCGCGACCGACCACGCGAGACCGAGGCGGCCGACCACGCTGCGCGGGTGGCCTTCGGGGGCGCGCCCGACGTGGGCTCCGCGAAGCGGGAGCTGCGCGACGAGGTTCTCGCGATGGCCGGCGGTCGGAAGCTCGAAGCCGAACACGAACCCTTCGGCGCGCGGGGCGAGCACGAGATCGGGGAAGCGACCCACCAGCGCTTCGAGGCGCGTGACCAGCCACGATTGGGCCTGCGTGGCGAGCGCGGGTTTGGCCGGCGCGGCGGGGTCAACCGCCGCGCGGTTGGCGGGCGCGGCGGGGTCAACCGCCGCGCGGTCGTGGCCTTCGATCAAGAGCCGCGCGCGTACGAGCGCCGCGGGCTCGACCGGCTCGGACTCGATCGCGAGCGGCGCGCGCGAGAGCACGAGACCCGGCAGCGAAGGACCGCCGAGGAGCCGCGCGTCGACGTCGAGCTCGGCGCCACCGGCGAAGACGAAACCGGCCGCGTGGGGGGCGAAGGCCGCTTCGTCGATCACCACGGGGACACGGCGCGTGCGCGCGAGCTCGACCGCTCGCGCGACGAACGCGGAGGAGAGCGCGCGCCCGAGCGCGTCGAGCGCGACGAGCCAAACGGCGAGAGCAGGTTCCGCGAGCGCGTGCTCGAGAGCCGCGAGCGCAGCTTCGTCGAGGGTGTCGAGCGCGTCGGTCCCCAATCGAGGCGGCGGCGCGGGGAGCACGCGGTGCGGGCCGAGCGCGTCGCGCGCTTCGGGGGTGTCGAGCTCGCCGACGATCAGGAGCGGCGCGTTTGCACGATCGGGACGCGTGAAGCGGCCCGCGACGAGCGCGCGGGCGCTCGCGACGTCCGGGCCGAGCTCGAGGTGCGGCAGCGAAGGAGTCCTCGCCCGCAGCGAACGACGCAGATCGTCCGTCGCACGCGAGAGATCGTCGCCCACGAGGGTCGCGCCGAAGTCGCCCTCCATGTAGCCGCGCACGAGCAGCAGCGGGGCGTGACCGCCGAAGGGCGCGGAGACGTCGACCGCGCAGTGCGGGTCCTCGTCGAGGCTCGCGAGCCAGGGACCGGAGCTTCGCAGCGGATCGACGAAGAGCGCGTCGGCGCGGAGGCGGGCCCGCAGACGCGCCGTCTCGGGCATCGCGCTCGGATACAACACGCGGAGCGGACGCGGGGCGTGGCGCATGTCGCGGCGCGCCTCGGCGAGGAGCTCTTCGCGGTGGAGCTCTTCGAGGCGATCGAGGGCCTCGTCCGCTCCGTCGGATCCCTTCGACCCCTTCGATCCCGTCACCGGGCGGACCTACTACGGGCGCGCGGCGGTTGCACGAAAACGGAGCCACGGAGCGTGAGCGTGCGGGGTGAGGGCCGGCACGGACGCGGGCATCGAAGGCCGTGTCGACGGAGCCGGGAGGCCTGCGGAAGCACGGCGGGCGGAGCCGTGCGCGGGAGCACGAGGAAAGGTGCCACGCCGAGGCGCCGATGGTACGAGGGCGCGGTGAGCGATCCGTTCTTCCACACGTGGCAGGCGCAGCGCGGGGCCAAGGGCCTCGAGCTGCGGGGCGGCGAAGGGGCTTGGCTGGAGACCGCGAGCGGGCGCGTGCTCGACTTCGGCGCGCTGGTCTACCAGGTGAACCCGGGGCACGGGCATCGACGCATCGCGGAGGCGATCGCAGCGCAGGCGATGCGGCTCGCGGTGGCGCCGCCGAACGCGGTCTATCCCGAGAAGCGCGAGCTCGCGGAGCGTTTGCTCGCGAAGGCGCCGAAGGGCTTCACGAAGGTGCTCTTCACGCTCGGTGGCAGCGACGCGAACGAGAACGCGCTGAAGATCGCGCGGCTGGTCACCGGTCGCTACAAGGCGATCGCGCGCTACCGCGGCTACCACGGCGCGACTTTCGGGGCGGTGTCGCTGAGCGGCGATTGGCGTCGGCAGGCGGTCGAGCCCGGGCTGCCGGGGATCGTGCACGTGCTCGACCTCGATCCGACGGTCACCGGCACCCAGATCCCGCGCGTGATGGAGCTCGAAGGCAACGTCGGCGCGGTCTTTCTGGAGAGCGTCGTGGGCGCGAACGGGGTGCTGATCCCGCCGAAGGGCTACTACGAAGAGGTGCGCGCGGCCTGCGATCGGCACGGCGCGCTGCTGGTGATCGACGAGGTGCTCGCGGGCTTCGGGCGCACCGGCAAGCTCTTCGGCTTCGAGCATTGGGACTTCACGCCCGACATGATCACGTGCGGCAAGGCGCTCACGGGCGGCTACGGCACGCTCGGCGCGGTGCTGGTGCACGAGCGCGTGGCGGAGCGCTTCGAGGAGCACGTGCTCGCGTGCGGGCTCACGCATCACGCACACCCCATCGGCGTCGCGGCCGCGCTCGAGACGCTGCGCGTGTACGACGACGAGAAGCTGGTGGAGAACGCGGCGGCGCTGGAGCCTCGGATGCGCGCGGGATTGCTCGCGCTGCGCGGACGATTCCCGGAGATCGTGGGCGACGTGCGCGGGCTCGGGCTGCTCTTCGCGATGGAGCTGCGGCTCGGGGATGCGCACCGGGGGCCCAAGGAGATTCGCGCGCCGGAGGGGTTCCCCGAGAGCGCGCTGGTGCTCTCGCCGCCGCTCTGTCTGACGGCGGAGGAGCTCGACGAAGGCGTCGCGCGGATCGGGCGCGCGCTCGCGAAGGTGGCCTGAGCGCGGTGAACGCCGCCGTGACGTCGTGGATCGGGAGAGATGTCGATGAGCAAGAAGGTGAAGGCAAACGTCGCGGAGGCCCTCGAAGGGTTGAGCGACGGCGCACGCGTGATGGTCGGCGGCTTCGGGCTCTGCGGGACGGGCGCGAAGGAGCTCACGCTCATCAGCAACAACGCGGGCAGCATGGGCAAGGGGCTCGCGCGTTGGCTCAAGGCCGGGATCGTGCGGCGCGTGATCTGCACGTACGTGGGCACGAACGAAGACCTGCACCGCGCGATGGCGGACGGTTCGATCGAGGTCGAGATCGTCCCGCAGGGCACCTTCGTCGAGCGCATGCGCGCGGCGGGCGCGGGCATCCCGGGGTTCTACACGCCGACGGGCGTGGGCACCGTGGTGGCCGAAGGCAAAGAGACGCGTGAGTTCGAGGGGCGCACGTACGTGCTCGAGCGCGCGCTGCACGCGGACTTCGCGCTCATCCGCGCGCACCAGGCAGACCCCTTCGGGAACGTCCGCTTCTACCGGACCGCGCGGAACTTCGCGCCCGCGATGGCGACCGCCGCACGCACCGCGATCGTGGAGTGCGATCACCTCGTCGCGCTCGGCGCGTTCGATCCCGACGACGTGCACCTGCCGGGCGCGTTCGTGAAGCGTGTGGTCCACGTGCCGGAGCACGAGGACGTGATCGAGTTCCGCACCGTGCGGCCGCTGCCGGAGGTGCACTGATGGTTCGCGGATTCTTCTTGGTGTGCGCGCTCGCGCTCTTCGGTTGCCCCGAGCACCACGTCGTGGTGCCGCGGGACGCCGCGATGCCGGACGCGCCCGCCGCGCTGGAGCTCTGCCGCTCCACGAGCGTGCGCTGCATGTTCCCCGTGAGCAGCGAAGGTTGCCCGGAGACGATCCCCGCGGCAGGCACCGCGTGCGCGATGAACGGCATGGAGTGCGCCTACTGCCCGGGCGGCGACTTCGGAATCGCGGGCGCGCAGACGCGGAGCTGCATCGCGCGACGCTGGAGCAGCAACCGCGTCGCGTGCGGCAGCGGTGAGCCCTGAGCCAAACGAGATCCCTCCCCTTCTTTCGAACTTTCTTTCGAGTTTCTCCGATTTCTCACGGAGCTCCCGTGCCCTACTCCAAAGACGACATCGCCAAACGCGCCGCGGCCGAGATCGCCGACGGCTCCGCGCCGCGGCCGAGATCGCCGACGGCTCCATCGTGAACCTCGGCATCGGCCTGCCGACCCTCGTCGCCGATCACCTCGCGCCGGAGCGCGACGTGTGGCTGCAGAGCGAGAACGGAATCCTCGGCATGGGACCCTTCCCCTACGAGGGCGACGAGGACCCGCAGATCATCAACGCGGGCAAGCAGACCGTCACCATCGTGCCGGGCGGCAGCACCTTCGACTCCGCGACGAGCTTCGCGATGATCCGCGGCGGCCACGTGGATCTGTCGATCCTCGGCGCGATGCAGGTCGCGTCCAACGGGGATCTCGCGAATTGGTCGATCCCGGGTGGACGCACGATGGGCATCGGCGGCGCGATGGATCTCGCGGCGGGCAGCCGACGCATCCTCGTGCTCACGACGCACACCACGAAGGAAGGCGAGCCGAAGCTCGTCGCGACGTGCGACTACCCGCTCACCGCGTCGAAGGTCGTGCAGCGCGTGATCACGGAGCTCGGCGTGTTCGACTGCGCGGGCGATCGTTTCCGCGTGGTCGAGCTCGCGCCGGGGGTGACGCTCGACGAAGTGCGCGCGGCGACGGGCGCGCCCGTGGAGGGATGATCGTCGACGGCTCGTGCGTGACGACGTCGTGAGCCGAACGACGTTTGCGCCCTCTGGTTTCGCGGGTCACCCTCGCCCCCCATGCGTCGTCGCACGTCGCTCGTCTGGATCTTCGCCGCGCTCGGTGCGTGTGGGGGATCCGAGCGCGAAGCGCGCGAAGAAGTCACCGCCGACGAAGCCTCCGTCGCCGCGATCGAAGCGCGCACCGAAGCCGCGGAGGACGAAGCCTCGCGACGTGCGCGCGAGGCCGCGCTGAACGCGGAGTTCCCGCTGCACGGCTTGGTCACGCGCCCGCAGCTCGTGATCCGCACGGAGCCCAATCCGGAAGCGACGATCGTCGGCTGGCTACGCTGGGGCGAGCGCGTGCGCCTCAAGCGCGAGCCGCATCGCACGAGCCAGTGCAACACCGGGTGGTACGAGCTCGCGCCGCGTGGGTTCGCGTGCGCGGGCCAAGGCATCGAGGTCGGGGAGACGCCGCCGCAGGTGGAGGATCCCGTCGCGCCCGCGCAGCGCGATCGGCCGATGCCCTACCTCTACTACTTCGTGAAGGAGCCGGTGGTGCCGCAGTACCACCAGCTCCCGTCGCGCGATCAGCAGCGCGCGGCGCTCGCGTGGTCCGAGCGCTACGTGCAGCTCCTGCGCGACAACGAGCGCCAAGCGGAGCGCTTCTACGCGGGTGAGCTCGGACCGGAGTCGCAGCGACACGCGGCGATCAAGGACTTCCTCAAACGCGGCTTCATGGTCGCGGCGACCGACGTGCAGGTGCGCTCGAGCCGACGCTTCGTGCGCACCACGGGCGGCGGGTTCGTGAAGGAGTCGCAGCTCGAGACGCGAGTCGGGCACGACTTCCACGGCATCGAGCTCACCGACGAGCGCGAGCTTCCGGTGGTGTGGATGATCCGCACCGGACACCCGATGATGCCGCGCACGCGCGACGACGGAACCACGCGCTGGGTACGCGACGAAGAGGCCCAGCCGATCGAACGCCAGACGGACATCACGTCGATCTGGCGCGGCACCGAGCGCATCGGCGATCTGCTCTACCACCGCGTCGAGCTGCCCGGCGCGACCGAGCCGCGTTACTTGCGGCATCACTTCGCGACGGCGGCGGAGAAGATCGATCCGCCCTTCTCGGTCGAAGACGACGAGCCGTGGGTGCACGTGGATCTCTCGTCGCAGACGCTCGTGGTCTACCGCGGCACCGAGCCCGCGTACGCGACGCTGGTGTCGACGGGTCTGCCCGAGCACGCGACGCCGACCGGGACGTTCACGATTCAGCGCAAGCACGTGACGGACACGATGGCGAACCTCGGTCCGGAGGCGGGCGACGACGCGTATCGAATCCAAGACGTGCCATGGACGCAGTACTTCGACGGAAGCATCGCGCTGCACGCGGCCTTCTGGCACACGCGGTTCGGCCTGCCACGCAGCCACGGCTGCGTGAACCTCACGCCCACCGACGCGCACCGCGTGTTCCGAGAGACGTGGCCGCGGGTGCCCGACGGTTGGCACGGCGTCAGCACGGATCGCACGGGCTTTCGCGCGTCACGCGTGGTCGTGACGGAGTGATCGCGTCGCCGAAACGCGAGCGTGGCGAAGCCGCCCGTGCGCGGGAGCTCGGGCTAGGTGCGCGACCCGCAGACACGACGTGAATCGATCGGACGTCGTCCGCGTCGCACGCGCCCGCACGCCGTGCTGGTTCGAACCGCGCACCTGCGGCACGATCGGCGTCGAGGTCTCGCATGAAACACATCGCGCTCGCCGTCTCGCTCGTGGCCATTGTGGCATCCGCGGGTCACGCGCAACCGACGGGGACCGTCCAGGTTCGAGTCGTCGACTCCGCGGGACGGCCGCTCGACGGCACCGTCACGTTCCGCAATGGAAACGCGACCCTGCAATGCCGAACGGTAGCGAGCCGGTGCTCGATCGGCCTCGCCGCAGGCACGTGGTCGGCCGACGTCGCGCCGACGCGCGAGAGCTCCGCAGGAGCGCAGACGGTGGCGGTACAGGCGGGCTCGGTGGCGAGCCTCACGTTCCGCACGCGGGCAGCAACGACGACGACCGCGACGACGACCGCGACGACGACCGCGACGACGACCGCGACGACGACCGCCATCGCGCCGACGGCGACGACTCGAACGACGACGACCGCGACCCCTGCGACGACCACCGTCCGCGCGAACGTCCAACCGTCCGTCGGCACCGCACCCAGCGTGCGGACCGCCCCGGGCGTTCGGACGGTCACCCCCACGACTGCGACGACCTCGACCGCGACGACCTCGACCTCTCCCACCACGACGGCAACCACGACCGTGCCGCGCGCGACTGCGCCCGGCGTCACGGCGACCGCGCCGGGCGTCGTCACCACCGCGCCGGGCGTGACGACCGTCTCACCGACCGTCGCGCCTCGCGTCGTGACGACGACGACCGCGACCACGCCGTCCACCACGGCGAGCACACGCGACCTCGGGCGCGGCACGCGCGTCTGCGCGCAAGGCAGCGTGACCGACTCGCTCGGCCGTCCCGCCGACGCGACCGTCACGGTCACCCGCGACGGCGCGACGCTCGGAACCGTGCGCAGCGTGGCGGGGCGCTTCTCGATGTTCGACCTGCCGCCCGGTCGCTACGCGCTGCGCGCGGTGTCGGCGCGCGACGGCTCGGTGGCGCAGCAGACGCTCGACCTCGGCCCCGACGTCGCGCGGGTCGTCGTGCGCGTTCGCTGAGGGACTCGCCGGAGACCGAGGCACGCGGTCGCACTCCGCAAGGCCACCACGTCGCGGAGCATTCGGTCACGGCGTCGCGGAGCACGCACCGTCGTCGACGAACCATGACCGCGACGATCGTCGACCCGCTCAGCGGGCCGCGTTCGCCACGAAGTCACGCACGATTCGCTCCGAGTCGCGCACGCACGTCAGCAGATAGCGCGCTTCGAGGATCTCGCGCTCCGACGCGTCGAGCTCACCGCGACGTCCACGCGTCGCCTCGTAGAGCGTGATGCCCGCCGCGACGCTGACGTTGAGGCTCTCCACGAAGCCGCACATCGGCACCGCGTAGGTTCCGTCCGCGAGCCCACGCATCGCGGGCGTGGGGCCCTTGTGCTCGTTGCCGAAGACGATCGCGACCTTCGGGATCGTGCGCAGCTCCTCCGGCGTGACGGTGCCCTCCATCGAGGCGACGAGCACACGGTAGCCCTGCGCGTGCAGGTGTCCGACGCAGCCCTCCGCGCTCCCGTGGCGGAGCACGTCGAGCCAGTGGTGTGTGCCCTTCGCCACCGAGCGCGCGGCGTGGAAGCCGTTGATGCCGGGGATCACGTGCACGCGCTGCACGCCGAACGCGTCCGCGCTCCGGAGGATCGCGCTCGCGTTGTGGGGGTCGGCGATGTCCTCGAGGATCGCCGTCACGCTGGTCGTCCGCTGCCGAACGATCTCTTGGATGCGCTCGCGCCGACGGTCCGTGATCATCGAAGAGAGCGCGGCGATCACGTCGCGCGCGGCGTGGGACAGCGCGGGCGGGCCGCTCTGGCGGATCTCGAAGGCGTCGGGGTCGGTGCGGTGCACGGTCGGCAACCATGACACCGCGCGGTCGACGCGCACGTGGCCTCGCTTCCAGATCGCGGGCATCCACCCGAAGGCCGACGAGCCTCGGGACCGGCTCGTACGAGATCGGACCGGTGCGACCAGCTCGCGCGCTCAACGCACCGGGGCGGGACGGATCGCGCGCAGCACCGCGCTCTCGAGCGCGCGGCCGAGACGATCCGGCTGCGGGTTGCCCGCCAGACGATGGCGAGCCTCGACGTAGGCCGGCACCTCCCGCGCCCGCCGCGGCAGCACCGGCGCACCGAGACGCACGGCGCGCAGGCTCGTCGCGAGGAGCGCGCGCTCCACGGGCCCGTAGGGGAGCGCGTACTCGCGGCGCAGCTTCTTCGGCAGCAGCCCCGCGGTCATCGCGCGGTACCAACGCGTGAAGGGGATCGCGCCCGCGTTCTTCGGACGAAAGAGGAAGCGCGCGATGTCGGCCGCCGGACGCGTCACCGCGATCGTGTCGGACGCGACGGTGGCGCGGAAGTACTCCTCGAACTCGACCCAGCTCGACGGGATCCGATCCGCGCGCAGGCCGAAGAGCCCCGCGAAACGCTTGGACTCCTGCCAGTAACGCTCCTTGTCGCGCGGCTCGAGCGGCGACACCGCGCGCTCGTAGACCCGCACCGCGGTGTGCGTGAGCGTCGCGTGCACCCAGAGCAACGAGTCCTCGTCGTTCGCGGCGTAGGGATCGCCCGCGCGAAAACGTCCCGCGTCCTCCCCGAGCGTGCCGACGATGCGCTCGTGCATCCTCCGCACGCGACCCGCCGCGCGCAGCGCGTGCTCGAGATCGCCGAAGACGATCGCGTAGACGTACTCGAAGGTCCGCTGGAAGCGTCCGACCGGATCCGTCTGCGTCTTGCTGTGCTCGGCCACCGCGTAGGCGACGAAGGGATGCGCGAGCTGGAGGAGCGCGGCCGCGCCGCCGCCGAGGAAGACGATCGGCTCGCGGCTGATGCGCCAACTGATCGTGCCGGGCCCGTGGAGCCCGAGCTTCGGATCGCGCACCGCTGCGACGACCTCGGCGACGCTCGCCTCGAAGGCTTCTCGGTCGACCACCCCCATGACCACAGTGTCGAGGGCCCGTCGCGCGCACGTCAACCGGGGGTCGGCTCGCTCGAAGCGCACGGTTCGGTGCGGGGCTCGAGCGCCGGGCCTGCGCCACGTTCGGCCGACGCGATCGAGGCTGTCTCGCGACCGTACGTACGATACGGTCGCGGCATGTCGCGCTTCAGCCCTCGCGGTCTCGTCGGTGTCCTGCATCTGCCTGCGCTCCCGGGGGATCCGCGCCCGAGCGGCAGCTTCGCGGACGCGGAGGCCCACGCGCTTCGCGACGCCGAAGCGCTCGCCGCGGCGGGCTTCGACGCGCTCGTCGTGGAGAACTTCGGCTCGGCGCCCTTCCCGAAGGGCACCGCGGGACACCGACTTCCGGCGCATCAGGTCGCGTTCCTCGCGCTCGTGGCGCGCGATGCGAAGCGCGCGTCGGGGCTGCCGGTCGGCGTGAACTGTCTGCGGAACGACGGAGTGTCCGCCCTCGGGATCGCCGCCGCGGCCGACCTCGACTTCGTGCGCATCAACGTGCACTCGGGCGCCTACGTGACCGATCAAGGCCTCATCGAAGGCGAAGCCGACGTCACGCTGCGTTACCGTGCGTCGCTCGGCGCGAGCACGGCGCTGCTCGCGGACGTGCTCGTGAAGCACGCGTCGCCGCTCGCCCCGCTCGACGCGACTCGAGCGGTCGAAGAGGTGCTCGATCGCGGGATGGCGGACGCGGTGATCGTGACTGGACGCGGCACCGGACACCCCGTGGATCGCGCGTTGCTCGAGCAGGTGCGCGCCGCCGCCGGTGAGCGCCCCGTGTGGATCGGGAGCGGCCTCTCGCCCGAGAACGCCGCCGAGCTCGCGCCCTTCGCCGACGGCGCGATCGTCGGCACCGCGACGAAGGTGGGAGGCGACGTCCGGGCGCCCGTCGATCGGGCCCGCGCGGCCGAGCTGGTGGCCGCGGTGCGCCCGCACTTGCGCGCGCGTCGATGAGGCGGACCACGCGACTCCGCCGACCGAGACATTCGAGCGGGCACCGCGCCGGTTCGCCCGGTCACCTGGGGTGAAAGTCCCCAAGCGAACGCCTTCCCGCCCACATCCCGCGCGAAACACTGGCAAAAGCGGGTTGGCCCGGCACGTGCTGAAGGTGGGGTCGCGCGTCTCGGCGCGCCGAGGTTCGTCCACTTCTCCAAACCACCAAGGGCCCTCGGACCGCGTGCTCACCCCACGAGGTCCGGGGGCGCCTCTCCTGCCGCGCGAGGGAAGTCGCGAACGCGTGTTCGGACATCACGCGACCCCGGGTCGTCGCGGTCACCAGCGGATGCGGAACTCGAACCGGCGCGCGTTCCCGTCGCGGCGCTCCGCGATCGGCGTCACCCACGGCTCGTTCACGCCGTGGGCGCGCATGGTGCCTTTGACGATGCCTTTGAAGGTCGCGGGGTAGAGCTCGCTCGGTTCGACTTTGCAGCTCCACACCGCGCCCGACGTTCCGTCCTTCTTGACGGAGTGCTCGTTCCAGGGGATCGACATCTGATACGCCTGCGCGAGCCGATCGAGGACCGTGAACGCGTCCTTTCCGATGAAGGCGCTCAGCGTGCGGCCGACCATGCTGTCTTTGAAAGTCGGATAGAAATCTTCTGCGATGCGTTCGAAACCGTGCTCGAGCGGCATGCGAGGAAAGAGCGTAGCCGCCGCGAGGAAATAGAGTTTGTAGAAGTCACGGTGCGGCATCAGCACGAAGGGGATGAAGCGTGTGTGAACGCCCGCCTCCGTCAGCAGCCGATCGCAGGTCGTCTTGTCCGCCGTGCGAGTGACGGTGTCGACGAGCCCCTGGAAGAACATCCCACGAACCTGGCACTCCATCGGGAAGTCGTAGAGCGTCCGCGCGATCCGTCCGCGCTCGGCCGGCGTGACGGGGATCCGAGCGGCGAACTGCTCGGCGGCGTCGAGCGTGATCGTGCCACCTCCCCAGTCGATCGACTCGCTCACGAGCTCCCTCCCCATGCGCGGCAGCATAAACGGCACCGCCGCACGCGAGAAGTTCTCCGGGGTGAAAACCCGGAGAACACCTGACGTGCCGGTCCGGGCGAGGTCACGGGCTCCGAATCCGTCGCGACCACCGAAGGAAACGGTCGCACGACCCGGCCACGCCGCGGGTCTCGCATCCCCCAAACGGGTGAGACGAGAAGTCGCGCCGCGGCCTCACGTGCATTCGTCGACGTCGAATCCTCCACCGCCTCGCGCGCGCGTCGGTACCCTCGCCACCATGACAGGAAAGGTCATCGTCCTCGGAGGAGGCGTGGCGGGTTTGAGCACGGCGCACGAGCTGGTCGAGCGCGGGTTCACGGTGGAGGTCTTCGAACGAGGCACCATCCCGGGCGGCAAGGCGCGAAGCCTCCCCGTCCCTGGTACGGGCACTGGCGGACGCCCCGATCTGCCAGGCGAGCACGGCTTCCGCTTCTTTCCGGGTTTCTACCGCCATCTACCCGATACGATGAAGCGGATTCCCTTCATGGGAAACGACGATGGCGTGTACGGAAACCTCGTTCAAGCGACGCAGTTCATGCTCGCGCGCAAAGGCCAGAGCGATCCGATCTTCGTCGCTCGCTTTCCCACCAGCCTCGGCGAGTGGTACCGCGCGCTGAAGGCGGTATTCACCGCCGATCTCGGTATCCCGGTCCCCGAGGCGACCTTCTTCCTCGATCGGCTGCTCGCGCTGCTGACGTCCTGCGAGGGGCGGCGCTTCGGTCAATGGGAGCTCGTCGACTGGTGGGACTTCATCCGCGCGTCCGAGATGTCGGCCGAGTACCGCGCGTACCTCGCGAAGGGTCTCACACGCAGCCTCGTCGCCATGCGCGCCGAGGACGGAAGCACGCGCACCGTCGGCTACATCCTGCTTCAGCTCCTCTTCGATCTGATCACTCCGGGCGAGACCCTCGATCGGTTGCTCGACGGACCGACCAACGAGGTCTGGATCGACCCCTGGGTCGCGTACCTCACGGGGCGCGGCGTGACCTATCACCTCGAGCACGAGGTGAAGGCACTGCACGTCGGACCGTCGGCCGGGCCGGGTAGCGCGACGAAGATCCTCGGCGTCGACGTGGAGCACGGCGGCGCGACGACCACGCACGTGGCCGACTTCTACGTGCTCTCCATGCCGGTCGAGCGCGTCATCCCGCTCTTGACCTTCGACCTCGTGACCGCCGCGCCCGAGCTCGCGGGCCTGTCGAAGCTGCACACGCAGTGGATGAACGGGATTATGTTCTACCTGAAGACCGACGTCCGTCTGGCGCACGGTCACACCATCTACACGGACTCTCCGTGGGCGCTGACCAGCATCTCCCAAGAGCAGTTCTGGCAAGAGAAGGTGCGCAACTACGGGGATGGAACGGTCAACGGGATCCTCAGCATCGACATCAGTGACTGGGAGACCCCAGGCATCCTCTACGGCAAGGCGGCCAAGGACCTCACGACGCGCGAGGAGATCAAGAACGAGGTCTGGGCGCAGCTCAAGCAAGAGCTCAACGACGCGACGGCGCCCGAGCTCGACGACGCGAATCTCCACTCCTGGTTTCTCGATCCGAGCATCGTCGTGAGCCACCCGCACGGCGCGACCAACGACGAGCCACTGCTCGTGAACGTGACCGGCTCGTGGAAGTACCGACCGGAAGCCGTGACCTCGATCCCGAATCTGTTCCTCGCGAGCGACTACGTCCGCACGTACACCGACCTCGCGACGATGGAGGGCGCGAACGAGGCCGCGCGACGGGCGGTCAACGGCATCCTCCGCGTGAGCGGCTCGAGCGCGACCCCGTGCGGCGTGTGGCCGCTGCACGAGCCGCGCATCTTCGCGCCGGCGCGCGCGTTCGATGCACGACGCTGGGAGCGCAAGAAGGCGAACGTCTTCGCGCTCGACTTCCCGCCGGAGTAGCGCGCACGGCGCATGCGTGAGGGCCCTCTCGAGGGACGGGTCCGCTCGTGCGGGGCGCGAGCTCGTCGCACTGCTGCGGGGCCTCGTTCGTCGGTAGACTCCGCGACATGCCGCACCTGCGCTCCGGTCGTGTCCGCCCGTCCCGCTTCCGCACTCGCCGCTTTGCGGGTTCCCGTCCCCTTTGCGTGGAGCTCGCGTCGTGAGCGGGTACCGCGAGGACGGCAGCGAGGATCGCTCGGTCCTGGTCGTCGCGTTCAATCGGCGAATCTTCGGCCTCGCTCCCGCAGACGGAAGTTTGGTGTGGGAGCACGCCCTCGAAGGGCTCGGGGAGATCGAGGTGCTGATGGCGGAGGGGCGCGTGTTCGCGATCACCTACTCGCACTTGCACGCCTTCCACTATCCGAGCGGAACCCCGATCGGCGTCGTCGCGTTGCCGGGTCGCTACAAGGGACGCCCGAGCGCCGTGCTCGAGCGCGGGCGGCTCTACGTCGGCGCGTCCGGCGAGGTGGCGTGTTTCGATCTCGACGGCCGCGCGTTGTGGGTGCAGTCGTTCTCCGGCAAGGGCCTCGCGCGCGTCACGCTCGGCTTTCCCGGCAACGTCCGACAGTCGGACGAAGCCGGCTCGTAGTGGCCGAGCGCGAACTCGGCTATCGGCCGAGCGCGCATGCACCACGCGCTTCGGTCGTCCGTCCTCGTCGACGCCGCTCGGTACGCCACGACCTCAGCGTAGGGTGTCGCTTCCCGGATCGACCGATCGCTCGGCGAGCCGAGCATTGCGTGGTGGTGGAAAGGCCGGCCGATCCGGGAAGCGCGTGTGGAGGTGTGTGGAGCGCGCCCGAGGCGCGCACACGTTCAGCCGTAGAGCACGAGGCGCGCCACCGCGCGCGTGAGTTCCCCGCGAACGTGTGCGTTTGGCCTCGCGTCCGAACAGCCCACGTTTTTCGAGCGTTCCTCGCGCGGCACGTGTTCGGTCGACCGACGATTCTGGGGCCTCCCACCCCCGGATGCGGCCTCCGGTCCCCAGCGGCTGCGCCCATCGTGCACGGATCCCGGACGGCGATGACGGAACGGTGACGGTGTTTCGCACCCGACGTGCGCTACACGCTCGCGCGCGAGCGACCCCTTCGGGACCGCCGCTCGCGTTTGCCGGCAAGGACTCCGAGCCTCGATGTACCGCGACGATCCGTCCCTCCCCGATCCCCTCCCTCACGTCGACTACGACGCCTTCGCCGCCGAGCTCGACGCGCTCCGTCGCGAGCTGTTGCGCTCGATCGGGCCGGAAGACTTCGCCCACCTGCGCCGCATCGCTCGAGCCGGTCGCGCGTCGACGATGCTGGGCTACGCGACCGCTTGGATCGCGCCGAGCCCGCTGCCCGCGCTCCTTCTGGCGTTCGGCTCCAGCACGCGCTGGGCGATCGTGATGCACCACGTCTCGCACCGCGGGCTCGATCGCATCGAGGAGGCGCCGCCGGAGTGGAAGAAGGAGCGGTTCGCACAGGGCACGCGGCGCTTCGTGGATTGGCTCGACTGGATCTCGCCGGCCGCGTGGGATTTCGAGCACAACCGCCTGCACCACTACCACACGGGCGAGCTGCTCGATCCGGACCTCGTCGAGCACAACGTGCAGAGCCTGCGCGACGCGAAGATCCCCGTCGCCCTCAAGTACGCGGCGGTGAGCTTCTACGCGCTGACGTGGAAGCTCAGCTACTACGCGCCGAGCACGTTCCAGACGCTGCAACGCGCCAAGCAGCTCAAGGAAGAGCGGCGACCGATCGACGCGGAGACGATGGACAACTCCGACGTGCCCTACCACGTCGTGTTCGATCCGCGGACCGAAGAGGGGCGCGCGTTCTGGAAGGAGTGTGTGCTCCCGTACGGGCTCGCGCGCTTCGTCGTCGCGCCCGCGCTCTTCTTGCCGCTCGGCCCGATCGCGGCCGCGAACGTCGCGATCAACAGCGCGCTCGCGGAGCTGCTCACGAACCTGCACACGTTCGCGATCATCGTGCCCAACCACGTGGGCGACGACGTGCACCGCTTCGCCGGACCCCCGTCGGATCGTCCGGATCTCTACGTGCGCCAGATCCTCGGCTCGGTGAACTTCCCCACCGGCGGCATCGTGAACGACGTGCTCCACGGGTTCCTGAACTACCAGATCGAGCACCACCTCTGGCCCGATCTGCCGCCCGCCGCGTACGTGCGCGCCGCGCCGAAGGTGAAGGCGATCTGCGAGAAGCACGGCGTGCCGTACGTGCAAGAGAGCGTGTGGAAGCGGCTGAAGCAGACGGTCGGCGTGATGGTCGGCAAGCGCTCGATGATTCGGAGTCGCCCGCGACCGCGCAAAGAGCGCGAAGCGGCCCGCGTGATGCGCGACGCGGCCGAGTGACGCGCGCGTCTCGGGCGCGCGCACGGTCGACGAGCCGCACGAAGCAGCCACGCGCGACGCACGTTCTCGACAACTGCGCCGAGCGTGCGAGCCTCGCGGCATGTCGGCTCGCGTTCGCGTCTCGCTGATCCTCGGCATCGTGCTCGTGTGCACCGCGGTGCTCGCCTACGCGGTCTTCCGCGTGGTGGTGGTGCCGCGCGGTCCGTTGCGCGGTCGCGCCGCGTTCGAGCTCACGCTCGCGGCCGTCGATCGCTTCGAGGAGAACGACGCACGCACGATGGTCACGCGGCTCGAAGCGCTCGGTGCGCGCGCCTCGATCGTGTCCGCGGACGACGCGCGTGTGGTGCTGCGCGTCGAAGAGACGACAGCGTGCGCTGCGCCCGCTGCGGCTCACGGTGCATCAGCTCGTCACCTTCCCGGTCACGACCACCTTCCCCGACGGAATCGCGCGCCCCGAGCCTTCGCGCGCCGGTGTGAACGGACCGTGCGAGGTGCTGCGTCCGTGGGCGGCATCCGAGGCGCCGGGTTGTCACGTCGCGCTCGAGACGCTCGACGACGGAACCTGCGCCGCGCACTGCCTCGTCGATCCCCCCGTGCTCACGCGCGCCAACCTCGTCGACGTCGAGGTGGTCGACGATCCGATGACCGGGGCGAAGAACGTGAGCCTGACCCTCGACGCGCGGGGAGCGGCCGCGTTCGACGCGTTTACCGCCGCGCACGTCGGCGAGCACCTCGCGGTCGTGGTCGACGACGTGGTGTGGACGGCGCCGCGGATTCAAGAGCGCATCCCCGGCGGGCGGCTGTGGCTCATGCTCCCCGCTGGCGAAGACGCGGACATCCTCGCGGGCGTGCTGCGAACGACGGGCGAGGTCGCCCCGTGGACGTTCGAGGTCTTGCGTTGAGCGCTCGCTCGCGGGGCACGCGTGAGCGGGCCGAAGCTCGGAAGCGTGGCCTCGCGTGGGTCGCGCTGCACGGGGGGCTCTCGGCGTTCTTCCTCGCGTGGCTCGCGCTCGAAGGCGAAGCGCCGAGCGGACCGCTGATCGCGCCGATCCCGCGCGAGAGCTACTACGCGTGGGAGGCGGTGTTCGTCGTGCCGGTGCGGGTCGCGATGGCGCTCGCGTTTGCGGGGAGCGCGCACGCGATCGCGCGAAAGCTCGGCGGGAGCGGGACGTTCGAAGACACGTTCGATCGCGGGGCCCGTGCGCTCGCGCTGCCCTTCCTATCGCTCTGGCTCTTGCCCGACGTCGCGCTCTACCTGACGGGAGGCTTCGAACGGCTCACGGAAGGCGTGCGCTTCACGGCGGCGGCGTCGTCGCTCGGCACGCTCGTGCTGGCGGTGCTCGCGGTGCGGCGCGCGCACGCGCTCTCGACCGGACGGGCGATCGTCGCGGCGCTCGTGGGGCTCGTCGCGCAGGCCGTCCTCGGCGCGCCTTGGCTTCGCTGACTAGAGCGCATCTCACAACCTCCCGCGGCCGCTTCGCGGCATCCGCACGCCCCTCGTCGCCATCCACTCACGCTCGAAAATGCACCACATTTCCTCGGTTCGCGGACGCGGCGATCGACGCACGGCTGCCACGAATCAACTCACGGGAGGTCATGAGATGCGCTTTCGTTAGAAGCTCGGCCGATTTCGCAAGCCGCCCTACCGGACGGCGCGCAGCGAGCGGAGCGAGCGGTTCGAAGTGGAATCGTTCGAAGCGCAGTGGACGCAGTCCACGAAGCCGAACGATTC
>JALOQC010000153.1 GCA_025453555.1 Myxococcota bacterium | reverse complement strand
GTCTCGGTCTCGGTCTCGGTCTCGGTCTCGGTCTCGGTCTCGGTCTCGGTCTCGGTCTCGGTCTCGGTCTGCGTCTCCGTCTCCGTCTCCCGCGGCCCCGACACCAGCCCCGCGACTGCGAGCGCGATCGCGCGTGGGCGCGCCGCGTTCGCCACGTCCGTGAGCTGAACGTCGCCGCGCGCGATCCCTCGGTCGTCGCGCCAGCGCAGACCCACCTCGGACGCGTCCTCGCACGGGCTCGCGATCACGAGCACGAGCTCACCCGGTCGCGCGCTCGCGCCCGTCGCCTGGAGCTCGACCGAGAGCGCGCGCTGCACCGCCTCGCGATCCCACCAGCGCGGCGCACACTCGGGCCACTCGATCGCGACGTCGGCGCGCGCACTCGACGCGAACGCGACGAGCAGGAGCGCGAGCGTCACGACGCGGGGCCCGACGACACCCACGTGCGTTCGGGCGCAGGCACGGGGGGGGGCGTCGATCACACGACCGGGTCTCATGTCCGCAACGTCCGAGGCAACGTCTCGCGCACGTTCACCGCTCGACGACGACGTCGGGGGCATCACTCGCGGCCTCGTTCGTGGCCGCATTGCGCGAAGGTCGATCGAGCGCGGGCGATTCGGACGCGGGTTGCTCGCGCGCCGGCGCGTTCGCGCCTTCCTCGACCGCTCCCTCCGCCAAACGCCGGAGCGCCTCGTGGTGCGGAGGGCGCGCATGGCGGGCGAGGCACCGACGCGCCGCCTCGCTCGCCGGCGCGACCGAGCCGCTGCGCGCGAGCGCGAGCGCCAGGCCCGCGCAGACCTCGGCGTCGAACGACGAGGGAACGCCGAGCTCCTGCGCGCGCTCGAACGCGCTCGCCGCCGCGGCCGGCCGACCGAGCACGAGCTCGACGCGCGCGAGCGTGATGGCGGCGAGCGGCGCCTCCGGATGGGCGGCGTGCGCGTCGAGGAAACGTCGCAGCGGCACCACCGCGTCCGCCGGATGACCCGAGAGGCGCGCGACGTCCGCGAGGAGCAGGAGCTCCCGTGCGCTCGCGGCCCGCGCACGGCGCTCGAGACCGCTCGGCGAGAGCGCGTCGTACGCCGCGCGATGTTCGCCGCGCTCCGCGAGGGCCTGCCACGCGGCGTCGGTCTCGGGTGTCGTCCGCGCGCGAGACGTCGCGACCCGCGGATCACCCGCGGAACCCGCCGACTCACGCCCCGACTCGAACGCAGATCCCGACGTCGATTCCGAATCGGAATCCGCATCGGAATCCGCCGGCTCCAACTCGGATCCGGACGCCAGCTCCGAGTCGGAATCGACCTCGCCGTTCGCCGCGTCGCGGGCATCTTCGGCGGCGGCTTCGTCGGTGACCGACGCCGCCGTTCGCTCGGCGTGCACCTCGATGCGCTCGCCCGCGCCGAGCTCGCGCGATCCGTTCGGGACCGAGTCGCCCTCGACCCGCACGCGGCCTCGCTCGACCTCCACGCGCACCGTTCGTTCGTCGCGCTCGACCACGAACGCCGTGCCGACGACCCGCACCGTCGCGATCCCGGCGTCGATCGTCCACGCGCGTGCGCCTCCCGGGGTGACCTCGACCCGGGTGCGGCCACGCTCCAGCACGAGCTCGAAGTGCTCGGCGTCGTTGACGCGTGGGACCACACGTGCGCCCGACGCGAGCTCGATCGCCGAGCCGTCGTCGAAGCGGAGCGTGCGCGGACGCGCGACCGACTCGGCCGCGACGGGCAATCCGCCCGCTTCGGTGAGCAGCGGGCCCTCGGCGGCGCGAGGCCACGCCACGAAGGCGACGAGCGCCGCCGCCGCGAACGCGAGCCCGATCGCGGTCGCGCGCACCGGCGGCCGTCGATCGCTGCCGGTCCGCGGGGTCAGCAGCGGACGCTCGCGGGCCGCCATGCGCGCGCGGGTGCCCTCCCAGTTCCGGTGGAGCCGGTGCTCGTCCTCGTCGCGCTCGAGCACCGAGCCGATCGGATCGGGGAGCCGGCTCATGACGCACCTCGCGCGAGCGCCGCGTCCACGTGGACCTGCGCGGCCTGGATCCTTCGTTTCGCGGTCGCGAGCGAGCAGCCGGTGATCGCGGCCACGTCCTCCAGCTTCTCACCCTCGACGTGCCGGAGCATCCACGCGTTGCGATCGTCGGGATGGAGGCGCGCGAGGATCGCGTCGACGCGCGCGAGCTCGGAGGCCACTTCGGGCGAGATCCCCGGCGCCGCGAGCCCGGCCAACGTCGCGTCGTCGAGGCCCCGATCGAGCCCGAAGGTGCGCAAGAGCCCGAGCTTGCGCTGACGGCGGCGGACGCGACGCACCGCGATCCCGAAGAGCCAGCCCCGGAGCGCCTCGGGCTCACGCAGCCCGTCGAGGGCGAGCAGGGCGTCCGCGAAGGTCTCCTGCACGACGTCGTCCGCCTCGTGGCGTCGGCGCAGCAACCGCTCCGCGAGGGCCTGCACGCGGCTCGCATAGCGGCGGAAGATCGCCTCCTGAGCCCAACGGTCGCCTTCGCGCGCGCGCCGCACCAGCTCGCCGTCGCTCGGACCCGACGGCGCGACGACGACCACGGGGTCGCGGGAGGGGCGCGGACGTCGATGAGCGGAGGGCATGTGGAGGTGGGGCGCACGAGCCGGGAAGAACGGCTCACCGAGTCTCCCCGGCTCCGGCGATTCCGTCCAACCGCCGCGGCTCGGGTCCCCGCGCGGTGGCGAGGGGGGCGTCGACGAGCCCGTCGGGCGCCTCGGAGTGCGCGTGGAAGTCCGACGTCGCGACATCGGCGCGCGACGAACGAGCGAAGAACGAGCGACACTCCACGTCGGGGACTGCCCCACGCACGCGAGGGCCACGTTCGGTATCCTCACCCGCGATGAGTCTCGCCACGGGCGCGGTGTTGCGAGAACGCTTCGAGATCCGCGGCCTCCTCGGGCGTGGCGGGATGGGCAACGTCTTTCGCGCGTTCGATCGCGAGCTCGGCGTCGAGGTCGCGCTCAAGTCGGTGCGCGTCGCGAGCCCGCAAGCCTTCTATCGCCTGAAGACGGAGTTCCGCGCGCTCGCCGATCTTCGCCACCGAAACCTCGTGCGACTCGGCGAGCTCTTCGGAGGCGACGACGACTGGTTCTTCTCGATGGAGCTCGTCGAAGGGCTCGACTTCCTCCATTGGGTGCGTGGAGCGTCGCGCAGCGGACGCGTGCACGACACCTCGCGCCACTCCTCGCCCGACGGCGAAGAGATGGACGCCACCGGGCCGCGTCGCGTCGCGCAGCCACCGCGCTTCCACGAAGCTCGCCTGCGCGCGGTGCTCACCCAGGTCGTGGTCGGTCTCGAAGCGCTCCACCGCGCGAGCCGCGTGCACCGCGACGTGAAGCCCTCGAACGTCGTGATCGAAGCCGACTCGGGGCGCGCGGTGCTGCTCGACTTCGGGCTCGCGCGCGGCACCGAGCTGCACTCCACCGACTCGGGTCGCACCATCGAGGGCACCGCGGGCTACATGTCGCCCGAACAAGCGCAAGGCGCGCTTGCGACGCCCGCGTCCGATTGGTACGCGCTCGGCGTGATGCTCTTCGAGGCGCTCACCGGGCGCCTGCCCTTCGAAGGCGCCCCGCTCGAGGTGCTCGCGCAGAAGGTGAAGAACGCGGCGCCCTCGCCTTCGACGTTCACGCTCGGTGTGCCGGAGGATCTCGATCGCATCTGCCTCGCGCTGCTGGAGCGCGATCCGGAGCGACGCGCGGGCCCCGAGCAGCTCCGTTCGTTCCTCGACGCGCCGGAGCCACGCTCGGGCTCGCAGACGCTGCCCTCGGAGCGCAGTCCCTTCGTCGGTCGGAGCCGCGAGATCGTGGCGCTTCGGCAAGCGTTCGACGACGGTCGCCGCGGGCAGCCCGTGATGGTCCGCGTGGTCGGCGAGTCGGGCGTCGGCAAGAGCGCGCTGGTGCGGCACTTCCTCGACGCGCTCCAAGAGAGCGAGCCGTCGATCGTGCTGCTCGACGGCCGCTGCTACGCACAAGAGCTCGTGCCCTACCGCGCGTGGGACGGAGTGGTCGACGCGATCAGCCGCTGGCTCCGCAAGATCGAAGGGCAGGTGAGCGCGGCGCAGGCGGCGTGGCTCCTTCCCAAAGACGTGCACGCGCTCGCGCAGGTCTTCCCGGTGCTGAGGCGCGTTCCTTCGATCGCGGAGCTCGCGACCCCGCGCGTCGCCACCACCAACCCCGATCGCCTCCGCCGGCTCGCGTTCGACGCGCTGCGCGAGCTGCTGCGGAACATGGGCCGCGAAGGCCCCGTGGTGCTCTGGATCGACGACTTCCACTGGGCCGATCGCGACAGCCGCGTGCTGCTGGAGGACGTGCTCTCGGGCTCGGACGCGCCCCCGCTCCTGCTCGTGACCACCGAGCGGCCGAGTGAGCTCGAGCTCGCGGTCGAGGCCCGCACGCTCGCGCTCGAGCCGCTGCCGAGCCGCGACGCGGTGGCCCTCGCGCGCGAGCTGCTCTCCGACGAGACCGCGCTCGACCTCGAAGGCTTCGCGGCCGAGAGCGGCGGTCATCCGATGTTCCTGCAGCAGCTCCTGCGGCACGCGCGCAAGGCGGGCGAGAGCGCGCCGCGACTCGACGAGATGCTTCGTCAGCGCGTCGATCGGCTGGAGCCGAAGGCGCGGCGTCTGCTCGAGATCGCGTGCATCTCCACCGTGCCTCTCGAGCGCAGCGTGGCGTCGCGCGCGACCGGCCTCGACGCCGCGACCTGCCAAGAGATGCAGTCGCTCCTCGAGAGCGAACAGCTCCTGCGATCGATCCCGGGTGACATCGTGCGTTTCGCGCCCTACCACGACCGGATCCGCGAGGCGCTGCTGGAGACGCTCGCGCCCGAGCATCGATCGCGACATCACGCGGCCATCGCAGCCGCGCTCGAAGCCGCGACGCGCGATCGCCGCGACGCCGATCGCGATCGCGTATGGCACCTCGCGGAGGCGGGGCAGCGCGAGCAGGCCGCGGCCGCGGCCGAGCTCGCGGCGCAGAAGGCGATCGACGCGCTCGCGTTCGATCGCGCGGCCGAGCTCTACCGGATGACGCTGCACCTCGGGCGCCACGAGCCGGAGAAGGAGATCGCGCTGCGGCTCGCGCTCTCGGACGCGCTCGCGAACGCGGGGCGCGGCGCGATCGAGGCCGCGCAAGGGTTCCTCGCCGCCGCCGACGCGCAGAAGGATCCGGAGGTCGCGCTCTCGCTACGCACGCGCGCGCTCGAGCAGCTCGCGATGAGCGGGCACACCGAGCAGGCGATGGAGCTGCTCGTGAAGCTCTGCGACGAGGTCGGCGTCGGGCTCGCGCGCAGTCGCTTCGGCGCGCTCGTGTCGCTCGTGCGGCGTCGCCTGCAGCTCCGCTTTCGTGGGCTGCCCGAGACGCTGCCGGTGCACACCGGCTCCGACGCCGCCGAGTCGCCGGTGAATCGGCTCTACATCGCCGCGTTCGTGCACTTGCCGATCCTCGACCCCCTCCTCGCCAACGAGCTGCACGCTCGCTCGCTCACCGACGCGTTGCGCGACGGCGAGCTCGAGACGCTCGGCCTGTGCCTGTCGCGCGAGGCGGGCGTATCGCTCACCTTCAACGAACGACAGGCCGATCAGGCGGCGCGCGCGCTCGAGCTCGCCAAACAAGTCTTCGCGCAGAGCACCCACCCGAACCACCGCGCGTGGCTCTCGGCGGGCGAGGGTCTCTTCCACTATTTCCTGGGACAGTTCGATCGGTGTCTCTCGCACTTCCGGCGCAGCCTCGAGATCTGGTCCGCGGAGTCCGACGCCAACGTGATGAACATCAGCCAGATGGCGGTCTTCATCATGGGATCGCTCCGCTACCTCGGGCGGCTCACGGAGCTGCGCAGCGAGCTCGAGCGTTCGCGACGCGAAGCGGAGTGGCGCGGCAACCGCTACCTCTGGACCCTCGGGACCCTCGCGTTTCAATTGCCGATCTTGCTCCAGAGCGGCGTCGAGGCATCGCGGCGTGATCTCGCGCGACTGGATCTCACGACCCCGCTCGTCCGCACGCAGGCCAACGAGTGGTACCTGCGCCGTACCCAAGCGGAGGAGGCGCTCTACGTCGGCGCGGACGTCGCGGAGCTGATGCGCTGGACCGCAGTCCTGGAGCGCTTCTTGTTCACACCCTACGGGCTCGTGCTCACGTGGGGATCGGAGCTGCGGTGGCTGCTCGGTCGACTCGGGCTCGCGCGCGCGGACGCAGGTGATCCGCGCGGGCTCCGGAGCGCGCGGAAGGTGAGCAAGCGCCTGTTGCGTCGGAAGCTCCCGTTCGCGCGGATCTGGGGCGAGGCGTTGCGCGCGGGCGTGCGGCTGCACGAAGGCGATCTCGCGGGCTGTCGCGCGTCGCTCGAAGAGTGCGCGGTCCGCGCCGAGCTGCACGGCCTGCTGCTGATCGCCGCGTGCGCGCGCTACCGGCTCGTGGAGCTCGGGCTGTCGGGCGAGGACGTGCGTCGGGAGGCGCTCGCCTTCTTCGCGGCGGAGCGCATCCGTGATCCGGAGGCCACGGTGCGGCTCATGCTCCCGGGCTTCCGACCGCCGAAGCGACTGGCGAGCGGGGGGAGCGCGCCTCGGCTCCCGAGCGGCTGAACGTCGGGCGCGCCAGCACCCCGCGCCACGAACCTCGGAACCACGTCGCCTCGCGAGCCACGTCGCTCGAGTCGCAGCCTCCTCCCCCGCGCGCACGCGTTCGTCGTGCGTCGAGCGCCGGGCCGTGCCACGCCTCGCCTCGCATGAAGATGCGCACCCTCGCCTTGGCCGCGCTCGTGCTCACCGTCGCCGCGGTCGTGATCGTGATCACCGTCCGCGCGCGCAACCGCGGGGAGATCGACGCCTCCGCGGTGATCGACCCCTACCTGCGGCGCCTGCAAGCCGGGGACTACGGCCTGGCCCTCGATCATTGGGCCGACGACGCACCGGCGCGCCCGACCGTCGAACGGCTCCGCGAAGACTGGAGCGCGCGTCAGCAGGAGCGCGGGACGCTCGAGCGGTGGCGTGTGGCCGCCGCGATCCCCGGCGGCAACGTGTTCACCGGTGAGGCGTGGGTCGACGCGCGCGTCTGGCTCTGGTTCAGCGACGCGCCTGCCACGCACGTGCCGGTGGAGTGGCGTCTCGAGGAGCGCGACGGACGCCCGGTCCTCGTGGGTCTGACCGTGGATCCCGCGGCGGTCGGCGAGGCCGATGCTCCACGCGCGTTCTGAGTGGTGATGCGCGATCCGTTCGACCGCCCGAGCCCGCTGCTGACGCCGCTCGTCGCGCGTCTGCTCGCGGGTCTCACGCTCGCGATCGGCATCGCCGCGTTCGTGCGTCCGTTCTTCCTCAGCGACTGGTACGGCAACGACGAGGTCGATCGGTACCCCGGACGCCTCGACCTCCTCCACGCACACGCCACGTGGACCGACCCGCTCCCGCGATGGATCCCCGAGCTCGCGGGAGGACACGGCTACCCGCTCTTCAACTTCTTCAACGCGGGCTCGATGTTCGTGGCGCTGCCCTTCCGCGCGGCGGGGCTCGATCCCTTCACCGCGACCAAGCTCGCGCTCGTCGTGATGCTCGTGCTCGGCGTGAGCCACGCGGCCGCGCTCGGACGTCGACTCTGGGGCCCCGGCGCGGGGATCGTCGCGGGGGCGCTCCTGCTCGTCGCGCCCTACACGGTCGCGAACTTCTACCATCGCGGGGACTTCGCCGAAGGCTGGGCGAACCTGCTCTTCCCGGTGGTCCTCTACCACGACCTCGCGCTCCGCGAGCGAGCCCTGCACGATCGAGCACGGCTCGGCTCGTTCGTGGCGCTCGCGCTCGCGTGGGCCGCGCTCGTCCCCGCGCACGCGTTCTCCGCGCTGCTCTTCGCCCTCGCCTTCGCGGCCTTCTTCGTGACGCGCGCGCTCTCGTTCCGCCGACGTCACGGGCACTTCTGCCGAGGAGACGTGTGGGTCTTCGCGGCCTCCACGCTCGGCGTCGCGCTCGCGGCGATCTACTGGCTGCCCGCGCTCGGCGAGAAGCACACCGTCCGCATCGACGAGTTCTTCTCGCTCGACAAGCTCATGGCGTCCGCGCTCTCGCCGGGCGACCTGCTCGACCCGACGCCGGAAGGGCGCATCGCCGCGCCCCGTCGGCTCACCCTCGGCGCGATCGTGCCGCTGCTCGCGCTCGCGAGCCTCGTCGTCGCTCGTCGGCGCCGCGAGCTGCCGCGCCGTGCGCTGACCTTCGGGTTGGCGTTCGCGTGCGCGTTCGCGCTCTTCATGACGACGCGCGCGGCCGAGCCCGTGTACGCGACGGTGCCGCTCGTCGGTCAGATCCTCTTTCCGTATCGATTCCTCGGCCTCGCCACGTTCTTCGGCACGCTCGTCGCCGCGCGCGCGGTGCCGCTGATGGTCGGGCCGGCGCGGCGTGAGCTCGTGGGGCTCGCGCTCGCCGCGATCGTGATCGCGCTCGCACAACCTCATCTGCAGCTCACCAACCCGGTGGACTTCCCGGAAGGACACGCCGACTTCGCGGGTCGCGCGGCAGACGAGACGATCCTCTTCGACTACGGCGAGTACTACCCGAAGCACGTGGTGGACGTCCCCCTCCGGGCGCGCGAGCCGCAGACGGCGTCGCGCGACTGCACGCTCCTCGAGGCGCGCTTCGAGGAGCTCACGTACTCCCTGCAAGTGCGCGCAGCAGACGCGTGCACGATCACGCTCGCGCAGTTCCGATGGCTCGGCTGGGAAGCGACGCTCGACGACGCACCGCTCGAGCTCGCGAACGACGCGAACGGTCGCATGGTCGTGCACGTGCCCACGGGCGAGCATCGCGTCGTCGTCGGTTGGAAGCCCACCACCTTGCAGCGCGTGGCGCGTGGGATCTCCGCCGTGGCGCTCGTCGTGCTCGTGGTGCTCCTCGGCCTCGTGCTCGTGCGCGCGCGTCCTGCACGAGCGCTCGCTCGCCTGCGCTTGCGGTTCGGGTCCCACGACCGGATCCCGGCCGTCCTCCGCGCGGAGGCCGACGCGCTCGACGCGCAGATCGCGTGGGGCGACGAGGAGCCCGCGGCGCTCGCGGAGCGCGCGCGTTCGTTGTCGGACCGTGCGCGGGCGATGGTGTCGAGGGGTGTCGCTTCCGCGGATCGACGGACGCGTCACGTCGCGACGGCGGTGGCGGCGGCGCTCGTCGTGTCGCTCGCTGCGTCGATGCTCTGGCCGCGCCCACGCGTGGTCGCGCGCGCTTCGACCTTCTTGGGCGGCGACCCGACGTTCGGCGCCGAGCGCGCCATCGACGGGCTCGAGACCACCCAATGGCTCGAGCACGAGCCGCGTGGGTACCTCGAAGTGAGCCTCGTGCCTCCGCGCGCGATCACCGAGGTCGAGCTGCTGAACGCCTCCACGCTCGACGGCTCACCCCGCTCGACCGAACGCTTCCGCCTGGAAGTGCGCGACGAAGAGAGCGTGCGGCACGAGGTGGAGGACACGCTCGCACCAGGCGAACGGCGGACGCTCTCGCTCGCGACGCCGCGCGTGACGACGATCCGCTTCGAGGTGCGCTCGCATCGTGGTCCGGGCGGCGGGCTCACCGAGCTCGTCGTTCACTGAGCACCGCTCGTTCGATCGAACACACGCTCGATCGAACACACGCTCGATCGAACACACGCTCGATCGAACACACGCTCGATCGAACACACGCTCGATCGAACACACGCTCGATCGAACACGCGAACACGATCGAACGCACGCTCGATCGAACACACGCTCGATCGAACACACGTCCGATCGAACACACTCGATCGAACACACGTTCGAGAGGCCCCGCTCAACCGCCCGCGCGCTGTCCGTCGCGGCCGGCGCTCGGCAACACCGAGCGCAGCTCGCCCGATCGATCGCGGAGCGTCACGTCGAAGCTCGCGGAGAGCCCGTTCGGCCCGGTGATCGTGATCGATCGCGTGCCGGTGCCCTCCGGGATCGCGACGCACGGCGACTCGACGAAGGGGAAGGTCTCGAGCGAACGCCCGAGGGGGAAGCTCGCGTCCTCGCCCTCCCACTGGTACGTGAGCGGCGCGCCGACCACCGGCACCGCGCCGCTGCGCGCGACGAAGCAGACGAACGCGTCACGCAGGAGCGAGCCCTCGTCGGCCTGCGGGAGCTGCACGATCGAGTCGACCGCGTCGACGCTCTGCAACGTGAACACCGTCGTCCCCACCGTCACGTCGACCGAGGTCGTGCCGTCGACGTCGAGCGAGAGGGTGTCCCAGGTGCGCGCGTCGTCTTCGACGGCGGCGGGCTCGCCCACGGTCGCGCTCATCGGCAGGCTCTCGTCGACCAAACGCGCGCCGTCGTCGTCGTGCAGCGTCGCGAGCACGGTCAGGCTCGGCAGCTCGTGCCAGTAGCGCCAGATGCCGCCTTCGAACGGACCACCGAGGCTCTGGAAGAGCCCCACGTACGGGCGCAGGCCGCGTCGATCGACCTCGTGCGCGACGAGCTCCACCCGATCGAGCAGACCACTCTCGTCCGCCGCGAGCACACGCACGAGGCTGCCTTCGGTGACCGCGCGCGCGACGATCTCCACCGTACCCGTGTCGGCGTCGACGCGCTGCGCCGACCTCGCTTCGAGGCCCGCGCCGACCTCGACCGCGAAGTCGGGCAGCTCGTAGGAGCCGATCGGCGTGAAGCCGATCGTGGTGCGACCGGGCGCCGCGAGACGCGGGATGTCCCCCACGGTGTCGGAGAGCGGCGTGGCCGAGAAGCGCATGCCTGCCGGCGTCAGCGGCGAGCACGTCTCTCCCATCGGGCAACCGCCGTCGTCGCGCGCACGCTCACCGCCTTCGGAGCTGCACGCGAGGATCGGGAACGCGATGGCGACCAGGCTCGCGACGAGCACCGCGCGGCGCCACCACGGGCGAAGGGAAGAAGAACGAAGCGATCGCATGAGGACCTCCTGGGTCGGACGAAGGTAGACGCCACGGGGTCTCCAGAATGACGCGGTTCCCCGGAAGACACGCAGCTCGATCGACGCACTCGATCGAGGCACTCGATCGACACCGCCGCTCGATCGACACCGCCGCTCGATCGACACTGCCGCTCGATCGCAGCCGTTCGAGCGAGCCCCACCGCGCCATGAGCAGCCGCGAACAAGCACGAGAGATGCCGGGAGGCGCGCGCCCCATTCGATGGGGAATCGTGGGGATCGTGGTGGCGGTCGGTTGCGTCGGTGCGTGGCTCGGCGCGCATCAGTTGCGCCCCGTGCCGCCGGATCCGTGGGAGAGCGAAGCGTTTGCGCCGGCCGCGCGGGCCGAAGAGAACGGGCTCGTGATCGCGCGCTCGTTGCCTCGTGCGGGCGACGAGCCGTTCGAGGCCTGGGTGGACGCTGGCGCCGACGGCGAGCGCGCGTGGGACGAAGCGACCGAGCGGCTCCTCGGGCTGCGCGAGCACGTGGCACCTCACCGCGCGACGATGGACGAGGTCGACGCGCGCCCCCGCTTCGTGGAGGACTGCCGCCCTTCGGTCGACGCGTACTGCGAGCTCGTGCCTGCGGTGCGCACGATGGAGCTCGCCGGTCTGCTCGCGCTCGCCGAGGTCGCGGAGCTCCCGCCCTACGACGTCGATCCCGATTCGACGACCGACCACGCGAACGACGATCGATCCCACGACGCCGACGCGGCGAACGTCGGCCCCGCCAACCCCGCCACCGAAGCGACCGCCAGGTTCGATCCCGAAGCATGGGCCCGCGCCGACGCTCGCCTCGCGCGTGCGGTGGAGCGAGCCCGCGACTTCCACGCGAGCGCGTACTCGCTCGTGGGTACGATGGTCGGCATCGCGTTGCTCACCCGCAGCCTCGACGCTGCAGCTCCCACCGTCGTGGGCGCCAGCCGCGTCGGCGCGCCCCTGCCACGCCTTCGCGCCGCGCTCGCCGCGCCCTTCGAGAACCGCACGCTCCGACGCGGCTTCCTCTTCGACCATCGCATGATGCGCACCGCGCTGCTCGCGCTCCCGCGCGGCGTCTTCTTCGATCGCGCGCGCTCGGCGATCGAGCTCGACGAGCGCACGACCGAGCTCCTCGCGTACGCGGAGGATCCCACCCGCACGCCTCCGTCCTTCCCGGCCCACGTCGAGCAGATGGGCTGGTGGCTCTACGACGCGACCGGCAAGGAGCACCTCGACATGATGGCGGCGGACGGCTCGCGCCTCGTGACCCAAGCGATCGCGCGCCAAGCCGACGCCGAGCGCGCGCGCGTCGCGTTGCTCGCGCAGTTCCGCGACGTCGAGTAGCCTCGCGCCGCATCGAGCGCCGGCCTCGACGGCTGGTGTGCTCGACGGATGGTGTGCTCGGCCCGGAGGTGAGCTTTGTCCAGCGCGTTTCTCCAGTCCTTCGACGACGTCTCCGCGATCCTCGGCGGTCGCCCCGGCAAGACCAGCGTGCCCGTGCACGTCGTCGCGAAGGACGACGTGAAGAAGTGGCTCGCCGCTCAGAGCGCGAGCGTGAAGGGCTGGGCGAAGTCGATCGGCTTCGAGCCTCGCTACGCCAAGACGCTCCTGCTCCCCAAGCGCGACGGCGGATTGCAAGGCGTGCTCTTCGTGCGTCCCGAGCTCGCCGATCCCTTCGAGTGGTCGCGCCTGCCCGGCGAGCTGCCCAAGGGTCGTTACCACCTCGAAGGCGACCTCGCCGATCACGCCGAGCCCGCCGCGCTCGGCTGGGCGCTCGCGCTCTACCGCTTCGATCGCTACAAGCGGAAGCCGAGCCCGCCCACGAAGAAGCTCGCGTGGCCCGAGGGCGTCGACGCGGCACGCGTGAAGCGGCTCGTCGAGGCGACGTTCCTCGTGCGCGACCTCGTGAACCTGCCCGCGAACGACCTCGGCCCGGCGGAGCTGGAGACGGCGTGCGTGAGCGTCGCGGGCGCGCACGGCGCGAAGGTCCGCGTGGTGCGCGGCGACGAGCTCCTGAAGGAGAACTACCCCGCCATCCACGCGGTCGGGCGCGCTTCCGTTCGCGCACCGCGCCTGGTCGACATCACGTGGGGCGATCCGAAACATCCGAAGGTCACCCTCGTCGGAAAGGGTGTTTGTTTCGACAGCGGCGGCCTCGATCTGAAGCCCTCGTCGAACATGCTCCTGATGAAGAAGGACATGGGCGGCGCCGCGCACACGATCGCGCTCGCGCACGCGGTGATGGACGCGAAGCTCCCAGTTCGCCTGCGCGTGTTGATCGCCGCGGTGGAAAACAGCGTCTCCGGCGACGCGTTCCGACCGCTCGACGTGCTCTCGTCGCGCAAGGGTCTGACCATCGAGGTCGGGAACACCGACGCGGAAGGTCGTTTGATCCTCTGCGACGCCCTCGCGGACGCCTGCGACGAGATGCCCGAGCTGCTGATCGACTTCGCGACCCT
>JALOQC010000574.1 GCA_025453555.1 Myxococcota bacterium | reverse complement strand
TCGAGCATCTCCGGCGGATAACCCGTCTTCTCCGCGACGATGCGGAGCATCAGCGACTGGAGCGCCGACGGGTCGACGCCCGAGGTCGGAGCGGCCGTCGCGACGTGCGATGACGGAGCCGCCGTGGCCGGCATCGCGGCGCCCATGCGGTCCACGATCTCTTGCAGCGTCCGCAGCTTGCCGAGCTCCGCCGGATCGACCTCCGGAAGCCCCGGGGCCTGCTCGCGCATCGCGGCGAGGATCTCGACACGTTTGATCGAGTCGACGCCGAGGTCACCCTCGAGATCCATCGAGAGCTCGAGCATCTCCGGCGGGTAACCCGTCTTCTCCGCGACGATGCGGAGCATCAGCGCCTGCAGCGCCGAGGTGTCGACGCTCGTGCTCGCGGACGACGGGGTCTGCGCAGGCTGCGAAGGCTGCGACGACCCACCGCTCGAAGCCGGCATCGCGGCGCCCATGCGGTCCACGATCTCTTGCAGCGTGCGCAGCTTGCCGAGCTCCGCCGGATCGACCTCCGGCAGACCGGGCGCCTGCTCGCGCATCGCGGCGAGGATCTCGACGCGCTTGATCGAGTCGACGCCGAGATCGCCTTCGAGATCCATCGAGAGCTCGAGCATCTCGAGCGGGTAGCCGGTCTTCTCGCCGACGATGCGCAGCATCAACGACTGGAGCGACGCGGCGCTGGTCGAGGGCGCGGTCGGCATCGACGTGACGGCGGGCTTCGAGGGAGCCGATGCGACGGCGGGTTTCGATGGAGTCGGAGACAGGGTCGGAGTCGGAGACAGCGTGCGAGCCGGAGACAGCGTCGGAGTCGGAGACTGCGTCGGAGTCGGAGACTGCGTCGGAGTCATCGGAGTCGGAGACAGCGTCGGAGCCGGAGCCACGATCGGCGCCGGAGCCACCGTCTGCATCGGCAACGACGTCGGGGCGGACACGCTCGGCGCCATCACGCCCACGTGATCGCTCGTCTGCGACGCGAAGGCCGCGAGCGCGCGGAGCGACTCCTGCTGCGCCATCAAGAACGTCGCGTGGGTGTCGGCCATCGACTTCGCGTAGACGGCGTGGGTCTCGGCCGCCGAGCGCTGCACCTCCAGGAACGCCTGCGCCCACGCGTCGCTCGACGGAGTCGTCGCGCGCGGGAGCACGCTCGGGTACGACGACGAGGTCGAGGGCGCGAGCGCCGTCGACGAGGCCGCGACCGGCACTTCCTTCACCACCGGCACTTCGACCACCTTCTCCACGACCTGCGTCACGACCTTCTCGACGACCTTCTCCACCACCACCGGCTCGCGCGGGCCGTTCGGCTTCGGCAGCACGCTCGCGCCTTCCTTCGGCGGATACGGCTTGCCGTAGTTGCTGCCGTTGAGCTTGAGCACGAGCTGCGCGAGCCCACGCTGCAGGCTCGACACCGCGTCCTTGCACCCACGATCGAGCGCCACCGCGCGATGCGGACGCCCCTTCAAGATCCGCCCCACGAGCCCCGTGAGCACCGTGCCCGGACCGACCTCCACGAAGGTCCGCACGCCGGCCGCGTACATCGCTTCGACCTGCTCCACGAAGCGCACCGGCGTCGCGATTTGGTTTCCGAGGATCGCGCGAATCGACGCGTCGTCGCTCGGGTACGGCGCGGCGTGCGTGTTGCCGTAGACGGGCAGCGTCGGCGCCGACACCGCGACGTTCTGCAAGAACGCGCCGAAGGGCACCGTGGCGTCCGACACGACCGAGGAGTGGAACGCGGTCGCGACGGGCAGCCGCGTGCCGCGCATGCCGGCCTCTTCGAGCTTCGCCTCCACGCGCTCGATCGCGGCGGTCGGCCCCGAGAGCACCACCTGCGTCGGGTGGTTGTGGTTCGCGAGGACGACCCCCTCGATGCCTTCGCTCGACCACGCCGCGAGCTTCTCGCGCAGCTCCTCCGCGCTCGCCGACACCGCCACCATCGCGCCCGCCGTCGTGCGTGCGGCCTCCGCCATCCGCTCGCCACGCTCGCGCGCGACGCGCAGCGCGTCCGCCTCCGAGAGCACGCCCGCCGCGTGCAGCGCGATCACCTCGCCGAAGCTGTGCCCACCGACCGCGGCCGGCGTCACGTCGAGCGCGCGCATCACGTTCAAGAGCGCGAGGCTCGCCGCGCCGATGCCCGGCTGCGCCCACTCGGTGCGCGTGAGCTTCGCGGCCCACGCTTCCTCGGCGCCTTCGTCGAACGAGGGCTTCGGGAAGACGACGTCGTGCAGCTTCTCGTCCGCGAACGCGTCGAGCGTGGCCGCGAGATCCCACGGGGCACGCGCGGCGTCGAAGGTCATCGCGAGCTTCGCGCCCATGTCGACGTACTGGCTGCCTTGGCCGGGGAAGAGGAAGCCGACGGATCCGTCGGCGAAGGCTCCGTCGCTCGCGCCGACGCCGAAGCACGTGCCGTCCGGGAGCGCGAACGCGGCGCCGGCTTCCACCTTCGCCGCCGCGGCGACGAGCTTCGCCGCGAGCTCCGCGCCATCGTTCGCGACGAGCGCGAGCCGGCACGCGGCGTCCGCGCGATACGCACGCGCGCTGTCTTGCGCGAAGAACTCGAACGCGCCGGCGAGCTCGGCCGACGACGCCATCGCGCGCGCCGCCTGCGCGACCTCCGTCGGCGAGCTGCCCACGATCACGAAGAGCTCGCTCTCGCTCGCACGCCGCTTGAGCCCCGGCGCCGCCGGACCGACGTACTCCTCGAGCGCGACGTGGAAGTTGCTCCCGCCGAAGCCGAACGAGCTCACCGACGCGCGGCGCGGATGCTCGCCGCCGCGGATCCACGGACGAGCGCGCGTGCTCAGGTAGAACGGGCTGTCCGAGATCCCCATCTTCGGGTTCGGCTTGCGGATCTTGATCGTCGGCGGGAGCGCCTTGTGCTGCAGCGCGAGCACCGCCTTGACCAAGCCCGCCGCACCGGCCGCCGCCTTGGTGTGGCCGATCTGCGACTTCACCGAACCGAGCGCACACCAGCCGCGCGCGCTGCCCGAGCGCTCCGCCGCTTCGTCGAAGACCATCTTCAAGCCCGAGAGCTCCGCCGCGTCACCCGCCACGGTGCCGGTGCCGTGCGCTTCGACGAGCTCGACCGTCTCCGGGCCGTAGCCCGCGATCTCGTACGCGCGTCGGATCGCGCGCGCCTGGCCCTTCGGCACCGGCGCGTAGACCGCCGTGCCCGCGCCGTCGCTGCCCGTGCCCACGCCGCGGATCACCGCGTACACGCGATCGCCGTCGCGCTCCGCGTCCTCGAGCCGCTTGAGCGCGACCATCGCGAAGCCCTCGCCGAGCATCGTTCCGTCCGCGTCGTCGCTGAACGGACGGCAATCTCCCGACTTGCTCAGCGCGGGCGTCTTGCTGAAGCAGAGGTACATGAAGATGTCGTTCATCGTGTCGGCGCCGCCACAGATCACGACGTCGGAGTGCCCGAGCGTCAGCTCGTTGACCGCCATCGTCAGCGCCGAGAACGTGCTCGCGCAGGCCGCGTCGGTGACGCAGTTGGTGCCGCCGAGGTTGAGCTTGTTCGCGATGCGCCCCGCGACGACGTTGCCGAGCACGCCCGGGAAGGTCGACTCCTGCCACTCGGTGTAGTGGCTCTCGATGCGTCGGCAGGCCTCCTGGACCTCGGACTCCGGCATGCCCATGTCGCGCAGCGACTTCGTCCACACCGGGCGCTGCAGGCGGCTCACCATCGCGCCGAGCAGCTCCTGCGCGCTCGTGACGCCGAGCACCACGCTCATGCGCTCGCGATCGGCGTAGGAGAACTGCCCCCGCGCCGCGTCCTCGAGCACGCGCTGCGCGACGATGAGCGCGAGGAGCTGACAGGTGTCGGTCGCCGGCACCGTGGAGGGCGGGATGCCCCAGGCCATCGGATCGAAGTCGACGTCACCGAGGAACGCGCCGCGCTTGGCGTAGGTCTTGTCCGGCGCGCTCGGATCGGCGTCGTAGTAGTCCTCGACGAGCCAATGCGAGGGCGGGACGTCGGTGATGCGGTCCTTGCCGGAGAGGATGTCCTTCCAGAAGCCCGCGGAGTCCACGGAACCGGGAAAGAGCGTGCTGAGACCGACGACGGCGATGGGAGATTGCTTGGCCATGGCGTTTGCTCGAAGGGACGAGTCGGAGCGATCGGGCGATTCGAGAGATGCGATTCCGGCAGTGCGTTTCCGCGGAAGCTCGAAGACAGATCGAGAAAGGTAGGGGATCGGAACGAGAGGAAGACGGGACGAAGCAGCACCGACGAACGGTCGAGGCCTCGTCGTCGGGATTCAGTCGAGGGGACGGGGCGCGAAGCGGAAAGCCTCGGCGGTCACGGGCGCTCCGTAGCTGCGGAGCTGGTGGGCGCGTGTGATCACCGCCGCGCCTTCGAGGAGATTCTTTGCGATCTGCACCACCGTACGGTTGTCGAGCGGCTCGAGGAACGATCCCTTCGCCCAATCGTTGAACGCCGCCATCGCGGGCCCACACCAGATCTGGTAGTCGAGGCGCCGCTGCGGCTCTCCGACGATCGCCCAGCGGCTCGAGAGCCCGAGATACCAGCGAAAACAAAGCGCCATCTCGTGCTTCGGATCGCGCGCGGCGCGTTCGTTCTGCTCCGGATCACGCTCGGCCCAGAACTTCTTCGTGTGCGCGCGGACCTCGTCGAACGTGGCGCCGAGCACCTGCTTCTCGAGCTTCGCGCGCTCGGCCGCGGGGATCGCGTCGAGCCCCGCGTACGCGCGGTACGCGTCGAGCAGACGGCCACCGCGAACGGCGAACATCGTGCCGCGCTTGAGCACCTGCACCTCGACGCCCTGCTCGAACATGTCCGCCGCCGGCGCCATGCCGACGTCGCCCATCGCGGCCTGCGCGAGCATCTCCTTGCCCGCGCGCGAGAGGCCCGACTCGATCGCCGCTTGGTTCACCGAGCCGGTGAGCACGTAGGCCGCGCCCATCGAAAACGCGGCCGCCACCGAGCGCGGCGTGCCGAGCCCCCCCGCCGCGCCGACGCGCATCGGTCGCTCGAAGCCGTGCTCGGCCATCATCGCGTCGCGCAGCGTGACGATGACGGGGAAGATCGC
>JALOQC010000573.1 GCA_025453555.1 Myxococcota bacterium | reverse complement strand
GCGCCGCCGGACTCCCTAGCTTTGCGCGCATGCGATACGGAATCCCTGCTTGTCTCGCGATCGTGGCCGCGAACGTCGCGCTCTTCTTCGTCTACAACAAGGCCGACTCCGAGTGGCCCGCCATCGCGATGGGAGCGCTTACGCTCCTGGCGATCGTCGTCGGCGTCACGACGGTGTCGAGCGAGCGCTTCCGAGGCGCAGCGCGAGACCTCGGCTGGGGCCTGCTCGGAGGGTCGGCGGGCTCCGTGCTCCTCGCCGTCGCACTCTACGTCTGGATCATCGATCGCATGAGCTGACGCCCGATCGCCGGACGCGCGGGAGCAGCAACACGTCCCGCCCGTTGGCGCACGAGGAAGCTCGCGTGAAGGTCGTCCGGCATGCACCTCCTGATGGGCCCGCGCGCGGGGGCGCAAGGGCGGGTCCTTCAATCGCGATCGTGCCGCGCCTCCGCTTCGGCCTCCGCACGCTCCCCTGCTTCCTCGGCGGCCACTGCCGTGGCGCGAGCGCCCGCTCGAATCGTCGCCGCTTCGGCCTCGAGCTCCGCGGCGGCGCCTGCGGCCTCGCGGTCGATTGCGTCGCCCGTCGCCTCCGCGCGCGCACGCAACGAGTCTGCCGCCGCTTCGGTGCGTTCGGCGGCGCGTTCGAGCCCGCGCTCGACGTCGTCGACCGCCGAGCGTGCGGTCGACCCCACGCTCTGTGCGGCGCGCTCCGCCTCGACCTCGGTCTGCTCACTGCACGCGAAGCCGAGCCCCAGCGCGAGCGCCACGACGCGCGCCATCATTCCGCCACCTCGTCGGTCGCGTCCTCGACGCTCTCGCCCGCACCCTCGAGGCGCGAGTCGTCGGTCACGTCCTCGATGCGCTCGCCCGCGCGTTCGATCGGCGAGTCTTCCTCGCAGCCCGTGAGCGCGGTGCTCGCCGCGACCGGGAGCGCGAGGGTGAAGAGGAAGCCCATGCGAAGGAGTGAGTCGGTCATCTTCGAGATCCTTTCGCGGCGCCGTGCGCCGTCGCGAGAGGACTCAGCACCTCGTGTGCCGCCGCAGAATCGCGCGAGGTGCGCGAGTGGACGTGGCGTGGTGCCACGCTCGGACGATGCGCCACGCCACGACGCCGAGGCCCGCCCACGGCCCGCGGTCCTACCTCGTTTGGACCAGGCGGAACACCCAGCGATCGAGTACGCCCGCGCCGTGCGCCTCGGAGCCCTCCTCGCGATCTCTTTCCTCGTCGGCTGCGCGGGCGCACGCGCGGCGCGCCGAGCGGCTCACGAGGAGCACCTCCGATGCGTCGACGCCTGCCAGACCCACAACGACCGATGCGTCATGTCCGCCACGCGCGCCGAGGATCTCGAACGATGCCGTCAATGGACCGACGCCTGTGTGGCGTCATGCTCGTCACGCTGATCACCGGTGTCGGGTGCACGCCGCGGTACGTCGCGCCGCAACCCCACGAGCCGCACGCGGTCCTCAAGACGCGTTTCGTCCACCACGCCGCGCCCGGCCCCATGCTCGCGCTCCAGTTGTGGGTCGGTGACGCGGTCATCCTGCGCGACCGCACGCCCGTGAACCGCGGCGTCGTTCCCCCGCCCCACACCCGCGCGTTCCGCGTCCATCCGGGACCCGCCGCGGTCCGCGCCGAGTCGTCGTTCTTTCACACGGTCTCGCGGATGGTCACGCGGCAGGTGCAGGAGCGATACGCCTGCGGCACGCAACAGAGCGGTTTCGGCACCCAACGCTCGACCACCACGCGTTACTGCACACGCTCGCGAACTCAGAGCCAGATGCAGACCGACACCGTGGTCGACGGCGCTTGCCGAGTCGGCGGTGCGTTCCACGCGCACGCAGGGAAGACGTACGTACTTCAATACGAGTACTACGCGCACCAGCGGTGCACCGCGCAGGTCCTCGAGCAAGTTCCGTCGCCGGACGGGAGCTTCCAGCTCGTGCCCGTTCCGGAGATCGCGCCGCCCCCGAGCTGAGTCGAGCCGGAGACGCGCGTCGCCGGCTCACGACGCGAGCCTGAGACTCACCCGTCCTTCAGCTTGCGCCAGTCGTCGACCTGCATCCCACCCACACCCCAGTCCTCGTGCGCGACCTCGTCGATCACCACGAAGGTGTTCGCCGGGTTCTTTCCAAGCACGCGCTGCAGCACTTCGGTGATCCCGCGGATCACTTCCGCCTTCTGCTCGCGCGTCGCGCCTTCGTTGGTGATTCGAACGTTCACGTAGGGCATCGATTCTTCTCCGTGTCTTCTTCTCGCGCGTCGACGTATGCGCGCGCCTGGACGTTACCGAATCCGCGGGCGTTCTTGGCGTCGAGTCGCTCGCGGATGGGCGCAGACGCCGCGCGTCAGCTCGCGCTTCGGCGAAACGCGCCCGGGGTCTTCCCCGTCCATCGCCGAAACGCGCGGTTGAAGTTCGCCACGTCCGAGTAGCCGAGGCGATCCGCGATGTCGTCGAGCGTGAGGCTCGGGCGGCGCAGCAGCTCCTCCGCGCGCGCGCGCAGCGCTTCGTCGACGAGCGCGCGGTAGGTGGTGCCTTCGCTCGCGAGGTGACGCTTGAGGGTGCGCGGCGAGACGTGAAGCGTCGACGCGAGCTCGTCGAGCGAAGGTGGCGGTGTCCGCGTCGCGAGCAGACCGCGCACGCGATGGGCGAGCCGAGGCCCGAGGCCGAGCGCGTCGAGCTCGCGCTCGCATTGTTCGAGCGTGAGGCGCGACGCGACCGGATCGCCGGTGACGAGCTTCAGGTCGAGCAGCGAGCGCGGAAAGAGAAGCCGGTGCTCGCGTTGGTCGAAGCGCACCTCCGGCGCGACGCCGGCGAAGCGCGCGAAGTAGGGAGGCTCGGCGAAGGCGACGTCCGCGCGGGGTCGAGCGCTCGCGTCCGCGTGCTCCGCCAGCGCCACGCCGGTGAGCGCGTCGCCGATCTTCCAGATGCCAGTCAGCAACGCGAAGACGAACGCATCGCGCGCGCTCCCGAGGTCGACGTTCTCCACCAGCACGAGCGCGACGTGATCGTCGAAGGTGTCGAGCCGCAGCGAGATCGCGGTGGTGCGCGTGGGCGCGAAGCGGATCGCGACGTCGAGCGCTTCGCGCACCGTGGTCGCGGTCATCGCGGCCAGGCCGAGGTAGCCGTGCGAGGCGATGCGCATGTGGAGGCCGACGTGGAAGCCGAGGCCGGGCTCGCCGGTGAGCGCGCGCGAGCGCTCCACGAGCGCGACCAAATCCGGAATCGAGAGCCGCGCGCCGGGCTCGAGGAGCGCTTCACGCCGTAGCCCGCAGCTTCGAAGCAACGCGTCCGGCTCGACGCCCCAGCGCTCGACGATCTCCGCGAGCTGGAGCGCGTGGATCGCGGGGACGCTCGGATCGGGGGAAGGGCGGCTCATGTGCGGGAGAGACGGAGACGGAGTGAGAGACCCACGTGTGCGCGACGGCGGAACCGTAGCGATCGGCGCGGAATCGAGCGTTCGTTGGCCCGAAATGACAAGAGCTTGGCACGCGCGGACCTCCGCGCGAAAGGGACTCGCGTGCATCGTGAGACGGTCGGCGCGAAGCGATCTGCGATCTGCGGGGCGCGAGAGGACGAAGTCCCGAGCCGACGGGAGGTGTCCATGAGCGCATCGAGCCCCCACGCGTCGCGTCCGATGAACCGTCCGGTGCCGGCCGCGATCGAGGTCCGCAATCCGCGCTTCG
>JALOQC010000152.1 GCA_025453555.1 Myxococcota bacterium | reverse complement strand
TCGGCACGATCCCAAGCGGCCCGTACCTTGCTAAACTGCGCCGCCATGGGGATCTCACGCGTTGGTTCCGTCGCGTTCGTGACGGCGCTCCTTCTCACCACGACCGGCTGTCCGGACGACGACGACCCGACCGAGTGGACGCTCGCGGCGGACGGGCTCGACGAGGCGCTCCTCGGCGTGCACGGCACGAGCGAGAACGACGTCTGGGCCGTCGGATCCGACCGCGGCGCGGGCCCGATCGTGCTGCGCTACGACGGCACCGCCTGGACTCGTCTGCCCACCGGCACCCGCGGCGACCTCTGGTGGGTCCACGCGATCCCCGGCGGCCCCGTCTACCTCGCCGGCGCGAACGCCACGATCCTCCGCTACGACGGCACGAGCTTCACCCGCATGCGCACGCCGGGGGTCGCGACGCACACCATCTACGGCGTCTGGGCCCGCAGCGCGAGCGAGGTCTACGCGGTCGGAAGCCTCGCCGGCAGCCGCGACGGCTTCCTCTGGCGCTTCGACGGCACGGAGTGGTCGAACGTCGATCTGCCCGCGAGCACCCCGAAGAACGCGCGCGGCAACGTGCCCGGCTTCTTCAAGGTCTGGGGCGACGCCGAGCACCTCTGGATCGCGGGCGGTGACGGCTTGTTGCTCGAGCGCGCGATCGACGGGACCTTCACGACGATCGAGACCGGCACGGATCAAACGCTCTTCACCGTGCACGCGGAAGACGGAAACGTGGCCGCGGTGGGAGGTGCTTCCAACGGCGTTCTGGTGGGAGGTCAGGGCGACGTCGTCACCGATCAAACGCCGGAAGCCTGCCCGCTTCTCCAGGGAGTCTGTCTGACCTCGCGCGGCGGGTTCGCGACCGGCTTCGAGGGCACCGTGTACGAACGCCGCGGCGCGCGCTGGGTCGAGCTCGTGCACGACCTCCCGGTCGACGTCGAATCGCTCCACGCCGCCTGGGTCGATCCCACCGGCACCCTCTTCGCGGTCGGCGGCAACGTGCTCACGCCGAACCTGACGAACGGCGCGATCCTCACCTACGGCCGCGAGATCGGGCGCTACACGCGTCCGGTGCCCGACGACGGTGGCATGCCCGACTCGGAGATGCCGCAGGTCGTCTGCCCGGAGGCGCAGATCGATCCCGTGCCCACCGGCACGATCGCGCGCCGTTGGAACGAGGCGAACCTCAACGCGATCCGTCGGGCGGTCCCGCGTCCCGGCGTGCACGCGCGCAACCTCTTCCACAACGCGGTCGCGATGTACGACGCGTGGGCCGCCTACGACGCCACCGCCGACGGCTACGTCGTCACCGAGAAGCTCACCGCGGCCGACGTCGACGCCGCGCGCACCGAGGCGATCAGCTACGCGTCGTACCGCCTGCTCTCGCACCGCTACTCGTTCGAGAACGGCGGACCCGTCTCGCTCGCGTGCTTCGACGCGCTCATGGATCGCCTCGGCTTCGAACCCGAGGACACCACGACGACCGGCGACTCGCCGCGCGCGCTCGGTAACCGCATCGGCGCCGCGATCGTCGCGGAGTTCGCGGACGACGGCGCCAACGAAGGCGAGAACTACCGCGACCAGACCGGCTACGAGTTCGTGAACCCGCCGCTCGTCGTGGATCAGCCCGGCGCGCCGCTCAACGATTGGTTGAAGTGGCAGCCCCTCAACCTCGCGGTCGCGGTCACCCAGAACGGCATCGTCACCGACGCCGGCGTGCAGGGGTACATCGGACCGAACTGGGGTGGCGTCACCCCCTTCGCGCTGCGCCGCACCGGTGCGGGCGTCCCGTACTTCGACGAAGAAGGCCTCGTGGACGATGACGAGCTCGTCGACGCGACGGTGGAGATGATCCAGCTCTCCGCGATCCTCGACCCCGACGACGAGACGATGGTCGACCTCTCGCCCGGCGTCTTCGGCAACAACCCGCTCGGCACGGACCGAAGGCCACGGGAACAACCCCGTCACCGGCGAGCCCTACGCGCCGAACGTGGTGCCGCTCGGAGACTACGGCCGCGTCATCGCCGAGCATTGGGCGGATGGCCCGCAGAGCGAGACCCCGCCCGGGCACTGGAACACCCTCGCGAACCGCGTGAGCGACTCCCCGCTCGTCGAGCACCGGCTCTTCGGCGAAGGCGACGAGGTCGATCGCCTCGAGTGGGACGTGAAGATCCTCTTCGCGGTCAACGGTGCCACCCACGACGCGGCCATCGCGGCGTGGGAGCAGAAGCGGGTGCACAACGCGGCGCGCCCGATCAGCCTCGTGCGCTACATGGCGGGCCAGGGTCAGCGCAGCGATGCGAGCGCGCCGAGCTACGACGAGGACGGGCTCCCGCTCGTGCCTGGTCTCATCGAGCTGGTCACCGAGGAGAGCAGCGCGGCGGGCGAACGGCACGCGCACCTCGCGCCCTACCTCGGTCAGGTCGTGATCCGGAGCTGGCGCGGCGAGCCTGGTGATCGCGCGACGGAGATCGGCGAGACGGCGTGGATCCGCGGCACGGAGTGGATCCCCTACCAGCGCCGCACCTTCGTGTCGCCGGCGTTCCCGGGCTTCGTCTCGGGGCACAGCACCTTCAGCCGCGCGGCGGCGGAGATGCTGACCGCGTTCACCGGATCGCCTTATTTCCCCGGAGGATTCGGGGAATTCGTCGCTCCCGCGAACACGTACCTCGTGTTCGAGCGTGGGCCCTCGGTCGAGGTGCGTCTGCAGTGGGCGAGCTACTACGACGCGGCCGACGAAGCGGGCAACTCGCGACGCTGGGGCGGCATCCACGTCTGGCAGGACGACTACAGCGGTCGCCGCATCGGTGCGGTCGTCGGCACGACCGCCGCCACTCTCGCCCGCACCTACTTCGACGGCACCGCGCGCTGAGCCCAGCTGCGGGTCTCGTCACTGCGGTCTCCGAAGAGCACGATTCTTCTCGCGTCGAATCGTGCTCTTCGCGTTCGTGACGTCGCGGAAAGAACGCAGTCTGGCTTTCGCGCTCAGGCCGCGGCGGCGGTCTCCGCGCTCCGTACGAGCTGCTCGCTGATCGCCCACAGGCGCTCGGCGAGCGCGTCGTCCTGGGCGATCCGCATCGGGTGCTTGGGCTTGGAGTCCGCGAAGTACTTCCCGCTCACGCCACGCAGCTCGGGCGCGCTCGCGAGGTGGATCGTGGTCGCCGCTCCTTGCGCGGGCGTCTTGAGGAACGGCCGCACGATCTTGAAGCCGAACGACGTGAAGAAGCCCACGTCGTCCGAGCTCGCGAACTCCGTCGCGACCACGCCCGGGTGCAGCGCGTTGGTGGTCACGCCGGTGCCTTCGAGCCGGCGCGCGAGCGCGCGCGTGAAGTAGATGTTGGCGAGCTTGGACTTCGCATACACGTCGAACGACGCGTACTTCTTCTCGGATTGGAGGTCGTCCCAGTCGAGCCCGCGCCGCGCCCAGCGGTGCGCGTCCGACGACACGTTCACGACGCGGGCCTCGCCGTCTTCCTTCGCGGCCTTCTTCAACGCGCCGAGCAGGAGCTGCGTGAAGAGGAAGTGGCCGAGGTGGTTCACGCCGAAGGTCGTCTCGAAGCCTTCGACCGTCGTGGTGCGCGTCTCGAGCACCAGTCCGGCGTTGTTGACGAGCACGTGCAGCTTCGCCCCCGAGTCGGCGGGGTCAGCCGCCGGCTTCTTGCCCGACCCGGCGGGGTCAGCCGCCGACTTTTCGTGCCGGGCGAGGAAGCTCGCCGCCGCCGCGCGGATCGAGGCGAACGACGCGAGGTCGAGATCGATCAGCTCCGGACGACGAGCCGAAGGCAGGCCGGCCTTCTGCGCGATCTCGTCCGCCGCGCGCTCGCCCTTCGCGCGGTTGCGCGCCGCGATCACGATGGTCGCGCCCATCTTCGCGAGCGCGAGCGCGGCCTCCTTGCCGATGCCCGTGTTGGCCCCCGTGACGAGGACCACCTTGCCGTTCATGTCCGCCATGGGCTGTGTGGTCGGTGGAACGCGTCCAGCGTGACGCACGAGGGGGTCGCGACGCGACACGTGGCCGAGGCGGGGTCGGTGTGCTCGACGTGCGACGGATGAGCTGGATGTGTGGTCGACGCGTGTCGACGCGCGTCGACCACGTGTGACCCGATGCGCCCCGGAGTACCGCGAGAACAGCGCAATCCACCCTCGGCGGAATCACACCCAGGAAACCCCTCGCAACTTTGTGGGAGCCTCCGCGTACCGTTGCGTAGCGCGGCCGGCCTTCGGGGCGTTCGGACATCACCTCTCGCGCCCGCCCGTGGCACCGCGAAGATTTCGTTTGTGTCGTGGTTCCGGGAACTTGACTCGGATGCGGGCCGCGTGTGAAACCCACTCTCGACACGCCCGTCGTGGACGCGTGGCCGAGGGCACGTGGATTGCTCGCGACCCCCTGCCGGCTCTGGATGGGTGAAGGTGGCCGGCCTCGGAGGAGAGCGAGCGATGATGGGGAGCTCGGCGGTGAAGAACCGCGCGTGGACGGACTCGAGGCCTCGGCCGGACGGGTCACCCGATGGTGGTCGGGCGCGGCGCGCTCGACGCTCCATCACCAAGCTCTCGCTCGCGTGCGCGCTCTTCGGGCTCATCGCGTGCGGCGACGACGACTCGCCGCCGCCGCCGCCGCCGCGGGACGCGATGGTCGACGCGCCCGTGATCGACGACGCTGGGGTCGACGCTACGCGCCCCGACGGCGCCACGGACGACTCGGGCACCGTCGCTCCGGGTCGCTGCACCGTGGATCCCGGCGAGGGTCTCATGGTGGTCGGCACCGACACCGACACCGGCTTCGCACACGTCGCCTCCGACTCCTCCGCGACCACCTCCGCGATCGTCTTCTCGGATGACCTCGGCGGCACACGCGGGCTCCGGCTCGTCACGATCGACGACGACGGCGTCCAACGCAGCGCGCTCGACGGCGTGTCGCCCGGCTCGCGCGGCGCGGACCTCGCGGCGATCGGAGACCAGTGGTGGGTCGTGGCGGTCGACGGTGGTGCGCTCTCGCTGCATCGCTTCGACGCCGAGCTCGCTCGCGTCGGCTCGGCGACGGAGCTCGCGACCGGTGCGACCGACGCCCGCATCGCGCGCGCGGCCGACGGCGCCCTCGTCGCGTGGCGCGAAGGCACGACGGTTCGTGCGCGGCGCCTCTCCGCCGCGGGCGTCGCGAGCGCGCCCTTCGACCTCGGCACTGCTTCGGGCGCCTTCGACCTGAACGCCCACGGCACGGACGGCGCGGTGCTGCTCAACGGCGGCACCGACGACAGCCCCACGCGAGTCGCGGGGCGTCGCGTCCCGAGCGAGGGCGGCGCGACCACGCTCACGGTCGGTGGCAGCGAGGAATCCGTCGGCTCGGTCGGCGTCGCCGGTCCCACCACGATCGCACCCTCGGGCACGCTGCCCTTCTACGGCGCGGTGGCGTTCGACGTGCGCATCGGGGACGCGTTCCGCAGCGTGCGCCTCGCGGTGCTCGACGTCGACGGAGCGCCCGCCTACGGCGAGTACCGCGTCTCGGCCGCCGGCGAGTATGCGTGGGCTTCTTCGGCGACCGCGTGGGGCGGTGGCTACGTCGTCGCGTACCGCGCGCGCGCCGAGGACGGCGGCTTCTCGCGGGTGCGCGTCGCGGTCCTCGACCGCGAGTCGTGCGAGGTCGGCCGCGTCGACGAACAGATCACGGTCGGCGTCGCCGCCACCGAAGTGGGCAGCCCGACGACGGTGACCGCGAGCGACGGCGGTGAGCGCTTCGTGGTGGCGTGGGGCGAGACCCTCGAGGACGTCGTCGAATACCGGATCGCGATCGGGAGGTGCGAATGACCTTCGAGCGGATGACGTTCGAGCAGACGCTCGGGCGAGGCAAGCGGAGCGCCCTGGCGGCCTTCCTCGCGTTCGGCTCTTTGTTCGCGGTCGCCACGGGCTGTGAGCGCCCCGACGCGACCCCGGACGAGACCCCGGGGGACCCGTCGGCCGCCGAGTGCGGCGCGATTCCCACGACTGGCTGTCCGTGCACCGCAACGGAGCCGGTCGAGTGCGGCTGGACCGCCGAGGGCGACGACGCAGGCACGGGCTGCATGCTCGGGACGCGCACCTGCGAGGGCGGCGTGTGGGGGGCGTGCGTGGCGGAGCTCGAAGGCTCGCTCGGCTCGGTGACCGCGCCGCTGATCGTCGGCCCGGTCCGCTGTGACGCCTGCGACCCCGCGTGCCGCAGCTTCAACGACGAGCCCGGCCCCGCGGACCTGCCGGGCCGCTCGATGAACGTCGAGTACGACTCCACCGAAGGCGGCGTGGTGCTCGAAGGCGAGTTCGTGGTCTGCATGTCGGCCGACTGCGCGACCACGACCGGCAGCGGCGTCGGCACCGGCTCGCCGTGGATGCCCACGCCGGGGAACTCCGAAGGCGTGGTCGTCGATCCGCTCGACAACGCGCTGACGCTCGGCTTCTCGACCAGCAACCGCAACGGCGTGTGGGTCGCGAGCATGGACGACGGCACCGTCTCGCGACTCGATCCGGTGAGCGGTCGCGAGGTCGGTCGGTACCCGTCCACACGCCCGAGCGCCGCGAACGGCGCGCGCCCGGCCTTCGAGGCGTGCAACTGGAACAACCGCGGCAACTGCCCCTCGCGTACCTCCGTCGACCAGAACTTCGACGTCTACGTCGCGAACCGCGCGTTCGGCAATCAGGGCACCGTCACGAAGATCGCCGGCTCCCTCGAAGGTTGCCGCGACCGCAACGGCGACGGCGTCATCCAGACCAGCCGCGACGTGAACGGCGACGGCGTCATCGACCGCACGAGCGCGACCGAGTTCCCGGGCGTGGCGGACGAGTGTCTGCTCTGGACGGTGCCGGTCGGCGGCAACAACGCGGTGCCGCGTGCGCTCGCGATCGGCACCGCCGCGACGGGCGTGGGCGACGTGTGGGTCGGTCTCTTCAACACTCAGCAGGCGTGCCGCCTCAACCCGGCCACCGGCGCGGCGATCGGCTCCTGCGTCAGCATCGCTCCGGTGTACCCCTACGGCGCGGTGGCAGACCCCGGGGGTCGCATCTGGTTCACGAGCCGCAACTCGTCGACCCAAGCGCTCGGACACGTCAATCCGTCGACCGGAACTTGGACGATGGCGGCGAATGCGCCGAGCAACCTCGTCTCGTACGGCATCTCGGTCTGGTCGAACCCGACCCTGACTCAAACGTATTTGTACATCGCTCAAAGCGACAACAACCGGATCTTCCGGTACAACGTGAACACGAACACGTGGTTCGTGCGCGACCTCGCCAACTTGAACCTCTACGTGACCCCCCGCGGCGTGGCGGCGAGCGAGACCGATCTCTGGGTCGCGACCTACACGAACGGAACGGGTTGGGGCGGTGGCTGCTCGAACCGCTTCGTCCGTCTCTCCCTGCCGAACCTCGACAGCGGAACGGCATACGACATCCCCGGTGCGAGCTGTCACCTCGGCATCGGCGTCGGCTTCGACAACGCGGTGTGGAGCGTCGCGGCGGGTAACAACAACGCGGTCCGGCTCGCTCCCGACCGCGCGAGCTACATCCGCACCCCGGGGCTCTTCGTGTCCCCGTACACCTACTCGGACTTCATCGGCTTCGGTCTGAACGTCTTCGCGAATCCGCGCGGCAACTACCGATTCACCATCGACTCGGACTGTGAAGGTCATCGCTGGAGCGAGCTCACGTGGACGAGCTCCCTCCCCGCCGGAACCAGCGTGGAGTACTACGTGAGATCCGCGGCGACGACCGCCGGCCTCGCGACCCAGCCGTGGATCGGTCCGTTCCGCGGAACGTCCCCCGCGAGCCTCTTGGCGGCGCCGGGTCCGGTCCCGCCCGGTCGGTACCTCGAGGTCGACATCCGCATGGCGACCGACGACCGCACCGTGACACCACGCGTCTACGACGTGCAGGCGACCGGCATGTGCGACCGCACGATCTACGATCCGCTCGGTGGGTACGCGCAGAGCTACGACGCGAGCCCGGATCGTCCCGACCCGACCGAGCCGACGCGCGAGCTCGGCTGCCCGCGCGGCACGCGCCCGGTGTGGGGCGACCTCTCGTTCACCGTGCAGGTCGATCCGATGGTCGGTCACGAGGGCACGCGCATCGACTTCCTCGTGACGACCGCGACCACCCAAGCCGCGCTCATGACCGCCGTGCCGGTCGTGCTCCAGGTGCCGACGCGCACGTCGCCGATCAACGTCGACGCGGCGCTACAGGCCGCGGGCATGCCGCGCAACGATCCCTTCCTCGGGGTCGCGGCGTTGCTCCGCGCGAACGCGACGCGAACCCGAACCCCGGTGCTCCACGAGTTCGGGGTCGAGTACCGATGCGTCCCGACCGAGTGAGGCGGCGAGGGCCCACACCACGCGACACACCCTCGACGCGCCACCGTGCGCGTCGAGGGATCCGCGTCGTGTTGCTGGCTGGCGCGCTCGCGACGTCGACGATCGCCGCCCCGCTGGTCTCGCAGCCGCCGAGCACACCGACACCGGTGGGCGAGGCGCAGGTGGGCGAGGCGCAGGTGGGCGAGTCGCAGGTGGGCGAGTCGCAGGTGGGCGAGGCGAGTCCGCCGAGCGCAGCGGCCCCCGAGGTCCGCGACCGCTACGCCGCCGTCCCGGGCGCGGCGAGCGAAACGCACACGACGAACGCGCGCCCCGAAGACCGTGCGCGGCGCGAGCGCGTGGTCGCGCGCGTCGACGGCGTGGCGATCACGGTGGGCGAGATCGAAGATCTGCTCACGGTCGGAGCGACCGAAGACGACGTGCGCGCAGCGCTCGACGCGTCGATCCGCCGGGTGAGGCTCACGAAGGAAGCCGAGCGACGCGGCCTCGCGGCCCATCCGGAGGTCCGAGCCTCCGAGCGACGTGCGCTGGTCGAGGTGCTCCTCGTGCGCGACTTCGGGTCACACGATCGCCCCGGAGGCGCCGATCCGGTGGCCGTGGACGCGCTCGTCACACGCCTGCGCGCCGAGCACGTGCGCGACGTCGAGCTCGAACCGCTCTACCCGCTCGCGCTCGATCCGCGACCGCGCGCGATGCGCTCGGCGGCCGCGGTGCGTGGAGCGTCCGTCCCGTCGGCTCCGGCTGGCCCGACGAGCAGCGCACGCATGTCCGAGGAGCAGCCCTTCGCCGAGGGCGTGGTCACGCAGGAAGAGCTCCGACCCGCCGAGCCGCCGGAGGAGCCGTGACCGGACGTCTCCCCCTCCTCGCGCTCCTCCTCGCGCTCGCGGCGTGTCGCTGCGGTGCCGACGAGCGCACGCCATCCGTCGATGCGGGTCCGCCACCGATCGCGCCGGCGGATCCGACGCCCACACCGAGCTTTCCGCGCGACGACCACGGGCTTCCGACCGAGCAGGGCGAGGTGGTGTTGGCGCGCGTCGACGACCGTCCGATCACCGTCCTCGACTACCTCGACGACTACGAGCGCCTTCGTGGCGCGGACCGGCTGCGCTTCACGATGCCAGCGCAGCGCGGCGCGTTGCTCGAGCTCCGCCTCCGCGACGAGCTGCTCGCGGACGAAGCGCGACGTCGCGGCCACGCGGAGGCTCCCGAAGTGATCGCCGCGCGCGAGGAGGCGATGCGTCGCGTGTTGGTGGAGCTGCTGCGCGAAGAGAGCCCACCGAGCGCGCCGACCGAGGCCGAGCTGCTCGCCCTCTTCACCGAAGAGCCGGAGCGCTGGCGGCGGCCGGAGCGCGTGCGCGCCGAGTTCGTGCGGGGAACGCGGGAAGAAGCGACCGCGGCGCTCGAGCACGCGCGCGCGCAGCGCGATCCGATCCGCGGGATGCGCGAGTGGGCGCAGCAGACCGCTTCGCCGACCGTCGCGAGCGGACAGCTCGGCCCCTTCGCGCATCCTTCGACCGGCTGGCGCGAGGCGATGCCGGTGCCGCGGGCCTTCGCGGAGGCCGCCCACGCGACGCCGGCGGGTCGTCTGCACCCCGAGGTGGTGGAGGCCGACGGCGCGTTCTGGGTCGTCTACCCGCTGGTGCGCGAGCCGGAGACGCGCATCGCGTTCGAGGACGCGCGCGACGAGCTGGTGCAGTTGCACGCGGAGCGCGCGTTCGAGCGGATGCTGGCGCGCGCGCTGCCGGAAGCGCGTGTGTCGATCGACGAGGAAGCGCTCGCGGTGGTGCGGCGGCCGTGACCTTCGCGCCCGATGCTGCGTCGAGCTCGACACTCGGGTCGCGACGTCGGCGAGGCGATCGACGACCGGCGATCACACCACGTCGTTTCTTCGGCGGCCTGATAGAGTGGGAAGGGATGGGATCGCGCATGTCGAAGCTCGGGTGGATCGTCTCGGTCGGTGTGTTGTTCTCGCTCGTCGCGTGCGGTGACGACTCCGCGCCTCCGCCCACGCCGCGCGACGGCGGGCGCGACGGGTCGATGGATGCGTCGGGTTGCATCCTCTGCGCGGAGCCGCCCGCGGGCTGTCGTTACGAAGGCGGCACCTGCGAGTCGTGCGGCACCCTCGTCTGCGACGATGGCGCGGTGCCTCCGATCGACGGTGGAACGGACGCCGATCCTTTCGACGCCGACACGACGTTCTTCGACGCGTGCGCGACGCCGCTCTGCCCGCCGCCCTCGCCGGGCTGCCGCTACGACGGCGCGACGGAGTGCGAGTGCGGCACCCTCGTCTGCGAGTGCGGCGCCAGTGAATGCTCGGGCACGCAAGTCTGCCGCTTCACCACCGGCTGCGCAGGTGCCGGGACCTGCACGACGCGCCCAACGGTGTGCGACGACGGCGTCGATCCCGTCTGCGGCTGCAACGGCGCCACCTACAACAACGCCTGCGACGCGGAGGCCGCAGGAGTCTCGGTGGCCGCCGAAGGCCCGTGCCCGGACGTCGAAGATTGCCGCGACGGCGAGTGCCCGATCGGGACGCGCTGCCTCGGCTGCCCCGAGGGCGGCAGCGTGACCTTCGCTTGCCTCCCGAACGACATCGACTGCTGACGGTTTGCTGGTCGGCTGCGCCGACTTCGAACGCGCACCCGAGCACGTCTCCAAGCGCGTGCGAACGAGGGGTTCGAAGGGGGCGAAGCCCCCTCGCCGCCGGAGGCCCGAAGGAGACTGACTGGAGCGAAGTGGAGGGAGAGTCGCCGAGGAGGGAGGGGGCTGGGGAGATCACTCCCCAGAAGTCGGCGAAGCCGACCAGCAAACCGCATTTGACGCGCTCGCTGTGCGAGCCAACGCTCTTCGTCTCATGAGCCTCGACGCTGCGCTCCTCGCGATCGATCGCCGCTGCGGCAGCAGCGCGGTGATCACGGACCTCGACGTCCGCGAGACCCACGCGCACGACGAGAGCGAGACCACGCCCGTGGTGCCCGAAGCGGTGATCCGCGCGACGCGCACGGAACACGTCTCCGCGATCCTCGCGGCGTGCCACGAGCACCGGATCCCCATCACGCCGCGCAGCGGTGGCACCGGTCGCGTCGGCGGCGCGGTGCCGGTGCCGGGCGGGCTCGTGCTCTCGCTCGAAGGCATGGATCGCATCGTCGCGATCGAGCCCGACGATCTGCGCGTGATCGTCGAGCCGGGCGTCGTGCTCCGCGATCTGCACGCCGCGGTCGAAGCCGAAGGTCTCTTCTACGCGCCCGATCCGAACAGCCTCGAGAGCTGCCGCCTCGGCGGGAACCTCGCGTGCAACGCGGGCGGGCCGCGCGCGTTCAAGTACGGCGTCACCCGCAACTGGGTGCTCGGGCTCGAAGCGGTCACCGCGGACGGCACGGTGCTCGAGGTCGGCAAACCCACCGCCAAGGGCGTCACCGGCTACGACCTCGCGGGGCTGGTCGTCGGCAGCGAGGGCACGCTCGCGGTCGTCACGCGCGCCACCCTCCGTCTCGTGCCGAAGCCCGAGGAGGTCGCGACGCTGCTCGTCTTCCTGCCGAGCCAAGCCGCGCTCGGCGACGCGATCACCGCGTGCCTACGTCGCCGCGTGATCCCGCGCTGCCTCGAGTTCCTCGACGCGCTCGCGCTCGACATCCTGCGTCCGAAGGCCGGCCTCGCGGTGCCGAGCGAAGCGCGCGCGATGTTGCTCATCGAGGTCGACGGAGAGGCCGACGAGATCCCGCGTCAGGTCGAGCGGGTCGGCGAGGCGATGCTCTCCGCGGGCGCGCTCGACGTGCTCCTCGCGCGCACCGAGCACGAGCGCGCGAGCCTCTGGGCCGCGCGGCGCGACATGAGCTACGCGATGCGGCGGCAAGCGCGCCACAAGCTGAGCGAGGACGTCGTCGTCCCGCGCACGCGCATCGGCGCGCTCCTCGATCGGTGCAGCGCGCTCTCCGAGGAGCACGGCGTGCGCGTCGCGACCTACGGCCACGCGGGCGACGGCAACCTGCACGTGAACCTGCTCTGGGACGACCCCGACGATCGACCGAAGGTCGAGGCCGCGATCGTCGGCTTGATGCGCGCGACCGTGGAGCTCGGCGGCACGTTGAGCGGCGAGCACGGCATCGGCGTGCTGAAGGCGCCCTACCTCCCGCTCGAACAGAGCCCCGCGCTCATCGACCTCCAAGAGCGCATCAAGGGCGTCTTCGATCCACGCGGGATCCTCAACCCCGGCAAGATCTTCCCGGCGGGCGCCAAACGCTTCCACGGCGCGTGCTGAGCGAGCCGCTCTCGCGAGGACGAATCGCGTCGTTCGAGAGGTGCGGATCGCTCCGCACGGAGGCCGGATGGCCGCGCCACGAGCGGCGTCGAACGAACGTCCGACGGGCGTCGAGAACGATCAGAGGATCGTGACGCCGAGCTCCGCGAGCTGCGCTTCCGCCTGCTTCTCCCAGCCGCGATTGGCGGCCGGGCTCGCGGGGCTCGGGTGCAACACGGTGCCGAACGCGACGTCGAAGCCCTCGAGGGCGAGCTTCGCGCGATCGCGGGCCCAGGTGCCCACGCCGATCACGAGCCTCGGCGAGAGCTCGCGCACGACCTGCCGCAGCGCCTCGTCACAGGCCTCGAAGAGCGGCTCGCGCTCCTCCGCCGGCAGCTTCTCCGGCACGCGATTCTTCCCCGTCGGACCCTCCATGAACACCAGCGGGCAGTAGTTCACGACGAAGAAACGCTCGAAGAAACGCTCCGGGGTCTCGAACCGCGCCTTCGCCCAGCCCCACAGGCGCCGACCGCTGACCTCGGAGCGCGCGCAGTCGAAGCCCTCGATCGGACGCTTCGGATGTTCGTCCTTCGGGCGAGAGACGGGCGCGGAGACCTTCAACCAATCGCGTGCATGCTCGACCTCCCCGAAGGGAATCCCGGTTTGAGCCATGCCGAAGGGCCCCGGGTTCATGCCCAGAAAGAGCGCTTCCTTCGGGCCCTTCCCGTAGCGTTCCAGGTAGAGCTCGTGCGGCGCTCGCGCATACGCGAGCGGGTTGTAGACGTGCGTGACGGGATCGGCGAAGCGCAGTCGGTCGACCGCGTCCGAGAGCGCGCGGTCGATTGCGACCAGGCGTGAGCGAGGCATGCGGCGTTCGTAGCACCGCGGCGGACCGAGAACGACGCGCGTTCCGAGCCCACCGTCAGAGAGCCCCGACGCACGACCATGCGAGCTCGTTGGCGAGTTTCCGAACGATTCGGCGTCGGAAGGGGGTCTGACCACGCTGCGAAGGCTCGGGGGTGGCGAGCCCCGTTCGCGACGGGTGATCCGGGGTCGAGAGTCCTCGGTGGGGGATGAAGCCCCCTCGCGAATCCTGACAGCCGTTGATTTCACTCATGTTTTTCGTGGATCGGCACTTGCTGCTTCTAGTGCGCTCGAATCGACTGTACCATCTGTGCACAGTTGCCTCGCGCGAAGCGCCCACGTCCGGCGCGGAGGATCTCGGATGCGACGCTCCCTGCTGTTGGTTCTGCCTCTGGCCCTCGCGTGTGAAGGCTCGATCGGCGACCCCACGCCGTACGACCCGACCGACCCCGAGTCGTGCCGCCGTACCGGGCGCTGCGAGGACGTGGGCGGCCCGCCGCTGACCAGCGCCTACCCGCGCCTCTCCCATCAACAATGGGAGAACACGGTGCGCGACCTCTTCGGCTGGGACGCAGTTCCCAACCTCGCGGGGACCTTCGCGTCGGATCCACGCGGAACCACGCAGTTCGACAACGACGGAACCGTCCTGCAAGTCACCGCGAATCATTGGGCGGATTACCAGTCTGCTGCGGAGACCGTCGCGGCGCGCGTCGTCGCGGACGCGGACGCGAAGGCCCGCGTCACCGGCGGCGTCACCGATCCGCGCGAGGTCTACGAGGCGTTCCTGCGCCGCGCGTTCCGACGTCCCGCGCGCGCGGGCGAGGTCGACACCTACGTGACGCTGCACGGGCAGGGTCCGACGCATTACCCCGAGCTCCCCGCGTTCGACGCCGGTCTGCGCGTCGCGCTCGAAGCGATCCTTCAATCCCCCTTCTTCCTCTACCGCGACGAGGACGGAGAGGTGCGCGACGGCTTCGTCACCCTCGACACTCATCAGCTCGCCTCGCGCCTCTCCTACGCGCTCTGGGACACCATGCCCGACGACGCGCTCTTCGCGGCCGCCGACGCCGGCTCGCTCGCCCGCAGCGAGGGCCTCCGCGAGCAGGCCTTCCGCATGCTCGACGACGCCAAGGCGCGCGCGAAGATCGAAGCCTTCCACGCGCAGCTCTTCGAGCTCCACACCTACGACTCGCTGACCGTCGAAGGCCTCTCGGGCGACATCGGGCGTACGATGCGCGAGGAGACCGAACGCTTCGTCAACGAGGTGATCCTCGAAGAAGAAGGCAGCCTGCGCGATCTGCTCACCGCGCCCTACTCCTTCGTCAACGAGGAGCTCGCGCAGCTCTACGGGATCGAGGGCGTCACCGGCCCCGAGCTTCGCCGCGTGGACCTCGACCCCACCCAGCGAGCCGGCCTCTTCACGCACCCTGGGTTCATCGTCCGCAAGCGCGGTGACACTGCGCCGATCCTCCGCGGGGTCTACCTGAACATGCGGGTGCTCTGCGCCAACATGCCCGAGCCGCCCGTCTTCGAGCCGCCCGAGCTCTACGGCACCACCCGCCGCGAGCGTGTGGAGAGCGCGACGGGCGTCGGCACGTGTGGCGAGACGTGCCATGTCGGCGTGATCAACCCGATCGGCTTCGCCTTCGAGACCTTCGACGACACCGGCCGCTGGCGCGAGATCGACAACGGTGCGCCCGTCGACGCGGTGTCGAGCTATTGGTTCGGCGAAGAGCAGGCGACCTTCGACGGTCCCGTGCAGCTCATGAGCGCGGTGGCGGAGAGCGAGATGGCCCACCGCTGCTACGCGCAGAACTGGCTCGAGTTCGCGTTCGGTCGCCCGCTGCAGGTGCGCGACTTCGCGACGGTGGAGT
>JALOQC010000572.1 GCA_025453555.1 Myxococcota bacterium | reverse complement strand
CCTCTACACCGGAGGACGCATGAGCGCTCCGAGCTTCGATCCCGGTTCGTATTACGAGCTCGATTTGGCACGCGGCACGGTGCAGACACGCGACGGACGTCGCGTCGTGGTGCTCTACGACAGCACGGCGGCCGCGTTGGTTTCCGCAGTCGCACGAAACGCCAGCCGCGAGGTGCTCGTGCAGCTCGGCGGCACGCTCGGCGCCCAAGCGCGCGACCTTCTCGGCGACGTCGCCGGCGCGAGCCCGGAGAAGGTGCTCGGCGAAGCGGCCGCGATCTTCGCGACCTTCGGCTGGGGCCGCCTCGGTCTCGAGCGCTGGGGCGACGCGCTCGTCGCGACCCTCGGCGAGCCTCCCGCGGTCGGCGACGACGCGGTCGAGGCGATCCTCGCGGGATTCTTCGGTGTGCTCGGCATGCGCCCGGTCGGCTGCGTCGCGGTGGACCACCGCTACCTGCTGGTCGATCCCGGCGTCGAGGCCGAGGTGCGTGATTGGGCGCGCGGTGGCGCGAAGCTCGCGGCGGTCCTCGATCGCCTCGCGGCGTGAGAGGCAGAAGAGGCAAACGATGAGCGCGGCTCGGATCGAGAAGCTCGAAACTCTGCTCGCGCGCGTGCAGCGCAACCGACACGCGGCCCCCACCGAGCCGCGTCGCAAGCCGAGCACGCCGCTCGAGCTCGCGGTCGAGAGCGCGGAGCTGCCGCTCCCGTCGGAGCCGCCGCCCGCGCCGCCCGCGCTGCTCGAGGCCGGAACGCCGCCCGCCGGCGTGAAGGTCACGCCTTCGTTCGCGAAGGTCGCGATCCCCGTGGACGACGAGCCGGAGCTCGTGGTGAGCGAGCCGTCGGGCGACTACGACGTCGTGATCGACGGAGACGACGGTGACGACGACGACGGCGACGAGCTGCCGACCGTGCCGCCTCCGCCGCCCGAGCCGCCTGCGGTGGTGATCGCGTCACCCGGCTTCGAGCCGGTGCAGCTCCCGCCCTTGCCGCCTTCGGAGCGCCCGCCCGCGATCGAGGCGCTCCCGGTCGCCGCGCTGGTGGAGCCCACGCCGCCGGCAGCCATCGCGAAGACTCCGGTCGCCGAGCCGGCCGTCGCGAAGGCGCCGCCGATCGCGGAAGCACCCGTCGAAGCGCCGCGGGTGACCCCGTCGGCCCGTCCGATCGAAGCGCCCCTCCCTCCGGCGTCTGCGCCGGTCGCGCGCGTCGTCGCGCCAGCCCCGAGGACCGAGCCTTCGACCTTCGGCGAGCTCCTCGATCGCACCCTCGCGCTGCGTCCGCGCTGAGCGGTGCGGCGTTTCGTTCGCTGCGGCCTTCGGCCTCCGCTCACGGAGCGCGGGGAGAACCCCGCGACCCCCTCCTCGCACCGTCCCTACGCTTCGCTTCGGGCCGGCGCTCGGACGCTCCGCGGGCCAAGGGGCGCCGCCCCTTGGAACCTGGTGTCGGCTTCGAACGCGCTTGGGATTGAAGCGTCGGGCGTCGACGTTCAAATGACAATTGTCGTCGTGCGCTGCGACTGCATTCGTCCGCGAAGCGATGTCGGGTGTCCCGGAAGTCCGATGACGACATGCCTCGCGTATCCTGGGGCGATGCGCACTCATCTGACGCTGCACGCCCTCACGTTCGCGCTCGCGCTCTCCGGCTGCGACTGCGGAGGATCCGACGGCCCCGCCGACGGAGACACCGAGGTCGACGGCGACGTCGTCGACGGCAACGACGGCACGACGGACGGCGACGTGCCCGCCTGTGTCGGTCGCGGCGGCGCGTGCGACGAGATGGCCGACTGCTGCGACGGTCCGTGCGACGAGGGCGTCTGCACGATGGGCGCGTGCGCGGCGAACGGTGTCGCCTGCGAGGCGGCGGGAGACTGCTGCTCCGCGCGCTGCGAAGGCGACGTCTGCGTGCCCCCGCCCGCGGGCTGCGGCACCGTCGGCGCGAGCTGCACCGACGCCGACGGATGTTGCAGTGGCAACTGCGTCGACTCCGGCGGCGCGAGCTGCGACGGAATGTCGGGCTGCGTGTGCGCGCCACCCGGGGCATGTCGTGGCGGCGGCGACGCGTGCAGCGAGGACGCGCAGTGCTGCAACGGCTTCTGCGATCGTCCGGGCGGTGGCGAAGGGACCTGCGCGACGTTGACCGCGTGCCTCACTGCGGGCGAGCTCTGCGGCACCGAAGGCTTGAGCGGATCGTGCTGCTCCACCGTCTGCCTCGACACCGACGGCACGGGCGCGCGCTGCCAGTTCCTCGGCGGCTGTCGCGTGCAAGACGAGCTCTGCCGCACCGACGGCGAGTGTTGCTCGGGCGCGTGCGAGCGCGTCGGGGCGACCGCGGACGGGCGCGAGATCCGACGCTGCGCCAACGCCGGCTCGTGCCTGCCCGCCGGCGAAGTCTGCGGCGAAGGCGGCTCGAGCTCGAACTGCTGCCCGAACGGTGGCGGTGACACCGGCTGCGAGCCGACGGGCACCGGCTTCCGACGCTGCTTCGGCGGCGACGGTGAGTGCACCTTGCCCGGCCGCACGTGCGAGACCACCGAAGACTGCTGCGTCGATGCGTCCTCCGCGATCGCGTGTCAGCTCGATCGCAACGGAGAGCGCACGTGCTGCCTCGCGGACGGCGAAGAGTGCGCGTTCGGCGACCTCTGCTGTGGTGGGATCTGCGCGCCCGACCCGACCGACGGAGTGCTGCGCTGTGGCGCGATGTGCATCGCGGACGGCGGCGCGTGCACGGCTGCGGCCGACTGCTGCGGCTGCGGCTGCGTCTCGGACGGCGCGGGCGGCAACGTCTGCACGAGCGATCCCGCGCGCTGCGACGCGTGCACCGGACCCCAGCTCGGCGAGCTCTGCACCCCGGGCGGCGAGCCCTGCTGCAACGGCCCCACCGTGGTCTGCGATCCCTCGCCGGGCCTCGAGTTCCCGACCTGCGTGGTCGCGCGGTGACGAAGGGTCGTCCGTTCGGTTGCGGCGCCGTTCGGTTGCGGCGCCGTTCGGTTGCGGCGCCGTTCGTTCGAGGCATCGCTCGAATCGCAAGCTCGATCGCGCACCGTTCGATCGCGGCGTCGCGTTCAGAAGCTCAGATCAACTCGATGCGGCACTCCGCGCTGCAACCGTCGAGGCTCGTCTCGTTGCCGTCGTCGCACTCTTCGCCCGCCTCGGTCTGCACCACGCCGTCGCCGCAGCGCGCGCCGATCGACTGGCAGCCCGGCGCACAATCCTCCGGTCGCGCGCCGAGGTTTCGCCCGTCGTCGCAGGTCTCGCCGAACGCCTCCTGAACGACCCCGTCGCCGCAGTAGGGTGTGAGCCGGCAGTCCTCCGAGCAGCCGTCGTACTCCGCGCCGTTGTCGTCGCCGTCGTCGCACGCCTCGTCCGCCGCGAGCACTCCGTCGCCGCACTCGGAGCGACACAACGAGGGCGCCCGCACGAAGTTCGCGAGCGTGAGCCGGTACTGCGAGCGTGTGGTGTGGCGCTCGGCCTGGAAGACGACCGCTTCGTAGATGCCACCGACGCGTAGATCGAGCGGCGCGAGGCAGCTCGCCTCGTTCTCCGTCGGATCGTCGCTCGCGCAGTCCGCGAGGGTGATCGAGCCGTCCTCGCGCCCGTGCACGCCGCCGATGTCGACCGCGAGCCGCTCGTTGATGAACACCCACACGTCGTCGTCGCCGGAGAACGCGAGCGTCTCGGTGCCTCCGTACTCG
>JALOQC010000571.1 GCA_025453555.1 Myxococcota bacterium | reverse complement strand
CCTCGAACCGAGGAAATGTGGGGCATTTTCGAGCGTGAGAGGATGGCGCGAGGCGGAGTGCTGGTCGCGCGAAGCGCGCGCGTGAGTTTTTCAGCAGCCAGCTAGAGCCTGATCCAGGATCGGCGTTGAGTGATTCGTGGACTGGGTGCGTGCCATGGGGCATCCGCTCGCCGAAGGAAATGCCGGGTAGTTTCGAGCGCGAGAGGATGCGTCAGGGTGCGTGCTCAGGGCGCGAAGCGCCGACGCCGATCCTGGATCAGGCTCTAAGGTTCACGTTCACGCGCAAGCACACGAGCGGAAGGCTACGTCACGTCAACCGAGCCCTCACCAAGCGTCAAAAGTACGCCAGAACTCCCGTGATGTTGTCGTGTCCGCCGTTCTGCCGTGCCAGATCGATGAGCCCCTGCATGCACGGCTCGACCAGATCCGGCCCCACCACGTGCATCAGCCGCCCCTTGATCTCTTTGTCCGGGATCTCGCCGTAGAGCCCGTCCGTACAAAGCAGAACCTTGTCGCCTCGTCGAAGCTCCACTTGGTGGAGCTCCACCTGAATCTCTTCCCGCGACGACGACGTACTGACGCAATTGGTGAGCACGGAAGCGAAGCGACTCGACCGCGCTTCGTCCGCCGTCATCACCTTCATCCGCACCATCTCTTCCGCGAGGTTGTGATCGCGCGTCAAACGGAAGAGCTCGCCCCCACGAAACAGATACGCCCGGCTGTCGCCCACGTGCACGAGGTACAAGATCGGCCAGCGCAGGTACCCGAGCGTGAGCGTGCTGCCCATGTCGCCCTTGAGCCCCTTGCGCTTGGCGACCTCCTGCATGCGCTGCTGGCTTCGCTGCACCGCCTGCGTGAGCCCCTCCGCGAGCACCTGCTCGTCCGCCGCGTTCGACGTGCGCAGCCACGGCATCATCGAGAACGCGTATTGAAGCATCGCGTCCGTGACCACCGCGCTCGCGACGTCGCCCGAGAGCTGCCCGCCCATCCCGTCCGCGACCATCATCAGCCGCGCCACCGGATGATCCGTGTGCCGCGTCCCGTCGTTCCCCTCGTACCCACACTGCTCGACCAAGATCGAACGCTCGAGCCGCGCGACGACGAACTGATCCTCGTTCCGCTCGCGCACGCAGCCGGGATCCGTCGCCCCCACGATCGTCGCCGCCGCCGCGACGTCGTCGTGCTCGACGGTGGCTTGCCCGGGCCGACGGAGGAACTCGAGGGTCTGCTTCACCGACATGGCCGAGGAGCCTACCAAGCCTCGCGCCCGCGCGGATCCCCGAACTCGACGAGCGCAGTCTCGTCGTGAACGTGGTCTTGGTCGTGGTCGTGGTCGTGAACGGCGACGGCGACGGCGACGATCTCGACACCGGGATCGTCTACGACCACGGCTGGCAGTCCACGCGACGTGAACGCTCCTCGAATCACGACGATGCCGTCGGCTCACGCGGCGCACGCCACTCTCGACACCGTACGACGGAACGAGAAGAGGCGCCCGAAGGCGCCCCGTTCTCAGTGACATCGTCTCAGATTCGAAGTCGAACCCGAGCTCACTCGCCCGCGGCCGCGTAGGCCTGGCTGCCGCGACGCGAGCCGAAGCTCTCGTCCACGACCATCTCGAGCTTGTCTTCCTTGTACGCGCCGAGGCCCGTACCGGCCGGGATGAGGCGGCCCATGAGGATGTTCTCCTTGAGGCCGAGCAGGTAGTCCACCGTGCCGCTGATCGCGGCCTGCGTGAGCACCTTCGTCGTCTCCTGGAACGACGACGCCGAGAGGAACGAGTCCGTCGAGAGCGACGCCTTCGTGATGCCGAGGAGCAGCGGCTCCGCGACGGCCGGCGTACCGCCCTTCGCGATGATCCGCTCGTTCTCCTTCTCGAACACCGGCTTGGGCACCGTCTCGTCCGGAAGGAACTGGGTGTCGCCCGAATCCGTGATCCGCACGCGCTGCAGCATCTGGCGAACGATCACCTCGATGTGCTTGTCGTTGATGGTCACGCCCTGGAGCCGGTAGACCTGCTGGATCTCGTCGACCAGCCAGCTCGCGAGCTCCTTCTCGCCCTTCACCTTCAGGATGTCGTGCGGGTTCGCCGCGCCGTCCATCAGAGGCTCACCCGCACGCACGCGATCGTTCTCGCGCACGGTGAGGTGCTTGCCCTTCGGGATCAGGTACTCCTTCGCCTCGCCGACGTCCGGCGTGATGATGACCTTGCGCTTGCCCTTCGTGTCCTTGCCGAACGACACGAGGCCGTCGATCTCCGACACGATCGCGTGGTCCTTCGGCTTGCGGGCCTCGAAGAGCTCGGCCACGCGCGGCAGACCGCCCGTGATGTCCTTCGTCTTCGTGGTCTCGCGCGGGATCTTCGCGATGATCTCACCCGCCTCGACGACCTGACCGTCGGCCGGGATGATGTTCGCGCCCACCGGGAGGAAGTAACGCGCCTCGCCGCTCGCGATCATGACCGGGTCGCCGCTCTGCGGGTCGACGATCGCGATGCGCGGACGCGCCGAGGGATCGCGTGACTCGATGACGACGCGACGCGAGAGACCGGTCACCTCGTCGGTGCGCTCCTCCATCGTCACGCCCTCGACGACGTCGCCGTAGCGAACCTCGCCCGCGACCTCCGTGAGGATCGGCATCGCGTAGGGGTCCCACTCGGAGAGCACCGAGCCCGCCTCGACCTTGTCGCCGTCGAGCGCCTTGATGGACGCGCCGTAGGTGAGGTTGTAGCGCTCGCGCTCGCGACCGGTGTCGTCGACGAGCTTGAGCACGCCGTGACGGTTCATCACCACCACGTCGCCGTTGCTCTTGCGCGTCGTCGCCACGTTCTCGAGCCGCACGGTGCCAGCACTGCGCGTCTCGATCGTGCTCTGCTCGATCTTGCCGCGCGACGCGGTACCGCCGACGTGGAAGGTACGCATCGTGAGCTGCGTGCCCGGCTCACCGATCGACTGCGCCGCGATGATGCCGACCGCCTCGCCGATGTTGACCTGGTAGCCACGACCGAGGTCGCGGCCGTAACACATCGCGCAGACGCCGCGCTTCGTGTTGCAGGTGAGCACCGAGCGGATGAGCACCTTCTCGATGCCGCGATCCTCGACGAGCTGGACGGTCTCCTCGTCGATCTCCTGGTTCGCCTCGACGAGCACCTCGCCGGTGACCGGATCCTCGACGTCCTCGAGCGCCACGCGACCGAGGATGCGCTCTCCCAGCGGCGTGACGACCTCGCCGCCCTCCTCGAGCTTCGACACCCAGATGCCGTCGAGCGTCTGGCAGTCGTACTCGGTGATGACTGCGTCCTGCGCGACGTCGACGAGACGACGGGTCAGGTAACCCGAGTTCGCCGTCTTGAGCGCGGTGTCCGCGAGACCCTTACGCGCACCGTGCGTCGAGATGAAGTACTGGAGAACCGTCAGACCCTCGCGGAAGTTCGCGGTGATCGGCGTCTCGATGATCTCGCCGCTCGGCTTCGCCATCAGGCCGCGCATGCCGGCGAGCTGACGGATCTGCTGGTTGCTACCGCGAGCGCCCGAGTCGGCCATCATGAAGATCGAGTTGAAGCTCGGGACCTTCACGGTGTCGCCCGTCTCGGCGTCCACGAACTCGTCCGTCGCGATGTTCTCGATGAGATCCTTCGCGATGCGGTCCGAGGCCTCGGCCCAGATGTCGACGACCTTGTTGTAGCGCTC
>JALOQC010000151.1 GCA_025453555.1 Myxococcota bacterium | reverse complement strand
CGCGCAACCCCGCGAGATCACACGACCGCGCTCCCGGTACGGTTCCTGAGAAGGGCCGCGGCATGACTCACGTCGTCCACGCAGGCTCTCTCCTCGGCATCGATGCGCACCCGGTCTGGGTCGAAGCGCGCGTCGCGGCGGGGCTCCCCTCGTTCGAACTCGTCGGTCTGCCCGAGCGTGGCGTGCGCGAGAGCCGCGTGCGCGTTCGCTCCGCGATCGGTGCGCAGGGCTACGAGATGCCCAAACGCGCGCTCGTGCTCAACCTCGCGCCCGGCGACGTTCCGAAGACGGGTAGCGCGTTCGATCTCGCGATCGCGCTCGCGATCCTCGTGACGCAGAACGTGATCGACGACGAAGCGCTGCGCGAGACCTTGGTGCTCGGCGAGCTCTCGCTTCGCGGCGAGCTGCGCCCGGTGCGCGGCGTCCTTCCGCAGCTTCGCGCGGCGCGCGAGCGTGGGCTCACCTCCGCGATCGTGCCGCGGGGCAACTCGGCGGAGGCGGCGCTCATCCAGGGGCTCGACGTCTTCGTGGCGGACGATCTACGGGGGGTGGTCGAGCACCTCGTCGACGTCTCGCACCTCCCGCGGCCACGCGTGCGCGCGGGGGTCGTCCCGAGCGACATCCCGGATCTCGCCGACGTTCGTGGACAGCCGGTCCTTCGCCGAGCGCTCGAGATCGCCGCGGCGGGAAACCACCACCTGCTGCTCGTGGGATCGCCCGGAGCGGGCAAGACGATGGTCGCGCGGCGCCTTCCGGGGCTGCTCCCGCCGCCGACTCCCGAAGAAGCGCTCGAGATCGCGACGGTCGCGAGCGCGGCGGGGCTCGCGCCGCCCGGCTCGCTGGAGCACGCGACGCGCCCGTTTCGCGCGCCGCACCACACCGCGAGCGCGCCTGCGTTGGTGGGAGGCGGCGACCCCGTGCGACCGGGGGAGGTCACGCTCGCGCACGGCGGCGTGCTCTTCCTCGACGAGCTCCCCGAGTTTCGCCGCGACGTGGTGGAGACGTTGCGTACGACGATGGAGCTCGGGCGCATCGCGATCGTGCGCGCGCGGCACCGCGTGGACATGCCGGCTGCGCCGCTGGTCGTCGCGGCGATGAACCCGTGCCCGTGCGGCTTCGCGGGCGATCCGGAGCGCGCGTGCACGTGCTCGGCCGAGCGCATCGAGCGCTACGTCTCGCGCATCAGCGGGCCGCTCCTCGACCGTTTCGATCTGCACGCGGTGGCGGCTCGGGTGCCCACGCGCGACCTCCGTCACGCGCCGCGCAGCGAAGGTACGGAAGCGGTGCGAGCGCGCGTGATTGCTGCGCGCGAGTTCCGCGCCGCGCATCCGATCGCGTCGACCCTCGAAGGCTGGATCGGCAGCGCGGAGAACGACGCGCTCGTGCTCTTGGATCGCGCGGTGGACGCGCTCGGGCTCAGCGCGCGCGCGTACGTGAAGGCGCTGCGGGTCGCGCGCACGATCGCGGACCTCGCGAGCGACGAGCGCGTGCGCACCGCGCACGTCGCGGAGGCGGTGCAGTACCGAAAGTTGGATCGGCGGCCGACGCGGTGAGTCGAGCCGAACCGCCGTGGTGAGGCGGACGCGCACGTGCCCTCACTTGAGCTGGTGACGGCGCAGCAGATCCGTGAGGTGCCCACGATCCATGCGGGCCAAGCGCGCTGCCTCGGAGACGTTGCCCTTCGCGCGTTCGAGCAGGTGCGCGAGGTAGCGGCGCTCGAGGGCGTCGGCCACGGCGGCGCGCGCATCCTTCCACGGGAGATCCAGGACCGCGGCGAAGGGGTCGGCTTCGCCGTCTTCGCCGGGCATCGCGTACAACGGCGGCGCTTCACCCATCGCGACCGTCGCTTCCACGAAGTTGCGGAGCTCGCGGACGTTGCCCGGCCAGTGGTGACGGCGCATCGCCTCGAGCGCGGGGGGTGACAGCAGGGTGCGCGCAGCGTCGTCCGCCCCGAGCTCCGCGAGGAAACCACGCACGAGCAGCGGTAGATCGTCGGGGCGATCGCGCAGCGCGGGCACCTCGAGGGTCACGACCGCGAGTCGATAGAAGAGGTCGAGCCGGAAGCGCCCGCGGTTCACGTCGCCGCGGACGTCGCGGTGGGTCGCCGACACCACGCGTACGTCGACGGAGATCTCTTCCTTGCCGCCGAGCCGACGAAAGCGACGACGCTCGAGCACACCGAGCAACGTCGGCTGCAGCGCGTCGGGGAGCTCGCCGATCTCGTCGAGGAAGAGGGTGCCGCCGTTCGCGCGCTCGAAGGCGCCGAGGTGCCGGTGCGTCGCGCCGGTGAACGCGCCGGCCTCGTGTCCGAAGAGCTCGCTCGCGACGAGGGTCGGCGCGAGCGCACCGCAGTCGACGGTGACGAACGGTCGCGCCGCGCGTGGGCCGAGCTCGTGGAGCGCACGAGCCACCCGCTCCTTGCCGCTGCCCGACTCGCCGACGAGCAGCACCGCCACGTCGGAGGCGGCCGCGCGCTCGATCTTCGCGAAGAGCCGACGCATGACGTCGCTGCTGCCGCGCAGGCCCGCGAGCGATTCTCCGGCGGCGAGAGGGAGCTCGAGCGCCTCCCCGTCGGACACGACGACCCGCGTGTCACCGAGGATCAGCGTGGTTCCGGGTGGAACGACGCCTCGGCTCAAACGGAGATCTCCGACCAGCGTGCCGTTGGTGGACTCGAGATCGACGACCTCGATGCCCTGCGCCACGCGTCGCAGCTCGAGGTGGTAGCGAGACACCGCTCGATCGGCGAGCACGAGATCGTTGCCGCTCGCGCTGCCGATGGTGAGGCGTTCTTCGCCGTCCGCCCGGGCGCCGAGGTCGGTCCCGGCGAGCACGGTGGCGGTCACTCGGGTGATGCCGAGCCCTCGGGTCGTTCGTCGTTCGGTGCGCTCCATGGATCGAGATGTCGGAGGGAGGGTATGCGGAGCGTGGGTGGGGAACGAGCTCGGCGCGAGCCCGACCGGTTCAGAACCCGAGCTCGGTGCGCGTGGGTGGCTCGCGCACGAGGAGCGCGGTGACGGTGGCGACGACGGCGGCGGTGAGCACGACGCCGATCCAAAGCCCCGGACGGCGCCAGAGCGGGGGCGGCGGTTCGAGCACCGCGCCTTCCACCAGGAGCTCGCGGAGGAGCGGCTCCAACGACGTCTCGAGCTCGCCCTCGCGCGCGGCGCGTGTGATGCGTCGACCGTCGATCACCAGCGCGCCTCGGAGCTCCGGCGCCTCGGGGGTGAGCAGCACGAGGTTGCGCGCGCGAATCGCCTGCGCGAGCAGGCGCAGCGAGATGGCGTCTTCTGGATCGGCGCCGCTCGCGACGCGCGCCGACCACTGCTCGGCCGCGAGCGTCGGGGACGCGGGGGAGGGCTCGAGGTGAAGCGGGTCCCCAGGGAAGCGCGCGGTGACGTGGAGCGGAGTCGAGCCGGGGCCTTCGAAGCGCACGACGTGATCTCCGGGCGGGAGCGTGAGCGCGCAGGGCGTCGCGCAGCGATCGAGATCGTCGACGACCACCACGCCCGACGACGTGGCGTCGAACCGCGCTTCCACGGGAGCCCGCGCGGCCACGGTCGCGTACGACTCCGAGAGCAATCGTTCGAAGGTGGGGCTCGCGAGCTCCACGTCGCTCGGGATGGGCAGGCGCATCGTCGCCATCCGCTCGACCACGCGTGTCGCGGCGGGCTCGTCCCCGGCCGCGAACGCGCAGGCCGCGCGCCAGAACGCGAGGCGTGCGGCGACGGAGCGTCGGTGTCGGCCGAGCGCGTCGTCGACCCGTGTCGGCTCGCCGAGCGCGTCGAGGCACGCTTCGAAGTCCGCGTCGACGTAGGCGGCGCGCGCGAGCGCAAACGTGGAGGCGTCCCCGTCGTCGCTCGGCGCCGTCGCGGAGCGCGGCGGATCGACGACGCGAAGCGTGATCGGTAGACGCGTTCGTCGCGCGGCCTCACGCACGCGCGCGGTCGAGGCCCCGTGCACGACGAGCGTCACGGGGGCGTGCGCTCGATCCGAATCGGGCAGCGCCGACGCGCGCTCCGCGGACCCACGCTCGGAGGTGTCGGACGCCGGCTGCGCCGAGAGCGCGCTCGGCGCGTGGAGGAGCGCCAGGAACGGCAGCAGTCGCGCGAACACCACGCGAGCATACCTGGTAGCGTTCGTGGAGTGATCTCGGTCGGCCGGTACCGCGTGCTGCGACGCCTCGGGCAGGGCGGCATGGCGGAGGTCTTCGAGGCAGTCGCGGAGGGGGCGGAGGGCTTCCGTCGTCGGGTCGCGATCAAGCGTGTGTTGCCCGAGCACGCGACCGATGCGTCGGTGCGTCGGATGTTCTTCGACGAGGCGCGGATCGCGGCACGGCTTCATCACCCGGGGATCGTGGCGGTGCTGGACTTCGGGCTCGACGGCGACGCGCCGTTTCAGGTGCTCGAGCTCGTCGATGGAGAGGATCTCGCGGCCGTCCTGCGGCGCGTCGGCACGCTCCCACTCGGGGTGGCGCTCCACGTCGGGCGGGAGGTGGCCAACGCGCTCGACTGCGCGCACCGCGCGACGGATGACGAAGGCCGGCCGCTCGGGATCGTGCACCGCGACGTGAGCCCCTCGAACGTGTTGGTGTCGCGCGAGGGCGACGTGAAGCTCGGAGACTTCGGCATCGCGTTCGCGCACGAGCGCAGCGAGCGCACCGCGGCGGGAGTCGTGCGCGGGAAGCCCGCGTACATGGCGCCGGAGCAGCTCACGGGCGGCGTCGTGGACGCGCGCACGGACGTGTTCGGGCTCGCGTGCACGCTCCATCGCGCGCTCGTGGGGCGCTCGCCGCTCGCCGACGAGGACGCGATCGCGCGGCTCTTGCGGGGGGAGCGCGTCGCGCTCGACGCGTCGATTCCCGCGGACGTGGGGCAGGTGCTCGGTCACGCCCTCGCGCCTTCGCGCGCCGACCGACCGCGCGACGCGGCGGAGCTCGCGCGCGCGTTCGACGAGCTCACGCGTCGACACCTCGAAGTCGACGGAAGGTCGGCGCTGCGTTCGCTGCTCGCGCCGTCGCTCCCGGCGGATCCCTTGGGATCTCTGTTCGAGCTCGCGTGGGTCGTCGAGGGCGAAGCCGGTGGCGGCTCGGCAGTCGTCGAGGGCGAAGCCGGTGGCGGCTCGGCAGGCCCGCTCCAGGCCGAGGCTCCGAGACGTTTCGAGCGCACGACCAGGCGGGCGATCCCGAAGGACGAGGTCGACCCGACCGTCGCGAAGGAGGTGAGCGCGGGGTCTGCCGCTCGCTCGGCGTGGAGGTCGCTCGGCGCAGGCGCGTCGGTCGTCGTCGCGATCGTCGCGCTCGGCGCGTGGGGATGGTCTCGACGCGGATCGGACGAGTCGAGCGTCGCGAGGCCGGCTGCCGAGACCGAGACGACATCCGAGACTGGAACCGAGGCGCGAACCGAGGCGCGACCCGAGGCGCGAACCGAGACCACAGCCGCGACGGAGACGACGGACCCGGAGACAGGGACCGAGGCGGAGTCGGAGGACGGGACGGAGTCGGCGATGGCGACCGAGGCGGCCATGGAGACCGCGCTCGGGGGGGCGACCGACGCCACCAACGCGACCACCACGGCGCGCCGCTCCGCCACGCGCTCGCGGTCGCCGACTCGAAGGAACGAAGAAGACGCGCAGCTCGCGCGCGCGAGCCATGCCAGCCGGGAGCCGGCGTTCCTGCGGATCGGGGGTGAAGGTGCGCTCGGGGCCGAGATCCGAGTCGAGGGGGTGTCGCGAGGGTTCGCACCGACGACGGTGGAGCTCCCGGTGGGCACGCACGTGGTCGAGCTCGTTCGGCGCGACGGCTCTCGGTCGCGACATCCGGTGGTGCTCGACGTTCGTGATGGTCCCACGACACCGCAGCGCTTGATCGTTCGGTGAGGATCCGTCAGCGAAGCAGGCCGCTCATGTCCTCGCGCCCCGCGAAGTCGACGTCGAGCGCATGCGCGACGAGCGAGTAGAGGTGGCCTTCGCGCATGACCTCGTCGCGACGCGGCTCGCCCGTTCGCCCATCGAAGCCGTAGGTGAGGCAGGTCTCGGGATCCACTCCGCCGAACACACGGTTTCCCTTCAGGCGCGGAGAGACGAACACGTTCCCGTTGTTGAGGTGGTGTCCGCTTCCGAAGGTCAGACTGCCTGCGGGGCGCTCTTTGCTGCGACCGAAGTCGGTCGCGACGTAGATCAGGCTCGCGTCCCAGAGGGTCGAACCGTCGTCGTACTCGACGGTCTTCAACATCCGAATCAGGCCGTCCGCGACCTCGAAGATGCGGCTCCACATCGTGTTCTGCGTGGTGACGTGATCGTTGTGGCTGAAGTCGAACGCGATGGGCGTGTCGAGGATCGAGCCGTCGGGGAGGAAGCTCGGCTCGAAGCCCGGCCCGAAGGTCACCGAGCAGCTCACCCCGTGCTTCACGAGCAAGAACGCGATCGCGGCTTGGGTCTGGAGCCGGTCGACGCCGAGGAGCGGGAACTGCGCGGCGAGCGCGGGGCCGTCGGGGCTCTGCGCGAGCTCGAACTCGGACAGCGGGGTGTCGGGGCTCTCGGAGAGCAGCATGAGCTTCGTGATGAGGTCCGCGCTCTCGAGGCCGGGCGCGAGCTCGTCGCGGAGCTCCAGGTACCGATCGCGCAGCGCGCTGGGACGGGACGCGAGCGGCGAGATCGCGTCGAGGTTTCGTCGGGCCGAACGCGCGCGCTCGATCACCGACGCGCTCGGGGCGCGAGGGATACCTCGGTATCCGTGGGTCGCCGAGGCGAAGAGCTCCGGACGCGTGACGACCTCGCCGCGTACGCGGTCGGGCACCGGCGCGTCACCCGGCTCGAGGTAGCCGCCTGACGCGAGGTTGACGTTGGGCAGCAAGAGGCCGTCACCGTGACGCATCGCGACCGCTTCCATGATCGTGCGACCCCCGTCGATGCCCGCGCCGGTGATCGCGCGCTTCTGCGCGACGACGTGGTTCACCGAGGTGTTCTCCACCGTGACGACCGCGAGGTCGCGGAAGTGCGCCGCGACGAAGTCGGCCGGATCGTAGTCGTTCGAGAACGTGCCGCCGAGGCGCAGGTTGCGCACGCAGCGGATCGCGCTCCCCGTCGGCTGAGCGATCGCTTCGTCGGGGAACGCGAGCAGCGTCGCGGCCCGCGCGGGCGTGCTCACCTCGGACGCGGCCACCGGCAGCAAGCTGTCGAGGATCGAGCCGCCGCCGCTCGCGGAGATCACGAAGAGAAACTTGCGTCCCGGCGGTGGCGCGGCCTTCGCGCGCGATCGGAACGGGAGCAACGAGAGCGCGCTCGCGGTGGAGACGGCGGCGGCGCCGGTGGCGAGATGACGGAGGAAAGAACGTCGATTCATCGTGGGCTCCGTACGGAGGATGGGTGGATTGAAACGAGCGCGTTCGAGCCGGAGCGGACGAGGAGGTTCGTGTAATGGGTGATTTCGCGAAGCAGAGTCGACGAGCTCAGTAGAGAACGGCTTCGGACGTGGTCCCGATGGCGAAGCACGCCGCGACCGCGAAGTCGCGTGCGTTCGTCTCCTCGGCGAGCTCCGCGATCTCGGCGAGCTCCTCGTTCGTCGCGTCGCGGCGAAGCAGGCGTCGGAACAGCTCGCTCGCGGTGGCGCGCGCGTCGTCTCGGCTCACCGTGCTCGCGGCGAGATCGAGCATGCCGAACACCACGGGCGTTGCTTCCGCGTCGAGCGTGACGCGGTTGCTGCACGCGCCGAGCACGAAACGATCGACGACGAGCGGCGTGGTCGCGAGGGGCCGCGCGACCGGTTCGTATTGGCCCGCGCCGAACACGTCGTTTCCTCCGAGCGCGACGAGGTGAACGTCGCCGCAGGGCGTGCGATCGAGCTCGCGGCAGCCGGTGGTGGCGTCCAGCGCGAGCGCGGCGTGCACGTCGGTGACGAACGCGGCGTGGCGACGCCAGTGCAGCGGCTCCGGGGCGGGTGCTTCGGTCGTCGGCGCACAGGTCTCGGGCGGCTCGGTGCCCGGGCCCGCCGGGCCGTTCCCGGAAGGGCGACATGCGGCGAGCGACACGAGCACGAACGCGCCGATGGCGCGGGAGAGGAAGGGTCGGGTCACGGCGTCAGCCCTCCGAAGGCGTCGAGGTCGACGACGCGGTGGATCAGTCGGTTGGCGGAGAAGCCGTCCTCCGCGAGCGAGGTCACGAGCGCGTCGAAGGCGGTCCGCTCGGGAACCGTCGGCTCGCGCTCCAGCGCATGGCGGAAGAAGAGGTTCGCGAGGTTTCGCGCGAACGCATCGCTCTCAACCGCGACATCCGCCCACTCGACCACGCTCTCCACGGGCTCGCCGAAGAGGAACGCTTGCGGGTCGGTCCAGCCGGGGATCTCCCGTTCGGGGCGGGCCGGGTTGAATCGTCCGCTGTTTCCCAGCGAGGGGAGCGATGCACCCTGGATGCCCTCGTAGTACGCGAACGCGTAGCTCAGCGGGTCGAGCGTCGCGTGGCAGCCTGCGCACTGCGCGTCGCGCACGCCCTTGTCGTCCACGTCGAGCGGCTCGCCCGGCACCGTGACGATGCCCTCCTCCTTCGAGACGTCCATGCCGAGGTAGGCGCGGTAGGCCTGCGCGGCGGTGGTGCGCGGGAGCGGGCTGAACATCGTGTTGATCGCGAAGAACCACTGGGTCGTGATCATCCCGGCGCGACGTTCCGGTTCGAGCGGCTGCGGGCCGCGGGTCGCGCTCGTGGGGATCGTTCCTTCGACTCGCACGAGCGATCCGTCGGCCGCGCGATCGACGTGGTAATCGGCGCGCAGGAGCTCGCGCGCGTCGCGGTCCTGCGTGAGCACGTAGCTCCAGAGCCGGTAGTCCCAGTCGTAGTCGCCGATCACGATGCCGACGGTGGACGACGCGCCGACGCTGCTGATGGGGCGGATGCGCGGATCGGCCAAACGAGGCAGGCCCTCGTCGCGCCACCACGTGCTCGCGAGGCATTCGTCCACCGCGGCGTGCAGCGTCTGGTGGCGCGCGGCGTCGGTCGGCTGCGCGTCGAGCGCCGCGAGCTCCTCGTAGGTCGCGGAGCGCCCGCAGTAGAGGATCGACGCGCGGTTCAGCGCGGCGCGGAAGTCGAAGCCGCGGCGCACCGGCGCGTCGAGCGCCTCGCGTTCGGTGGGGGCACACCAGAGCCAGACGTCGTCCTCGTCGCCCGGGCTCGTACCGACGAGGAGCTCGTCGTAGTCGTCGACTCCGTCGCCGTCGCTGTCGCGGCGCGCCACCGCGGCGAGCGCGGTCGGGAGACCGGCCGCGAAGTCCGCATCGTCCTCGATGCCGCCGGGGAACGCCATGCCGACCGCGAAGCCGAAGTCGTTCCACGCGGCCGGCCAGGTGGAGGTGTGGCAGGTCTCGCAGCCGACGACGCGGCCCCGGCAGTCCGCGGCTTCGGGCCAGGTGTCGCAGAGCACGCTCGGCGCGACGGGGCGGGCGAACGCGAGCGACGGGACGAAGGCGAGCGCGAGGGGAGTCGCGACGAGCCGAGCGAACCGACGTGCAGGCTTCGGAGGCGAGGGCATGTCGCGGTGACGAAGCGAAGGGTGTGCCGCCGTGATTTCTTCGAAGAAATGCAGCCGCTCCGGGCCTGGTTGCGGGGTGGACCCTGCAGGCCGTGGGGTGGACCCCGCAGCGACGTCGATCCGCGTTTCGCGCGCGCGCTTCCCTCGAGGATCGGGTCGGCGGTGTATGGTTCGAAGCCGTGCGGCGAACGATCGTTTCCTGTCTCGCGACGGTCGCGCTCACGGCGTGCGCGGAGGACGTACGTCGAGTCGACCTCGCGTTCATCGAGCGGGAGCCGAACCCGTTCAGTTGCGTGGACGGCGAGGGGGAGCCGCTCGTGCTTCGGGCCGCGGACCGACGGGTGTCGGTGGTCTTCGACGTCGTCGAGGTCCCGTTTCGATTCTCGGGGGTGACCGAGATCCTGCGGGAGTGCCGCGAGCCGGGGTGTCCGACGGTTCCGGAGCTGCGGCGCTGCTACGAGATCGTCGCCGAAGGCGAGCTCGCGTCGACCCTCGACATCCTGCGCTCGGTCGAGCGCGCGTTGGAGGCGAACGCATCGGTGATCCTCGACGACGTACCGGACGTCGACGGGATGATCCGCACGACGGTGAGCACGGAGCCGTGCGACGCGGTGCGCGACGGCGCGCCTCCGGTCGAGTCGCTCGTCGCGTGCGCGCTGACGCGACCGGTCGACCTCGGAAGCTACGAGGGCGTGCTGGAGCTCGATCTGCCGACCACCAGCCTGCCGTGCACGCTGCCGGAGGTGGTGCTCTGCGCGACGCTCGAAGAGCTCGCCGAGTGAAGGATGCGCCTACCGCGCGTCGCGCGTGAACGGCGTCGTCGTCTTCCACATCCGCCACATCAACACGATGGGGACCGTGAACCACGGGAAGTTGAGCGCGAGCACCATCGGCAGGTTGGGCGCGGCGTGGGCGCCGACCGCTTCCTCGAAGCAGATGATGGTGACGTTGGTCATCATCACGCCGCCCCAGATGAAGCACCAGTTGCGGATCCAGTCTTTGCCTTTGACGAAAGCGTAGAGAGCCGCGAGATAGAACGGGAAGAAGAAGATTTGATCGATCCAGATCGTCGCGCGCCACCACGCGGGGCGCGCCATGAGCGGAGGATCGAAGTTGGAGCCGTACCAGTGGATGAGATCCACGAAGGGTTTGGGCGGCCAGATCGGGTACTCGAAGTTGCTCGGATCGTCGATGACGAGCTGTTCGAGATCGACGATGGGCGTGATGAACGACGCGTTGAGGATGAAGAAGCCGACGAAGAGCCAGTCGAGCTTCCGTTCGCGCAGGGGGACGACTTCGCGCTGCATGGGTGCGGACGGTACGCGAACGCGCGTCGCACGCCCTGCTTTCGACCGAGCCTTGGGCGAGGGCGTCGCGCGCAGGTGGACGTGGGGCGGCGTCGACGTGCGAGTGCGACGGGCCGCGGGGCAGGCGGAGCCGTCGATGGGCGGCCGTTGTGCTCCGGTTCGCCCCCGGAGCACGACGGCTCGCGCTCGTGGCGTACCCTCGGCCTGCCTCCCCGTGATCCCCTAACGTGCCGTAACGTTTCGGAAACACGGCGTTCTCCGGCCGGAGAAGCCCGCTAGAACCCGATTCACCCGGAGGGGTCGACGGCTCGCGGGTGCCTCCGCCCGGCTCGCCCGATAGCCCACCGGGGCCTCGGACGGCCTTGCTACGCCGCACGCCAGCCGAGGTCCGTCCGGAGGGTTCGGGCGCGCGTGGGTGTCGATCTCGACACCTCCCTCCGGTCTCGGCGGAGGCGAAGATGAGCGAGAAAACGACGATCCTGCCGAGCTACGACGTCGTCGTCGTCGGTGCGGGCCCCGCGGGCTCCGCCGCCGCCGTCGGCCACGCGCGCCGGGGCGAGAGCGTGCTGTTGCTCGAGTCGAACCCGCGCGCGTCCAGCCGGTTCGCGGGCGAGTGGATCCACCCCGGCGGCGCGGCGGTTCTCCGGAAGTACGGGCTCTTTCCGCACGAGGCGACGGCCAAGCACCGCCCCTGCTACGGCTTCGCGGTCTTCCCGGACGACGGCAGCGAGCCGATCCGGCTCGAGTACGCGGACGGCGCGGTCGGCTTCTCGTGCGAGCACGACGACCTCGTGCGCACGCTGCGTTCCTCCGCCGCGGCGACGCCTGGCGTCACCTACGTGGAGCACGCGCGCGTCACCGGCGTGAAGGGCACGCGGGTCGGCTTCGTTCACGAGGGGCGTGAGCACTCCGTCTTCGCCGAGCGCGTCGTCGCGGCCGACGGGCGCAGCTCCGCGGTGCGCAAGAGCCTCCGCGACGAGAACGAAGCCGAGTTGGTCTCGCACATGGCGGGTCTCGAGCTCCGCGACGTGGAGCTTCCGTTCGAGTCCTACGGCCACGTGCTGCTCGGCGGGCCCGGCCCCGTGCTCCTCTATCGAATCGCGCACGATCGCATCCGCGCGTGCATCGACGTGCCGGCGAGCACCCCGGCCGCGCGTCGCGACGCCCGCTACATCTGGGACGCGTTCTCGCCGCTCTTCCCCGAAGCGCTCCGACCCGCGCTCAAGCGCGCGCTCGAGAACGACAAGCTCCTCTGGGCCTGCAATCGCTTCCTCCCGCGCACGTTCTACGGCGTGGGCAACGTCGCGCTCGTCGGCGACGCAGTCGGCTTCTATCACCCGCTCACCGCGAGCGGCATCACGGTCGGCCTCAAGGACACCGAGATGCTGCTCTCGTCGTCGAGCGTGGCCGAGTACCACGCGCGCCGCGAGCCGCAGACCTTCGCGCCGGAGCTGCTCGCCAACGCGCTCTTCCACGTCTTCACGCGCGAGGACGAGGGCGCGGCCGCGATCCGCAGCGCGGTCTTCGACACCTGGCGCGACGATCCGTCGGAGCGCGAGCGCACGATGCGCATCCTCGCGGGCGACGAAGTGCGTCCGGCGGCGTTCGGCGGCGCGTTCGTGAACGTCGCGCTGCGTGCGCTCAAGGACACCGTCGCGCGGGCGACGCGCGAGGGTCGCACGAGCCAGCTGCCGCGCGAGCTCTCGCGCTTCGTGGAGTTCGCGCAGTGGCCGGGCGCCACGCTCGTTCCGGGGAAGTGGCGAGAGGCGATGCGCCGCGAGGGCACGCTCACGCATCCGCTCGTGCAGCTCGGGATCGCGCCGGCCGCGGTGACCTTGCCGACGCCGGCGGAGGTCTCGACGAGCGTGACGGTCGACGTCGACGCGCTGCTCGCGCGCGTCTCGGACGCCACGGACCTCGCGGCCGCCGAGCCGCTCGCGCGCCACGCCCACGAGCTTCGCGTCGCGGCCTCGCGCGATCGGCTCGAGCACGCGGTGGAGCTGACGCTCGCGCTCGTCCCGGAGATCGATGGCGCGAGCCTCGGCGCGCGTCGAGACGCGGCGGTCGCGCTCCGCTTCGCGCGGCGTCGCTTCCCGGGGCTCCTTCCCGGCGTGGTCGACGGCGCGTGGGAGAAGATGGCGCGCGAGCTGCGCCGCGCGCAGCGCCCGGACGGCTCGTTCGGCGCGGTCGCGGAGACCGCGCTCGCGCTCGAGACGCTCCACGCGTGCGGGCTCGCGGCCTTCCACCCGACGCTGCGTCGCGCTTCGCGCGCGCTCGCGTCCGCGCAGCAGCTCGACGGCAGCTTTGGCGGCGCGCGCACCACCGCGATCGCGTGTCGTGCGCTGCTCGCGAGCGAGGCGCCGTACTGGGACGCGATCGAGCGTGGCCTCGCGTCGCTCTCGGACGCGGTCGGGCTCGGCACCGAAGCGAGCGAGGCGCTGCACCTCTTCCGCGATCGCCGCGCGACCCGCGTGATGCCCGCGAAGGCGCGCCGCGCGGTGACGAAGGCGAGCGCGGAGGACGTCGCGTATTGCCGCGAGAGCTTGCTCGCGGTGTCGCGTTCGTTCGCGCG
>JALOQC010000570.1 GCA_025453555.1 Myxococcota bacterium | reverse complement strand
TCGAGGCGGTAGAGCAGCTCGGGGCCCGACTCGTCCTGCGTCGCCATGCAGCCGTCGTAACGATCGAGGTTGCGGTGGGTGGAGAAGAGCGTGCTCTGCGCATGCAGGAAGGGCAGCGCGTCGATCACGAAGGGATCGGTGGGGGAGCCGTCGCCTTCTTGCGCGGGACCGGCCGGATCGGGCGCGGCTTCGCCTTCGAGCACCACGCGACGCACGCGATCGAGCGCTTCGAGCGTGAGCAGGTTGCGCACGTTGTAGCCGTAACGTTGTAGCCGTACACGAGCGACTCGTCGGTGAGCACACACGCGCCGCTCGGTGAGGTCGACGGATGGATGCCGTCGCCGCCGAGCCCGAAGTCGACCAGCGGGCGCAGCTCGCGCTCGAGATCGACCATCGGCACCTGCCGCGCTTGCGCGACCGCGTCGTCGGCTCGCGGCATCACGGTGGAGAAGATCGGCACGACGCCCCGATCGAGCAGCGCGTCCGCGAGGTTCAGCAGGTTCTGCGCGTAGGTCTCGACGCTCACGATGTTGATGTCGTTGGTGCCGTACATCACGACCGCGAAGCCGGGCAGGATCGCGTCGAGCTCGCGCTCCAGCGCCGAAGGATCGCCCTCGAGCGCGCGGCCCGCGTGCCAGCCGACGACCGCGCACTCGCTCTCGCGATCGAAGGACGTGGTGCCCATCGCGTCGCCGCCGCGGAAGTGCTCGAGCGTCGCGTCGAGCTCGCGGCCGTCGAGGTCGACGTTCGTGCCCGCGAAGCAGTGGAGGAAGCTCGTGCTCGCGGTCGCCGACGCGCCGATCTTGGCGAACACGTCGGCCCGCAGATCGGACGCGCGCGCGCGCACCGCGCGGAGGCTCTCCGCGACGAAGGGCGTGATCGGTGAGTGCGCACGATCGGTCGGATAACGCGTGGGGTGCAGCCCACCTCCGTCGTCGGTCCCTCCGTCGGTCCCTCCGTCGAGCGCTCCGTCGAGCTCGAATCCGCCGTCGGAAGGGACGAGCCCCGCGTCGCGCCGCGCGTCGATGAGGATCGTGTCGTCGCCGCAACCGACGAGGGCGAAGACGAACGTGAGGCAGACGGCTAGGACGCGCATTCGTGTGGAAGCTCCGCGGAAACGAGCGCGAAGCATAACGCAGCTCGACGTGACTCGCGTGTGGGCAACCGTCGGGCACGATCGTGTGATCACGCGCCGAAGCGCGATCTTCGCGCTCCGATCGCGTCGCGGGCTGGTATCCTCTCTCGTCCGATGTCGTCGACGATCCGACTGTTGACGGGACCCGTGGGTGCGACCCGCGCTCCCGCACGCGCCGCCTTCGCGCGGGTCCTCGCGGATCGGCTCGAGGCGTTGGTCGAGGTGCGCACCACGCCGACCTACGGCGATCTGCTGGAGATGGTGCTCGACGGAGAGACCGACATCGCGTGGCTGCCGCCCGCAGTGCTCGTGCGCGCGATGGACGAGCCGACGACGCACCTCGTGGCTTCGGGGGTTCGTCATCAGCGCGCGCACTTCCGAGGCGCGCTCTTCTGCCGTGCCGACGCGCCGTACGAGAACGCGACGAACCTCGAAGGCGCACGCGTCGCGTGGGTCGACCGAAACAGTTGTGCGGGCTTCCTCTTTCCGCGGCTCTCGCTCGCGCAGCTCGAGCTCGACGCGGACGCGCTCTTCGCCGAGCAGCGCTTCCTCGCCGACCACGTCGCGGTCGGGCGCGCGGTCGAGGGGGGCGAGCTCGACGTGGGCGCGACCTTCGTGCAGCACGAGTCCGACGCGATCGACGCGCCGATCGTGAGCGCGGGGTGGGACCTCACGGGGGCGCGCGAGCGAATGCGACCGCTGCTGGTGAGCGAGCCCATCCCCGCCGACGCGATCGTGGCGACGGATGCGTGTGGGTCGGAGCTTCGGAGTCGTTTCGCGGTCGCGCTCCTGCATCTGCACGAGAGCAAGGACGGCGCGGCGGTGTTGCGCGACCTCTTCGCGGTCGAGCGCTTCGAGCCGACGAGCCTCGAACGTTACGAGGCGGTGCGCGAAGCGATGCGCGTCACCGCCTGAGCGGCTGGCGTTCGACGGGCGCGCGGCGCGTGCCATGCTCGCAAGCCCCATGGCGAAGCCTCCGATTCGCGTCGACCTCGCGCTGCACCCGGACGTGCTCCTCGACGAGCGCGCGCTGCGTGCGGCAGCGGTGAAGGAAGCGCACGTGCGCGACGCGGACGTGCGCGCGGTGCGGGTGCGTCGGCGCGCGATCGACGCGCGGCGCGGGCGCGTGATGGTGCAGACGCTGGTGGAGCTCGACTTCGAGGCGAAGGACGAGGCGCCGGTGGTGCCGCTCGATCTGCCGACGCTCTCGGGCGCACCGCCGGTGGTGGTGATCGGCGCGGGACCGGCGGGGCTCTTCTGCGCGTGGCGGCTCGCCCAGCACGGGCTGCGCAGCGTGGTGGTGGAGCGCGGCAAGGCGGTGCGTCCGCGGCGGCGCGATCTGGCGGCGCTCACGCAGCGGGGCGCGCTCAACCCGGAGAGCAACTACTGCTTCGGCGAGGGCGGCGCGGGCACCTTCAGCGACGGCAAGCTCTACACGCGCAGCAGCAAGCGCGGCGACGTGGAGAGCGTGCTGCGCGCGTTCGTCGCGTACGGCGCGAGCCCGGACATCCTGGTCGACGCGCGGCCCCACATCGGCACCAACAAGCTGCCGGGCGTGGTCGGCGCGATGCGCGAGCACCTCGAGTCGGCGGGGGTGGAGGTGCTCTTCGAGTCGCGCGTGGACGCGATCGCGACGGCGAGCGGGCGCACGGTCGGTGTCTTGCTCGCGGACGGCCGCACGATCGAGGCACGCGCGGTGGTGGCCGCGCCGGGGCACAGCGCGCGCGACGTGCAGCGCTTCGTGGCGGCGGCGGGCGCCCAAGTGACCTTCAAGCCCTTCGCGATCGGCGTGCGCGTCGAGCACCCGCAGAGCTTCGTGGATCGCGCGCAGTTCGGCGCGCTCGCGGGGCACCCGGTGCTCGGCGCGGCGTCGTACCGCTTGGTCGAGCGCGCGTGTGGCACCGGCATCTTCTCGTTCTGCATGTGCCCGGGCGGCTTCGTCGCGCCGGCGGCCACCGAGCCGGGCGGACAGGTCGTCAACGGCTGGAGCCCGAGCAAGCGCAACGGGCGCTTCGCCAACAGCGGCTTCGTGACCGAGATCGGGCCCGCGCAGCTCGCGACCTTCGGCTTCGATCCGAACGATCCTTTCTCGGGCGTGGAGCTGCAGCGACGCATCGAGCGGCGCGCGTACGACGCGGGCGGCGGGGACTACGTGGCGCCCGCGCAGCGCATCGAGGACTTCCTCGAGAAGCGCGCGTCGTCGTCGCTGCCCGAGACGAGCTACCCGCGCCCGGTCGCGAGCGCGCGGCTCGACGACGTGCTGCAGGCGCTCGCCGCGCCGCTGCGCGAGGCGCTCCGGCAGGTGGATCGCAAGATGCGCGGCTACGCGCGCGGCGACGCGGTCGCGCTCGGGGTGGAGTCGCGCACGAGCTCGCCGGTGCGCTTCGAGCGCGACCACGGATCGCTCGAAGCGATCGGGCTGCCGGGGCTGTACCCCTGCGGCGAAGGCGCGGGCTTCGCGGGCGGCATCATGAGCGCGGCGCTCGACGGCATCCGAGTGGCGGACGCGATCGCGCGCCGCTGACGGCCGCGCTCACGCGACTGCGGCCGAGCACCTTCGTTCTTCGTGCGCCGACGTCGAACCCGATCCTCTTCCGATCGTGGAGCGCTCGGCGAATCGTGCGCGCGCGTTCTTCAGAGCGCGAAGTGCCGCAGGTCCGACAGGGCCTTGCGCAGCTCCGGACGAAAGTCCGGGTGCGCGATGCTGATCAGGAGCTCGCCGCGGCGTCGCAGCGACTGACCGAAGAGGTTCAGGAGAGCGCGGCGCCGTGGATGAAGTCCATTTGACCGCCGATGCCGCTGTAGATCTGATGACCCAGACTGTCGGCCTGCACCTGCCCCGAGAGGTCGACGGCGAGCGCGGAGTTCACCGCGACGACCTTCGGGTTCTGTCGGATCAGGTTGGTGTCGTTCGTGCGATCGCAGGGGTGCAACTCGACGAGCGGGTTGTCGTCCACGAAGTCGTAGAGGCGTCGGCTCCCCATCGCGAAGCTCGTGACCGAGCGGCCCGCGTGGATGTGCTTGTGGCGGTTGGTGATCACGCCGTTCTCCACGAGGTCGACCACGCCGTCGGAGAACATCTCGGTGTGCACGCCGAGGTCGAGCTTGTTGCCGAGGCGCGCGAGCACGGCGTCCGGGATCGCGCCGATGCCCATCTGCAGCGTGCTGCCGTCCTCGACCAGCGCGGCGATGATCTCGCCGATGGTCTCCTCGACCGGCTCGCGCGGCGCGGGATCGCGCGCGACGGGGCCACGATCGTCGAGGCAGAACGCGTCGATGCGATCGAAGGGCACCGTCGCGTGGCCGTGGGTGCGGGGCACGTTCTCGTCGATCACCGCGAGCACGAGCTTCGCGCGTCGCGTCGCTTCGAGCGCGGCATCGACGCTGACCCCGAGAGTGCAGAGGCCGTGGCGATCGGGCGGCGAGAGGCGCACGAAGGTGGCGTCGAGCTCGACCACGCCGCGGCGGAAGAGGAGCGGCACGTCCTTGAGGAAGACGGGCACGAAGTCGGCTTCGCCGCGGTTCACGGGGCCGCGCAGCGCGGGGCCGGTGAAGAAGGAGACGCTGCGGATGCGTCGGCAATGTTCGGGTGCCGCGAAGGGAACGTCGCCTTCGAGGTGCAGGTGGTAGAGGGTCGCGCGCTCGAGATCCTTTCGCGCGCAGAGCGCGTGAAGGAGCGGGGTGGGCGTCATCGCGGCCCCTTGCACGAAGACGTGCGCGTCCTCGGGCAGCTTCGCGACCACCGCCGCGGCATCGACGGCGCGGGACTTCCAGCTCGGATCGAACGTCATCGCGGGCACCTCCGCGCGGCGTGCTACCGCGGCGGAGGAGCGGGCGGCAAGGCGAACGTGGACGTTCGAGAGCGTACGTCAGGCTTCGGTCGGGCCCGCGTCTGTGCCTGCGTCCTCGGTGCCTGCGTCCTCGACGCCGGCTTCGAGGCCCGCGTCTTCTTCGGGCGGTGGGCCGGAGTCGCCGACGTTGATGATCTCCTCGCCCGCGTCGACGCCGGTGTCGGGTTCGGGCCCTGTGTCGGGGTACACGTTGATGACCTCGTCTCCCGCGTCGCGTCCTGCGTCCATGCCGCCGTCGACGCACGAGGGATTGCAACCGATCGGGACGTCGTCGTCTTCACACGCCGGCGTTCCCAAGAGGAGCGCAGCTCCCACCGCGAAGCGAAGTCGTCGAGTCGTCATTGCCCTATTCCTTCTTCCACCGCCGTGCGATTCGGAACGCCATCTCCAGCGCTTGGCCGTAATTCAATCGCGGATCGCACAGGGTCGCGTAGTTCTTCGACAGATCGTCTTCCGTCAATCCGTCCGCGCCGCCGATGCACTCGGTGACGTCGTCGCCCGTGAGCTCGAAGTGCACGCCACCGAAGACGGTGCCTTGCGCTTCGTGGACCGCCATCACCGCGTCGAGCTCGCTCACGATCGCGTCGAAGTCGCGTGTCTTGAAGCCGTTCGAGGTCGAGATGGTGTTGCCGTGCATCGGA
>JALOQC010000150.1 GCA_025453555.1 Myxococcota bacterium | reverse complement strand
ATCGCGGGTACGCTGCTCGACATCGAGTTCCCGCTCGCGTTGAACGCGGGCTGATCTCACGCACGTGACGACCGCCTCGCACGAGAGCGGTCCCGAGATCTCGCGAGAGTTACGCGTGGATTCCACGCGTGATCGCATGGTGGGCCCGTGAGCTTCACGCGATGGAGCCCGACGCGCTCGTCGCGCTCTCGACCTTCGCTCCGAGCAACACCCGAGATTCTTCGCAACTCGAACGTCGCGGCGACCGACGCACCACGGCCTCCTCTTCGCCGAGGTGCCTGTCGTCGTGGGGTCGTATGTCGAACGAAGTGCCCGGACTCCCTCGGCTCCGCTACCCTTCGGGCGTCACGGTGCCCGAGGCGTTGCCCCAGAAGCTCGGTCCCTACCGCCTGCATCGACGCCTCGGTGTGGGTGGCATGGCGGAGACCTTCGTCGCCTCCCGCGAGGACGTGCCCGAGCTCGTCTGCGTGAAGAAGGTCTTGCCCGCATTCGCGCGCGATCGAGCGTTCGTCGAGCAGTTTCAGCGTGAGGCGATGGTCGCGGGCCAGCTCCGGCACCCGAACGTGGTCGCCCTGATGGACTACGGCGCGGACGAGGGCGAGCTCTTCATGGCGATGGAGCTCGTCGAGGGGATCGACCTCGCCGAGCTCTTGCAAGCTGCGCCTGGTCGGCGACTCCCGACCGACGTCGCGGCGCTGGTGGTTCACGATCTGGCGCTCGGGTTGGGACACGCGCATCGAGCCGCGATCGTCCATCGTGACGTCACGCCTTCGAACGTCCTGCTCGGACGCGATGGACGCGTGAAGCTCGCCGACTTCGGCGTCGCGAAGGCGCTGACCTCGACGACCGCCGCGACGGCGACGGGCTTCCTCAAAGGGAAAGTCCCTTACATGGCCCCGGAGTACATCCAGGGGCAGGGTGTCTCACCGAAGATCGATCTCTTCAGCCTCGGAGTCGTGCTCTACGAGTGCCTCGCGGGTCGGCGTCCGTTCGTCGGAAGCAACGACGTCGAAGTGATGATGCGGCTCATGACGACACGCCCTGCGCGGCTCGACGGGGTCGCCGAAGAGCTGGCCGATCTCGCCGCGAGGCTGTTGGATCGCGACCCGACGGTGCGGTCCGAGACGGCCGAAGACGTGGCCAGCCACCTCACCGCTCACTTCGATCTCTTCGAGTCGCGCGCGCGTCTCGTGGACCGGATCGGAAAGGTCGCGCGGGCCCCGATCGTGGTGGAGAGTTGGAGCAGAGCGGATGTCGAGACTTCGGAGTCGACTTCTTCCGTCTCGACACCTTCGACGGCGGTGATGAACCCTCTCGCGGTCGCGCTTCCCGATCGAACCGCGGTCGACCTGCGCACGCCGATCGCCGAGATTGCCCCTGCCGTTCCATCGGGTTCGCGCAATCTCGAGCGCCTTCGTCTCGTCGCGGGTCTGCTCGCGGTGGTGCTCGGAGCGGTGGTGATCGGTGTGCGGGCCTGGTGGTCGCGCGAGCCCGAGCCGGTCGGCGTCGCGCCGCGTGACGAGGGAACGCCCGCGGCCGCGTCGATGCCCGGTCGACCGCAGTCTCCGGAGGAACCGGAGCGTGAGGAGCACGTCGACGAGCCGGCGCTCGCGACGGAGGTCCAAGAACCTCTCGTGAACGACGAACCGAACGAAGCGGAGACCCGCCCGACCACGACGGAACGGGGCGAGCCGAGCGCGATGCGAGAAGAGCGAACGCGACCCGTCTCCCCACGCACGACCGAGCGCCGTGAGCGCCGTGACACCGCCACGCATGTCGTCGCACCTCCCGACGCACCGAGCATCGCGCCTTCGCCAGCGCCACCCCGCGAGCCCGAGCCGCTCGACGAAGGCGTGATGGAGATCGTCGTGGTGCCGTGGGGGTTCGTGTGGATCGACGGGCGCCGCGTGGGTCGCTCACCCGTGCGAGCGACCGTGTCGGCCGGCAGCCACTCCGTGCGCGCGGGCTTCGAAGGACCGACCACGCGTGCTCAGCGGGTCGAGGTTCCGCGCGGCTCCACCCGCAGGCTCGAGCTCGTGATCGAGGATTGAGGCTCGACCGCTACTTCGGTCCCCGCCGTCTCCCCCTCGACGTTGCGGTCGAGCGCGCTCCTCAAGCTCGCCTCGAGCGCCTCCGCGCGAAGCTGCTGACGTTCGAGCTCTCGTCGCAACGACGTGTCTCGCGCATGCCGGAGCAGCGAGGCTTGATGATCGGCGCGCCAGCCCCACGCGAAGTAACCCGCCGCGCCGCACGCCAACAGCGCCAACGCCCACGCGAACCGACCTCCGGGCCTCGGCATCCGCGTCCGAGGCTTCGTGCCCGCACCGAGCTGCGCGAACGTGAGCGCAAGCTCGCTCGCAGTCGGCCGATCCGCGGCGTCGACGGCGAGCGCCCGCCGCAAGACCGGCTCCAACGCACCAAGCCCTGCGATCTTGGGGAGCGTCGGCGCAGACTTCGCCCGCATCGCCACGAACGACTCGAGGCTCAGATTCGACAAGTCGGGTCCGCCCGTCACGGCGTGCACGAAGGTCAGCGCGAGGGCGAAGACGTCCGCCTTCGACGACACCCCGACGTCTGCGTTCTCGTCGACGATGCGCCGCGCCATTTCCGGCGCGAAGTAGACCGGTGTGCCGGCCAGCGCGAGGTCACCCTCCGGCGCAGCGACGCCGAGATCGAGCACGATCGGGAGCACCTCGTCGCTGTTGCCTTCGCTCTCGAGCTGCGCGAGGAACACGTTGTCTGGCTTCACGTCGCGATGGACGACGCCCGCCGCGTGCAACGCAGAGAGGGCACGCGAAAGCGAGGCGAAGAGTGGCGCGGCTTCCGCCACCGCGAGCGGCTCGCGTGCGAGCCGCTCTCCCAACGTCTCGCCCCGGTACCAAGGCATCACGAACCACAAGCGGTCCTGGTGCCAACCGTGCTCCTTGAGCTGCACGAGGCTCGGATGAAACGCGGACGCGATCACGCTCAGCTCGCGGATCGCGCCTTCGCGCGCCGGCTCGGTACGCGCCGGTCGGTGCAAGACCTTCAACGCCACCTGATGCCCCGGTACACGAACGTCGCGCGCACGGTAAACCCACGCGAACGCGCCACCTCCGACGCACTCGACGATCTCGAAGCGCTCTCCGATGCGCGTCTCGGGCGCGAGCTTCGGTGGGACGCGGCGTCGATCCTTGAAGGCCTCGCGCAGCGAGTGCGGAACGACCTGGAACGCGTCGTGGAGCACGTGCGCGAGGGTCGGAGGCTTCGCGTGGCGGACCTCGCTGATGAGGAGACGCGCGAAACCCATCGCGCTCTCCAACCGAATCATCAGCTCGTCGACCGGTCGTTCGAGCACGTAGCTGAGCTCGTCGACCTTCAATCGACGCGCGTAGCGAAGCTCGAGCAGCTCGAGCTCTTCTTCGCCGAGCCCGTGACGAACCACGTCGAGCACGGCGCCGTAGCCTTCGGGCGAGCCCGGCGGAACGGCCTCCCACGGCACGTCGTCGATCGCGCCCGCCGCGTGTCCCGCCTCGATCTGCGCGCGAAAGAAGCGTCGCGCGGCCGCGAAGTAGGCCGCCTGAATGCTCGGCGCTTCTTCGAGCGTCGACTTCTTCTGTCGCGACAACCAGCTCGTGACGTCCTCGAACGCATCGGTCGCGCGCTGCACGTCGCGGAGGCGCGCGAGCAGATACGCGCGGAGCTGATCGCCGTGCTCCGAGAGGTACTTCTCCTGTCGCGCGCCGATGGCGGTCGTGAAGAAGCCGGTCCGACCGAGCTTCGACTCGGGCGGTCGCTCGGAAGCGCCGACGAGCGCGAGCCCGTCCACGCCGCTCGTGACGGCTTCGGGGGTGAGCACCTCGGTCACGGCGTCTCCTCCAGCGCGGCGAGCTCGATCGCGGGGTACTCGACCTCCCACGTCTCCTCGTGGGTCTGCTCGCCCTGCGCGATCGAGCGGGTCACCTGTACGAACATCGGCCGTGAGAGATCGTCGGGCGAGCCTCGCACTACGCGGGAACGGGTCTCGACTACCGGGCCGGGGCGCGCGCCTTCCCACCCGACTTGGAGTCGGCCGCGCACCGCCGAAGCACGAAGGCGCAGGTGATAGGGGAGCACGTTCCGCACGACCAGATCGGTGCTCGGCCAAGCAACCGCCGCATCGAGCCCCGGCGGCGCGTAGCCGACGCGGCGCGAGTGTGGGTGGTATTGGTCGACCGCGAGGCCGGCATCGAGCGATGCACGATAGAGCTCGGTCGCCACCTGGCAGATGCCACCGCCGATCCCTTCGACCAACGTGTGCCCAGGACCGACCTCGGGGCCGAGCACGAAGCCACGATCGAGCGTGCGCGCTCCGACCAGCTCGTTGAACGACAGCGCCGCGCCCGGCGGCACGACGGCACCGTCGAGCTCGCGTGCCGCGCGTTCGATGTTGTGGCCGCGACCCGAGTCGCTCGAGTACCGGCTCTGGCGAAGCGCGACCTGCGAGTCGAAGCGCGCGGCGGAGTCGGCTTGCAGCAAGGGCTCGGGTGCGGGGATCGGCACGAGCTCGAGCACCACGTGGACCACGTTGCGTGCAATCGCATCCGCGAGGGCGGCGACGCTCTGCTCGCGGTCGAGCGTGCGACCTGGCGCGCCACCCATCGGCTCACCGGAAGGCCCGAGCACCTGCGGGATGGGAGGCACGGTCACCTCCGCTCGCAGCTCGTCGACCACGCGGTAGAGCGCCTCACGGTCAGCGTCGCGCCTCCACCGCGCGCGGTGCGGCTGACGCGCGAAGACTTCGTACGCCCGTGCGGGGTCCATCCGAGCGAGCCTCGCTCGGTCCAGGTCTTCGACGAGCGCCGTGACGTCGAGGGAGGCTCCGAGTTCGGCTCGCGTCCACGTCCGCACGCCCGACCCGGCGTGAACGGTGACCCGCTCCGCCGCCCAGCGCTCCGCGTGCTCGGAAGCCCACTCGTGAACCCGCACGCGATCGAGAGGCACCGACTGGCCCTCGACCACGGCGCTCGACGGTCCCCAATACGCGAACGCGAGCCACGCCAACGCCAGCGTCGACAGCACGAGCAGCGCGCGCCGCAGTCCTCCCTTCACGCGCGAACGATAGCGAGCGAACCCGAGACGCGCCAAAAGACGACGGGAGCAAGTCGCGCCCGTTGAGTGCACGACGAAGTTCGGCCTATCGTCCTCGCGTGCTGATCGACTGCCCCGAGTGCACGAAACCGGTTTCTTCGCTCGCTTCGGCGTGTCCGACATGTGGCTATCCGGTTCGCGAACAGCTCGAGGCGCGGCGCGCCGCCGACGAGCTCGCGACCGACCGAACGTCGCGACGTCGTGACGGGGAGCTTCCGTGTCCGTTCTGCAACGGGCGCGGCTTCGAGATGATCGAGCCGGAAGAAGAGGGCGAGCGCGCGCTCTTCGCGTGGTGCGAGCGATGCGAGCACACCGGGCGCATCCCGCGGGTCGTCAGCCCGCGTGGGAGCTGGGCGGTGGCGGCGACGCTCGTCGAACGTTTCGTCGCGGGTGAGCTCGACGAGCACGTGGATCTCCAGTTCGTGGGTGAGGTCTGAGCTCCACTTTGACGAGGTTCGTCGACGAACTTCGACGATGTCTGACGAAGTTCGTCAGAACGAGCGCCTCGGGGAGAAAATCGCGAAGGATTTCGTCAGTCGCAGCGTGGCCTGACGCTTGCTCAGGGGAGAGCCAGACGCCGCGGCGAGCTCGTCGCGCTACCGGAGGAACGCAATGGCAGAGACCGTACACCTGTACCTCAAGTCGAACAGTGAGGACATCCAGGGCGAGAGCACGCAGACCTCGCTCGGCCGCGAAAACTCGATCGAGTGCCTCTACTTCGTCGACGCGGTCCGCACCGCGCGCGAGAAAGGCAGCGGAATGGCGACCGGCCGCCGCACCTTCGAGCCGATCATCTTCCGCAAGCGCATCGACAAGAGCAGTCCCCTGCTCGCGCGTTCGCTCTGCAACAACGAGGTCATCGCGGGCGTGTTCAAGTTCTTCCGTCCGAACCCGGCGGGCGACGGAACGACCGAACACTTCTTCACCGTCGAGTTCGGTGAGGGTCGCGTCGCGTCGATCCAGCGCACGTCGCCCGACACCATCGACCCCGCGTCGTCGATGGATCCTCCGATGGAGGAGGTGAGCTTCGTGTTCCACAACATCACGTGGACGTACGAACCGACGGGTGCGATGCACCACGACAACTGGCGCGAGAACCAGTGATCTCGAAGGTCTGAAGTTCGGAGGGAATCATGGCAGAAACCGTACACCTGTATCTCAAGTCGAACAGCGAAGACATTCAGGGCGAGAGCACCCAGACCTCGCTGGGCCGTGAGAACTCGATCGAGTGTCTCTACTTCGTCGACGCGGTCCGCACTGCACGCGAGAAGGGCAGCGGGATGGCGACCGGCCGCCGCACCTTCGAGCCGATCGTCTTCCGCAAGCGCATCGACAAGAGCAGCCCGCTGCTCGCGCGCTCGCTCTGCAACAACGAGGTCATCCAGGGCGTGTTCAAGTTCTTCCGTCCGAACCCGGCCGGCGACGGAACGACCGAGCACTTCTTCACCGTCGAGTTCGGTGAGGGGCGCGTCGCTTCGATCCAGCGCACCTCGCCCGACACCATCGACCCGGCGTCGTCGATGGACCCTCCGATGGAGGAGGTGAGCTTCGTGTTCCACAACATCACGTGGACGTACGAGCCGAGCGGCGCCTCGCACCACGACAACTGGCGCGAGAACACGTGAGCGCGACGACCGCCTGCCGCGCGTAGGCGGTCGTTCGTGTGGGCGGTCCGAAGCTTCGGACCACCTGCCGAGAGCGCGTCGACCGTCGGCGTGCTCTCGGCAGGTGCTCGCGTCGACGAGATCGATGCGGGCGTTCGTGGTCGAACGACTCGAAGGTCTGCTCTCGCAGATCTCCGAGCCGTTTCGGTGTGTATGTGCCGCACCGTAGACCGCCGCATCGAAGACGCATCGAGGACGAGGGGTGAGCGATGAGCGATCGCGACGACGACGAACGCAGCGCGCGCGAGCGTGCCGAGGGTGCGGGTCGAGACGCGGCTGGCGGAGCGGCCTCGGGCGCTGCGGGCGCGGCTTCGTCGGGGGACCCGGAAGCGGTCGCGCGCGCGGCTGCTCAGGGCGCGGCCAGCGCGGGGATGAGCGCGGCCGAGGAGGCGGTCCCCGAAGAAGCGGCTGCCGCCGCGTCCGCCGCCACCGCGGCGGCCGAAGCTGCGATGGAGGACCCGAGCGGCGCCGCGTCGGCCGCGGCGGGAGCAGGCGTCGGGACGGCGGCGAACCAGCTCGGACAAGCGGCGGGCGTTCCCAGCCCGGTGAGCGACGCGGTCGGTGGGATGGCCCAGGGGGCGATTTCACAAGCGCTCTCCCAGAGCGCGCCCTCGGCGCCCAGCGCTGGCTCTGGTAGCGGAGCAGGGTCGAGCGCGGGGTCGAGCGCGGCGGGACGAAGTGCGGCCGCGGAGCACGCGGGGTTTCAAGCCCCGGCAGCGCGCGCGGAAGCGGCGGGTGGTGGCGCGAGCGGCGGAGCCGCCGCCTCCGACCAGGGTCACGTCGACCTCGTGTTCGAGTGTGACGAGGTCGACGTCTTCTTCGACGTCCTCGAGGTCGAGGTGAAGGAGCGCCTCAACGCGCCTTACGCGATCGAGCTTCGAATCTCGACCGACGATCTCGAGGCGGAGCTCGGTCGTTTGCTCGGCGCGGACTGTCGCGTGCTGATTCGCCGGCAGGATCAGGAGCAGCGCGTGCTTGGTGTCTGCGCAGAGATCCTCGAAGGCGCGTCGAGCAAACATCGCGCAGAAGTACGTCTGACCGTCGTTCCGGCGCTCCAGTTGATGGAGCTGCGCCGCGACACCCGCATCTTCCAAGAGATGTCGGTCCCGGACATCCTCGACGAGGTGCTCACGAAGGGCCTCGGCGGCTTCGGACGCACCCACCGTTTGCAGCTCGACCGCACCTACCCGGTCTGCGAATACCGCGTCCAGTACGACGAGACCGACCTCGACTTCGCGCTGCGGCTGATGGAAGAAGAGGGCATCGTCTTCTTCTTCGACCACGAGGGCGAAAAGGAAGAGCTCGTCCTCGTCGACGACCCCGCACGGCACGACCCGATCGATCGGCCGGACGGAGAGGCGCTCGAGATGCGCCTCTTCGAGTCGGGCCAAGGCAACCTGGAGGTCGTCCGCGAGCTCCACCGTCGGGGCAAGATGCGGCCGACCAAGCTCAGCCTTCGCCACTGGGCGTGGACGCGCTCCGCGATGGTGGAGGGCGACGCCGAAGGCCAAGCGCCGGGCGCCGACGAGCTCCCGGATGGCGCGGCCTCGGGAGCAGCGAGGGAAGAGTACGACCACGACGCTCGCCCGCTGACCTTCCACGAGTACAGCGAGCCGACCTTCGGACAGAACGACAACGCCGACCAGATCCGCCTGCGACGCGAGGCCCAGGCCCGCGACGCGCGCGTCGGGTTCGGCCGGAGCACGGTCGTCGCGATGCGTGCGGGTCGCACGTTCTCGGTCTCGGGACACCGTGCCATCGAGCTCGACGGCGAGTACCTGCTCACGGCCGTCACCCACCGCTTTTCGGTCGAGGCGGAGGGCGAGCGCTACGCGAACACCTTCGAATGCCTTCCGATGGGCATTCCGTTTCGTCCGGTTCGCATGCGCCGCAAGCCGCGCGTTCCGGGAGTGCAGACCGCGATCGTGGTGGGGCCCGCGGGCGAAGAGATATTCACCGACATTCACGGTCGCATCAAAGTGCAATTCCACTGGGATCGCGTCGGCGTCGAGGACGAGCACAGCAGCTGCTTCATGCGCGTGATGCAGCCGTGGGCCGGGGAAGGGTGGGGCTTCGTCTTCATCCCCCGCATCGGCATGGAGGTCGTAGTCACCTTCGTGAACGGCGACCCCGATCGACCGCTCGTGACGGGCACCGTCTACAACGGCACGCACGGCTCGCCGTATCCGCTGCCGGACGAGAAGACCAAGAGCACGATCAAGACGCGTTCGAGCCCGAACAGCGAGGGCTACAACGAGCTGACCTTCGAAGACGCGGCGGGCGAAGAGCAGATCATCGTCCACGCGCAGAAGGACTACAACGAGACGGTCGAGAACGACCACAACACCACCGTCCACAACAACCAGACGCTCACGGTCGACGCGAATCAGACCGAGACCGTCGGTGGTGATCAGACGATCACGGTCAAGAAGAACCAGACCGAGACGGTGAAGGAGAACGTCACCATCACGGTCGAGGGGGAGCGGACGGAGACGGTCACGAAGAAAGAAGTCATCACGCTCCAAGATCTGCGTGAGACGTACGTCGGCAAGACCGAGCTCCACCAAGTCACGGAGATGCTCACCGAGCAGTTCGACGCCGGACGCACGACGACGGTGACGGGCGAGGACTCGGAAGAGGTGAAGAGCGGCAGCAAAACGGTGACAGTCACCGATGCGGCGCTCGAGGTGCACGCGAAGACCGCGATCGTCATCGCGCAGAATCAGCAGCACTTCCTCCAGCTCGAGGACGGCGCGACGCTCAGCACCGGAGCCGACTTCACCATTACCAACGGCCAAGTCAGCGTAGCCAGTGAGGGCGGCAAGCTGACCCTGACCGGCGCGCAGGAGCTGAGCCTCGTGTGCGGCTCCGCCAGCATCACGCTCAAGAGCTCCGGGGAGATCGACATCCAAGCGTCGACCAAGGCGACGATGGGAACGCCAGGAACCTCGTTCACGGCGGAGCCCGCGGGCGCGACGGTCAACGGCGCGAAGATCACCTCGCAGGCCATCGGCATCCACGAGGTGATGGGCGCGCTCGTGAAGATCAATTGAGCGAGGGCGAGCGATGAAACGAAAGCTCGATGCGCTCAAGGACGACCTGAGCTGGTTCGTCGATCAGCGTGAGCACTTCATGCTGGTGCTCGATTGTACGGACATGGAGGTCGCGTACGTCTTCAAGGTCTTCCAGATCGTGGAGGGCGAGCACGTGGGCGACGTGTTCATGCTCTTCGCGAACGAAGCCACGGATGCGGACGGCTACGTCGGAGCGATCGTCGAGAACGTGGAGGTCCAGATCGCGGGCGCGAACGCACTTCGGGCGGAAGACGGGCTCGAGCCTTGGCCGGCGTTGCCGGAGATGTGTCGCGACCGGCGTTATCCCGCTTCCGATCGGCTGAAGGCGGTGATCACGTACCTCAAGGCCCGCCTGCCGGAGGGGGACCACCACCTCGTGGTGGCCCTCCTGCCCACGAAGATGACCGACCGAGCGGGCTATGCGAGCGCGATCCAAGGCCTGATCCCGCGGCATGGGCTCCAGCCCTGGATGCCGAACGTGCGCGTGTTGGTCCGTGACGATCGGAATCGACCCTTCTTGATTCCCAATCTTCAGCGGGAAACGCTCGATCTCTTGCTCTTCTACGATCGCCTCGACCTCAGCACGGACGCGATGACGCAAGCGTTGGTCGACGATGCGATCGATCCAGCGGTGCCGGAGCCGGAGCGCATGGCAGCGATGGTTCAGCTCGCCGCACTCGACTACTCGTATCGTCGTTACGACCAGGCCTATGCGAAGTGGAGTCTTCTCTTCGGGTACTACCAGCGCATGCAGCAACCGCCGATGCAGGCGCTCGCGCTCAACGGCGCGGCCGACGTGCTTCGGGCGGTCGGGAAGCTCCCCGAAGCGAAGGTGAAGTATCAGCAGGGCCTGGCGCTCGCGCAGAGCCTGGAGGCGCTGCCGATCGCGCTCGTGCTGCTGATGGGGATCGGTGAGGTCTGCTTGCGGCTGAACCAGTGGGCAGAGGCGGAGGGGTATCTGAACCTCGCCGATCAGATCGCGACCAAGACGCTTCAGACCACCGCGAAGTGCGACATCCTCGAGCGCCACGGGATCGCGCTTCGTGCGCTCGGTCGCGTCGCCGATGCGCAGAAAAAGTGGCGCGCGTGCGTGGACCTGAGCCGAGAGTTCCAACATCACGAGCGCGCAGAGTCCGTCCTCGGGCATCTCATCGCGCTCTTCCGTGAAGCCCAGATGCGCGACGAAGTACGAAAGCACGAGCAAGAGCTCGAGCTCGTTCGGCACGAGCATCAGCTCCGCGATCACTCGAGGGAGGCGGCCCGATGAGCGCACCGAGGTACCGAGCGCGGCCCCGCACCGCTCCGACGACGGGCGCGACCGAAAGGGAGGCCGCCGCTGGTGAGGATCCCGCAGCGACGCCCGCGGGAGGCTCGTCGGCGGGAGGCTCCTCCAGCTCGTCGGCGGGAGGCTCCTCGTCGTCGGCAGGCGGATCCTCCGCGGGCGGATCCTCCGCGGGCGGATCCTCCGCGGGCGGATCCTCCGCGGGCAGATCCTCCGCGGGCGGATCCTCCGCGGGCGGATCCTCCGCGGGCGGATCCTCCGCGGGCGGATCCTCCGCGGGCGGATCCTCCGCGGGCGGATCCTCCGCGGGCGGTTCTTCTGGCGAAGGCGCCCCGAGCGCGACGAGCGGCTTCCGACCTCCGCGCGCGCCCGCTCCGCCCCCGTCGCCGCCCCTCATCAACTGCGATGGCTCGCATCCGCGGCTCGAGATGCTCGCGAGCGACATCAACGGTCTCGCGGCGCCCTTCATGAACGCGCCGCCCGAGCACCAAGGCGCGCTGGGCTACGTCTCGCAGGGGCTCGGTGGGGTGCTCGGCCTCATCAACGCGCCCACCCAGCTCCTCGACACCGGCTTCGCGATGGTGACCGCGCCGCTCAACGCGATCATGCCGTCGTTTCCCGCCGCCGTGATCGGCTTGGCGCTGCACATGGGGATTCCCCACGCGCACACACACCCGCCGAGCCTCATCCCGCCCGCGCCACCCGTACCGCTACCGAGCATCGGCAACATCATGCTCGCGGGCGCGGTGAACGTGCTCATCAATGGCGTCCCAGCTGCGCGCGCAGGTGACGTCGGCGTCGTGGTCACGTGTTGTTCGCTCGCGCCACCGGCCGAGATCATTCTCGGTTCGAGCAGCGTCTTCATCGGAGGCGCACGGGCCGCACGTCTGCTCGACATGACCCGTCACGACAACCCCGTCCCGATGGGCGCGTTCGCGAAGGTGATGGCCGCGGCCGGGATGGTGGCGGGGGCGCTCGGTGCGGCGGCGACCGCGATGGATGCGGCGAACTCGGATGCCCAAGCCGCCGCTGCGGACAGCGCCGCCGAAGCCCAGGCGATGGCAGCGGCGGCGGCGGGTCAGGCGATGGGCGCGGCGCTGCAGGCCGCACAGGTCGCCGCCGACGCCGCCGCGATGGCGCTCTCGATGCTCATCGGCAAGGACTGCGGCATCGGCCCCGGTACGGGGATGATCATGATGGGCTCGCCCAACGTGCTCATCGGTGGGTTCCCGACGCCGAACCTGATGGAAGCTCTGCAGGGCCTGATGAAGGCGGCGCGTGGTCTTCGCCGTCGAGCGCGGCGTGAGGGCGACGCGGAGGGCCCGGCCGGCCACGGCTGCACGACCTGCCGAGGTGGTGGATGACCTCCCGCCTCTGCGCGTTCGGCCCGCGTTTCGTGGGCGATCCGGTGGACGTGGTCACGGGCGAGGTCCGCGACATCGCGCGGGACTTCGTGATCGCGGGCAAGCGTCCGCTCCACTTCGATCGCTGGTACGCGAGCCTGCGCGCGTACGACCAGGACCGTGGCCTCGGCTTCGGTCACCGGCACACGTTCGATTGGTTCCTTCGCCTCGACGTCGACGGGATGACGCTCGACGCGCCGGACGATCCGGTGGGCTTCCCGCACTTGTGGACCGACGGGGCCCGCGCTCGTGCGGAAGGCTGGGTTCTCGAGCGACGCAGCTCGACGCTCTTCGTGCTCAAGCGCTCGAACGAGCCGGAGCGCCACTTCGAGCGCGCGAACGAGAGCGCGCGTGAGCTCCGGCTCACGAAGTTGGTGCACGCGGGCGGCGGCGAGACGCGCCTCTCCTACGAGACGGGCACCGTCGCGGGCACTCCGCGGGCTTCGCGTTTGGTCGGGGTCGAAGACACGGATGGATGGGCGCTTCGCTTCGAGTGGGGTGCGAGCCACGTGCGCGCCGTACACGCGATGGGGCGCCCCTTCGCGGGCGGGCAAGCGACGCTCATCCGCTACGAGCACGACGCGGCCGGCAACCTCGTCCGCGGCATCGACGCGTACAACCACACGTTCACGTGGACGTACGACCGTTGGCACCGCGTGCTTCGCCGCGCGGACCGACGTGGCTACGCATTCGTGTACTCGTACGACGAGCTCGGGCGCTGCACGCGCGCGGCGGGCGAGGACGGCGTGGACGCGGTGCGCCTCGAGCACGACGAGGAAGCGCTGGAGACGCGGGTCGTCCACGAGGCGAACGGCGCGACGTTTCGGTATCGATATCTCCCGAACGGAAGTCTCCAAGACATCACGGACCCCTACGGCGCTCAAAGGCAGTTTCTCTACGACGACGACGGTCGACTGAAAGCGGAAGTCGAC
>JALOQC010000569.1 GCA_025453555.1 Myxococcota bacterium | reverse complement strand
GATCGCCACGACCGATCCGCGACACTCGCCGCTCGCGCTCGTCGTTCGCCGCTCGGAGCGCGTGCGTTTCGCGGGGGACGAGCCGACGCGGGCGCTCTTCGACGAGGTGCGCGGCGGCTACGAAGCGCTCCGCGCCGCGAGTCGTTCGACGGAGCGATCGTGAAGCGCGGCAGCGATCGGCCGGACGTGTTCTCCACCGGCGCGCGGCGCGCGGTGCTCGTGGTCGTGCTCGCGAGCGCGGCCGGCGTGATCGCGAGCCTGCTCTACGGCGCTCGCTTCGCGGTCCCGCAGGCGGTCGAGACCGACTCCTACGGCGCAGGTCCGCTCGGTCACCGCGTGTTCGCCGAGACGCTCGAAGCGCTCGGCTACCACGTGCTGCAGAGCCGCGGCGATCGTTTCGAGGGCATCCAGAGCCCCGTGCTCTTCCTCGAGCCCGAGGTCGAGGCGCGCGTCGAAGGCCGTCGCCACGAGCTGCGCGAGGCCCTCGCGCGACGCTTCGAGGCGGGCCACACCAGCGTGGTCGTGTTGCCGAAGTGGCGCTTCCAGGTCGGCCTCCACGCGAGCGAGCCGCCCGTGCAACGCGTCGACGAGTTGCGCCTCGACGGAGTCTACGACGCGGTCTTCGCGAACCAGGGCGAGTGGCCCGACGCGCCGCCGCGTCTATACGAAGGCGTCGAGGAGCACGGCCGTCACACGCTCGCAGGCCTACTCGGCACCTTCGAGGTCGAGGTGCCGCGCCTGCAGACCATCCAGCGAATCCCACCGGGCGCGGAGGTCCACCTCGACTCCGCCACCGGCGCCGTCGTCCTGCGCGACGCGCGCGGCGTGTGGATCGTCTCCGATCCCGATCTGCTCCACTCGTTCAACCTCCACCGCGCGGATCACGCGCTCCTCTGGGCGACCTTCGTGGAGGCGCTCGGCTCGGACACACTCGTGATCGACGAGGTCTTCCACGGGCACGGCAAGGTGCTCTCGCTCGGCGACGCGCTCGGTCGTTTCCCCGCGATCCTGTTGGTCGTCCAGGCGCTCTTCGTGATCGTGCTGCTCGTGTTGCTCGGCAGCCGGCGCTTCGGTCCGCCGCGCGAAGAGATCGAGATCGGCGCCGGCCCGCGCGAAGCCATCGCGGTGTCCGCGTCGGTGCTCGCGGACGGTCAGCCGATCGAGCGCCTCACCTACAACTACGTGGTCGAGGTGCTCCAAGATCTGCATCGACGGCTCGGGCTCCCCGACGCCACCACGCTCGTCGCGCGCGCCGATCGCATCGACGAGGTCTGCAAGCACCGACGGCTCACCCCGGAGGCGCGGCGTCTGCTCGACGACGCCGGCCGCCTCGCCGGGACGACGAAGCAACACGCCGAGGCGTGGAAGCTCGCGCGCGCGGCGCACGCCTTCCGCAGCAAGCTCCTCGAGCCGGTCGCCCGTGGCGCCCGCGCCGCCAAACCCGACGAGGACGCGCGCCTGCGTGCCTCGATTCCCCCTTCCGAACCTTCCGAACCAGGCGCCGATCTGGGCGTCGATTCGTTCGCGCAGCCGGGTGATCGCGCCGCGGCGAACCAGGAGAGCGCATGACGCCCGACAACGTGCAGCAGTTCCTCGCCCACCTCTCCGAGCGCGTCGGCCGCGTCGTGCTCGGCAGCGAGTGGAACACCCGCTACGCCTTCGTGAGCTTCTTGGTGCGCGGTCACCTGCTGCTCGAAGGGGTGCCGGGCGTCGGCAAGACCCTGCTCGCGCGGGCCTTCGCGCGTTCGCTCGGGCTCGGGATGCGCCGCGTGCAGTGCACGCCCGATCTCATGCCCGGCGACGTGATCGGCGCGAACGTCTTCGACTTCCGCACGCAGTCCTTCGCGCTCACGCGCGGCCCGGTCTTCACGGAGTTCCTGCTCGTCGACGAGATCAACCGCACGCCGCCCAAGACGCAGTCCGCGCTCCTCGAAGCGATGCAAGAGAAGAGCGTCACCATCGACGGAACCAGCCACCCGCTGCCCTCGCGCTTCATGGTGATGGCGACCCAGAACCCGGTGGAGCACGAGGGCACGTACCCGCTCCCCGAGGCGCAGCTCGATCGTTTCCTCTTCAAGCTCGAGGTCGGCTACCCCGACGAACAACAGGAGCTCGGCGCGGTGCTCGCGCACGCGGGCTCGGGCGGCACGCCGGATCTCGACGCGCTAGGCGTGAACGCCCTCGCGACGCCCGAGCAGATCGACGCGCTCCGCGAGGTTCCGTCGCGCGTGCGGCTCGAGCCTTCGGTCGCGCGTTACTGCGTGATGCTCGCCCGCGCGACGCGTGAGCACCCGAGCCTCGCGGTCGGCCTCTCGCCGCGCGCGAGCACGATGCTCGCCGCCGCCGCGCGCGCGAACGCGGCCTGCGACGGACGCGACTTCGCGATCCCCGACGACGTGAAGGTGCTCTTCCTCCCCGCCGCGCGACACCGCGTGATGGTGACGCCAGCGGCCGAGATGGAAGACGTCCGCGTCGACGAGATCCTGCGTCAGATCCTCACTCAGATCCCCGCGCCGCGCTGACACCACCATCGTCACTGCCGTCACTGCCGTCACCACCATCACCGATCCCGCCACCGACGTACCGATGATCCCCTCCCACCGCCTCCTCTGGATCGCCTTCGCGGGCCTCGCGGTCACCGCGCTGCCCGTCGCGATCGATCCAGCGTTGTGGCCGCTGGTCGCGGGGCTGTGGGCGGTGCTCCTCGGGGGCATGCTCCTCGACGCGGTGGTGCTCCTGCGCGCGCGCCCCTCGCTCGAGACGGACGTTCCTGCTGCGGTCGGCGTCGGCGACGACCTCGACGTCTTCGTGCGCTTCCGCGTGAAGAGCGCGCTGCCGCTTCACGCCACGCTGCGCTCGGAGGTCGACGCGCCGCTCGAGCCACGCGCGGACGTCGACGTGCGTGCGCGCGCCACCACGGAGCTCGTGGTGCCCGTCGCGGCTCCACGTCGCGGCGGCGCGCGACTGCGTGCGCTCTGGACGCGTCTCGACGGACCGATGCGCTTCTTGCGTCGCATCGATCGTCACGCGCTCGACGAAGAGGTCGCCATCGTCCCCAACGCCGAGCGCGTCCGCGAGCTCGCCCTCGCGCACTTCGGTGCGCAGCGCTACGGCGGCGTGCACGTGGTCAAGCGTCGTGGTGACGGCGGCGAGCTCGACAGCCTCGAGGCCTACGAGCCCGGCATGGACCTTCGCACCGTCGACTGGAAGGCGAGCGCACGCCACCAGGCCCCCCTCGTCCGCCGCTTCCGGCTCGAGCAGAACCAACGCATCGTCCTCTGCGTCGACACCGGCCGCCTGATGGGCGATCCCATCGACGGTCTCGAGCGCCTCGACCACGCGATCCACGCGTCGCTCCTGCTCTGCCAGGTCGCGCTCAAGGCGGGCGATCTCGTCGCGGTTCACGCGTACTCCGACACGCCGCGCGCGTGGGCGCCGCTCGCGGGCGGCGTGCGTCAGATGGCGCGCATCCGTCGCACCCTCGCGACCCTCGCGACCGAGCCCACCGAGACCAACCACGTGCTCGGCGTGCACGTGCTCCTGCAGAAGCTCAAGCGCCGCTCGCTCGTCGTGGTGTTCACGGAGCTCGCGGACTCCACCACCGCGGAGCTGATGGTCGAGCACCTCGGTCACCCACCTCGGTCACCTCGCCAAACGACACCTCGTGGTCTTCGTCGCGCTCGACGATCCGGTCGTGCAGGACGCCATCGCGGCGCCGCCGGTCGACGCGGAGGCGCTCGCGAGCACCGCCATCGCGGGCGGCCTGCGCGCGGATCGCGAGCGCGTGCTCCGCCGTCTGCGGCGGATGGGCGTCGACGTGATCCACGCGCCGCCCGGAGCCGCCGCGTTGCAGCTCCTCGCGCGCTACGTCCACATCAAGCGTCGAGGGTTGATCGGATGAGCCGCATCCACACCGCCACGCGTCGCTCGACGTGCTCGACGTGCTCGACGTGCTCGACGAAGCGCGCGTTCGAACCGAGGAGGGCGCGATGACCGAGCCCCGCTCCGTCGCCTTCCGCAAAGAGCGTGAGGGCCAGTGGTTCGAGCTCGATCGCCTCACCGACAAGGCGCTCACGAGCGGCCTCAAGTCGCTCGACGCGGGCGAGCTCCACCGGCTCCCGGTGCTCTACCGGAGCTGCATCGCGAGCCTCTCCGTCGCGCGCCGCACCGCGATGGACCAAGCGCTCGTCGACTACCTCGAAGCCCTCGCCGCCCGCGCGTACCTCGCGGTGTACGGCTCGCGTCGCGCGACCCGCGGCGCGCTCCGTCGCGTGCTCTTCGAGGAGTTCCCCCGCCGCGTGCGCGCGCTCGGCCGCGAGCTCGCGCTGTCGACGGGCTTCCTCACCCTCGGCGCGGTCGTCGCGTGGACGCTGATGAGCGTCGAGCCCGGCTGGTACGACGCGTTCGTGAACCCCGCGCTCGCCGGCGGTCGAGACCCCTACGCCTCCACCGAGTCGCTCCGCGCCGCGCTCTACGACGGCGGAGACCACGGCGAAGCGCTCTCCGTCTTCGCGAGCTTCCTCTTCGTGCACAACGCGCGCATCGGGATGCTCTGCTTCGCGCTCGGCTTCGCGGCCGGCATCCCCACCGCGATGCT
>JALOQC010000568.1 GCA_025453555.1 Myxococcota bacterium | reverse complement strand
ACGTCGCGGCGTCGAGATGAGAGGAGAGGGTGGCGAGCTCTTCTTCCGCGGCTGCGGGGTCGAACGCGGGCCCGTCTTCGCGAACGGAGGGCGCGTCGTGCTCGGGGAGCGTGGGGGCGTCGACGTCGAACATCGGGACGACGATCGCACGAGGGTGTGACACGGGAGGGGCGGTAGAGGCGCGGGAGGTGGGCGCGATGAAAAGTGGTTGACGGTCGACTTCGCGGTCGAGAGGCTGGGCCGCACAGGAGGGTTCCATGGCAGCGAAGTTCGAGGTCTACAAGGACAAGGCGGGCGAGTTCCGGTTCCGGCTCAAGGCGGGGAACGGCGAGATCATCGCGAACAGCGAGGGCTACACGACGAAGGCGTCGTGCCTGAAGGGGATCGAGAGCGTGAAGACCAACGCGGCGTCGGCGGTGGTGGACGACAAGACGGTCTGAGCGGCTACAGAGAGAAAGGTGTGCGTCGGTTGGCGGGGAGGTCGACCGGCGCGCCTTCGAACCGTAACGCGGCGCTCGACACGCGAACGAACCGCACGTGTGGGCGCGCTCTGGTCGTAAAACGACCGGATCGGGGAGTGCGGAGCGCGGGGCGGACGGGGCCTGGCGGGACGGGGGCGCGCACGTGGTGGGGCGCCTGCCGGGCCGTGGCCGTGGGGCTTCGAGCGGGCGATGCGGTGAGCGTGACTCGCGATGAGCTCCGCGTTCTCGGTACGGGGGCGTCGTTGCGCCGCGCGATGCGCCCAGGTCTTGGCGGATGCGGATGGTTCGGTGCGCGAGAGCTGTCGGGCGGCTCGGATCTGGAACTTCCCCGTCGGGGATGGGGTGGGACCCGCCCGAAGCGGAAGGTTCGAGATCGTCGTTGCGTCAACGCAACCAGAACTTGGAAGTTCAAGATTTGGTTGCGTTGGTGCAACCAGAACTTGAACTTTCAAGTTTTCGGAGGGGCGGCACCTCCCGGATCTTGAAAGTTCAAGATCTGGGAAGGGTCGGTGCTCTCGGATCTTGAACTTTCAAGATCTCGGTGCGTCGGCGCACCTGGTTCTTGAACTTTCAAGATCTGGATGCGTTGGCGCACCTGGATCTTGAAAGTTCAAGATTTGGGGCGACGGGTCGCTCTGCGGAGTCGGAGGGACCAGAGCGAGGTCGGCAGACGTCCCTGCGATTGGAGGGTGGGGCTCGCGAGCGGCTCCTCGGGGCGCGAGATCCGAGGTCGGGGCGAAGAAATCCCGCTCGGCTCTTCTCGTTCGAGTTTGTCGAACTGGGTTGGAATGGCGCGCGCGAAGACGCGTCCTCGGGTTGGGATTTATCGAGAGAAAACGCAAACAGAAGACGCTCGCGATGCAACCGGGCGGCGGTCGGTGCGAGGAGGGCACCAAACGATGGGGTCGGGCGGTCCGATCCCCAACCGGAGGAATCAGACATGTTCGAGCAGATCCAAACCGCCGCGACGACGATCGCGACCTACACGACCCCGACGCGCTTCAACAGCCGGCACTGCATGCTGGTGGCGCGGCACCTGATGTCGGACGCGCCGACGTCGCTGAACGAGATGCAGAAGCGCGCGCTCGACCTCGTGCTGGCGCGGGCGACCGCGGTGGACGAGGTGCGGAAGGAGCGTCTGCGGGTGTCGGCGCCCGCGCTGCGCGGCCCGCGCAACGCGATGGTGGGCGCGTGGACGTCGCTCCTCGGCGCGATCCAGTCGGTGGCGGCGGTGCCGCGTGAGGTGTCGTCGCTCTCGGCCGAGGCGTCGTCGCTGCTGGCGACGCTCTTCCCGGAGGGCATCGGGATGGCGCAGATGGACGCGGCGGGGACGTGGACGTTGTCGCGCGTGCTGATCGAGCGCATCGACGAGGAGGGGCTTCGTCCGCGGCTGCAGCGGGTCGTGAGCCCCGTGCTGATGGAGGCGGTGGACGCGGCGTTCGCCGGGCTCGGCGCGGCGGTCGGCGCGGAGGGCGATCGGGTGCGGCTGCCGGCACGCCGCGCGCTCTTCGAGGCGAACGCGGCGTTCTCGTACGCGGTCGCGGGCTACGCGCGTGCGTTGGCGGTGACGATCGACGAGCTGGAGCCGGAGCAGATCGCGGCGTTCCGCGCGGCGATGTCCGCGATCGACACGTTCCGGGTGGTGCGTGGGTCGAACGTGCTGACCGAGGAAGACCTCGACGAGGACGGCGACATGGAGCCGGAGACGCCGGAGACCCCGGATCCGAACGCGCCGTACGTCCCCGCGAGCGACGACCCGATCGACAACCCGTTCATCACCACGCCCTGACGTCGTCTTCAGATGGAGGGCTCGCTTCGAGGTTCGCCTCGAGGCGGGTCCCGACTCGGGTCGAGCGCGACCGGTGGCCGCGTCGATTCGAGGTGATCGCGTCCGGCGGTCGAGCCCGACGCCGGGTTGGGCGTCTCGTAGCGCTCGTGAGCCGAGCCTCGATGTCGAAGCGTGCTGCGCGTCTCGCGCTGCCTCTCGTTCGTGACGGCAGTCCGGCCCGGTGCGGTCCGCAGACGTCGAGCTCGCTCGTCTCCACTTCAATCCTCGAAACCAAACCTCGTTCTCCAATCTCTCTCTCGATTCCCGGAGTCCCGTCATGCATCCCGCACTTCGTCTCGGCGCGCGCCGCACCCTCGACGGCAAGACCCTCGTCGGTCCGTTCGATCTCGCTTCGCATCACCTGCTCACGCACGCGGTCGTGGTGGGCATGACCGGCAGCGGGAAGACCGGGCTGGTGACGGTGATGGTGGAGGAAGCGCTGCGCGCGGGGATTCCGTCGCTGGTCTTCGACATCAAGGGCGACCTCCCGAACCTCGCGCTCGCGTTCCCGAGCTTCGATCCCGCGGCGATGCGGCCGTGGGTGGAGCCCGCGCCGAACGACGACGACGGCATCGCGGACGACCCGCTGGTGCACGCGGCGATCGAGGCGCGGCGGAGGGGGCTGTCGCAGAGCGGCATCGGGGAGAAGGAGCTGGCGGAGTACGCGGCGCGCACGCACGTGCGGGTGATCACGCCGGGCTCGGACGCGGGTGAGCCGGTGCATCTGTTCTCGGCGCTGGAGCGGCGCTCGTCGCGTTGGGACGACGACGTGGCGGGAGCGCGCGCGACGCTGAGCGCGGCGGTGTCGCTGGTGCTGCGTTTGATCGGGCGGCCCGGCGAGCCCGGTCGCTCGCGGGAGCACGCGCTGATCTCGGTGCTCGCGGAGCGGCGTCTGTCGCGCGGCGACGACTACCCGCTGGAGGCGCTGGTGGCGGACGTGCTGGAGCCGCCGATCGACGCGATCGGCGCGATGGCGATGGACGAGTTCCTCTCGTCGCGCGCGCGTCGCGAGCTCGCGGCGGATCTGAACGCGCTGCTGGCGTCGCCGCAGTTCCGCGCTTGGCGCAGCGGTCCGACGTTGGACGTCGCGAGCTGGATGGAGCCGCTGATCGCCGCGCCGGCGATGGGCGTGGCGCACGGTGTGAGCGGAGCCCACGGAGCCAACGCCGCGAACGGTGGCAACGGCGCGCACGGCAGCAACGGCGCGAACGGAAGCAACGGCGCGAACGGCAGCAACGGCGCGAACGGAGGCAACGGCGCGAACGGCGGCGCACCTCCCACCGCGCGCACGCCGGTCACCATCGTCAGCGTCGCGCACCTCGACGACGACGAGCGTGTGCTGGTGCTCGGCGTGATCCTCGAAGAGGTGCTGACGTGGGTGCGCAGCCTCCAAGGCAGTCAGCGCCTCCGCGCGCTCATCGTCTTCGACGAGCTCTACGGCTTCTTGCCGCCGCATCCCGCGAGCCCGCCGACGAAGCGCCCGCTCGTCGCGCTCATGAAGCAGGCGCGCGCGTACGGCGTGGGCTGCGTGCTCGCGACGCAGAACCCGATGGACCTCGACTACCGCGCGCTCTCGAACGCCGGCACGTGGTGTCTCGGTCGACTGCAGACCGACGCGGATCGCGCGCGGGTGCTCGAAGGTCTCGGCGAAGACAAGAAGAAGAGCCAGCTCGGCGCGCTGGTGAAGATGCTCGGCCCGCGGTGGTTCGTGGTGCGAGACGCGAAGACGAGCGAGCTGAGCCTGCTCTACCCGCGCTGGGCGATGAGCTACCTGCGCGGGCCGATGACGGGCGCAGAGATCCGGGCGGCGCGGGGAGCGCAAACGTCGCTTTCGTGAAGGCCGGGGTCGCGGGGACGGCGGCACGAGAGTGGGTTCGCGACTTGCTCGACGAGGGGTTGGTCCGAAGCACGCAAGGACGTCGAGGTTCGCGCGATGCGCAGCGAAGATCGAAGCCGCGCTCAGCGAAGGCCGAGCTTCCTGGCCGGACCATAGAGATGAACCACGGAAGCGCCGATCGCGTTCTCCCGATTCAGCTCGAGCCAGGTGCGCTTGTCCGCGGCCACGTCTCGACGGTCGCGCTCGCGGGAAGCTTCCTTCCGCTCGGCGACGGCCTGATCGAACGTGGCGCGGTGCTTGGTCACGTCGAAATCGTAGTTCCATCCGGACCGTTGGCGACCTTCGCAAACTGAAGACGAACGCGTGGCATCGCATCGTCGCTGGCAAGAGGTCGGAGCGAACCCTACCAGCGCAGGTTTCTCCCGCGGCGTCGCAACTCGTCCACGCGGCGCCCGAGGAGGGGGCTCGGAACGCGCTCGCTCGAGCGTAGCGCTCGATGCGACGTGGAGCTC
>JALOQC010000149.1 GCA_025453555.1 Myxococcota bacterium | reverse complement strand
AAGGAGCAGATCTTCCGCTCGAAGGCGCGCCTCTCGCTCCTCGCGGAGACGGTGCTCCAGGGCGTGGTCGCGGGCGCGCAGGCGATCATCGTCCACGAGAACCGCATGAGCTCGTCGTACAAGCTGGTGAAGGCGGTCTACGCGCTCGACGGCGCGCCGATCTTCAACCGCGCGGACGAAGAGGGCGACTCGCTCTCCGAGCGTGAGGAGTTCCAAGTCTACAACGGCTCGATCGTTCCGGGTGAGCACACCCTCACCGTCAACCTCGAGTACCGCGGCCACGGCTACGGCATCTTCAGCTACCTCAAGGGGTACCGCTTCAAGGTGCGCTCGAACTACAACTTCACCGCGCCCGAGGGCCGCGCGGTCACGGTCCGCGTCGTCGCGTACGAGAAGGGCGGGCCCACGGCGCCGCTCGAAGATCGTCCCGCCATCCGTTACGTCGAGCGTGTGCAGGATCGCGCGCGGGCCCGCGCCGAGGCCGAAGCTTCGGCGCCGAGCGACGAGGGAGGCGAGTGATGGCTCGCCCCGCGCCGCTCGCGCGGGGGCTCCTGCTGGCCGCGCTCCTCTCGGCTCCCTGGCCGGCGGCTGCCCAGGACCTCGAAGCGCTCAACCGAGAGCTCACCGACATCGAAGGTGACTTCGCGGGGCTCCTCCGCGACCGCCTCCAAGCGACCGCGCAGCGCTCGCCGACGTACGTCGAAGAGCGCCTCACCGACGGCGAGCTCTACTACCGACTGCGCGACTACGTGCGCGCGTCGATCATCTTCACCGACATCGTCGACAACTTCCCGCAGCACCGCGCGTACCCCGACGCGCTCTTCTTGCTCGCGGAGAGCCTCCATCAGGCAGGCGATTACCTCGGCGCACGTCGCAACTACCGCCGCGTCCTCGACCGTTCCAACGAAGCCGCGTTTCAGCCCTACGTGCAGCGGTCGCTCGGTCGCCTGATCGAGGTCGCCATCCACCTGCGTGACTTCGACGGAGTCGACGAGCACTTCCAAGCGCTCAGCCGCTTGCCGCCCACCGAGGTCGAAGCGACGACGGCCTACTTCCGCGCGAAGTACCTCTACAGCCGCGCGGTGCCGCTCGAAGAGACGGCCGCGACCGGCGAGGACGGCGGAGCGCGCGTCGACCTCGACCTGCTCGAACAGTCGCGCACCGCGTTCGAGGCCGTCCCGGAGGGCAGCCCCTACTACGCGCAGTCTCGCTACTTCATCGGCGTCGTCCACACGCTCCGCGGCGAATACCCGCAGGCGATCGAAGCCTTCCGCCGGGTGCTCCGCACGCAAGCCACCACCCCGGAAGCAGCGACGGTCATCGACCTCACGCAGCTCGCGCTCGGTCGTCTCTACTACGAGACCGACCAGCTCGATCAGGCGATCGAGGCGTACCAAGCGGTGCCGCGCACCTCCCTCCACTTCGACGACGCGCTCTACGAGATCGCGTGGGTCTACATCCGCCTCGGCGACTCGACGCGCGCCGAGCGCGCGCTCGAGGTGCTCAGCATCGCCGCACCCGACAGCCCACACATTCCGGACGGCAAGGTCCTCCGCGGCAACCTGCTCCTGCGCAACGGACGCTTCGACGACGCGCTCGCGGTCTTCCGCGAGGTTCGCAACGAGTTCGGTCCGGTCGAGCGCGACCTGCGCCAGATCCGCGAGAACCACACGGACCTCCCGGGCTACTTCCGCCAGCTCGTGCGCGAGAACATGGAGCAGTTCGACCTGAACGACTTCCTGCCCGAGAGCGCGCGGCGCTGGGTGGACCTCGCGGGCGGCGACTTCGAGCGCGCGACGGGCGTGCTGTCCGATCTCGCCCAGGCGCGTCAGATGGTCCGCGAGACGGATGGGCTGATCGTGCGTCTGGACGCCGCTCTCGGCGCTTCCAACCGCTCGGGCATCTTCCCCGATCTCCGCCGCCATCGCGAAGGCACCACGGCGACGCGCAACCGCCTCGCGATGGTCCGTCGTCAGCTCGCGGCGATCGAGGAGCGCAGCGGAAGCGCGAGCCCGGAGCTGCAAGCGATCCGCACCGAGCGTCGCCGGATCGAGGCCGCCCTCGGCGGCATGCCGACGAGCGAAGAGGACTTCATCTCGCGTGACGACGAGCTGCTCGGTCGCTACCGCACCCTCAACCGCGAGCTCTCGAGCCTCGAGGTCGAGCTGCTCGGCATGGAGGCGCGCATCACCGCGACGGAGACCTTCGTCCGCCAGATGGGCGCGGACATCCAAGATCCGTCCGCGATCCAGTCGGAGCTCACCCAGCAGCGGAGCGCGGTCGAGACCTACCGCGCGCAGATCGCGGAGCTCCGACTCCTCATCGAGATCGGGCGCATCCAGGTCGGCGTGGGCGACGCCCGCTACGAGCGCGATGGTCGCCTGCGCGAGGAGTACAACCGTCTGGTCGCCGAAGAGCACCGGCTCGGCGGCAACAACTCCCGCACCGAGCCCTACTTCCAGCGCATCGCGTCGCTGGAGGCGCGGGTGCGCGAGCACGACGGCGAGATCGACCGCATCACCGAAGAGCGCATCGCGGAGATGCGGGTGGTGGTCGAGGACGAGCGGCAGAAGCTCGCGGGCTATCGCGCCGCGCTCACGGGGCTCGAAGGCGAGACCGAAGAGGTCGTCGGCGCCGTCACGTACGCGAGCTGGGAAGAGGTCCGCGCGCGCTTCTACGACCTCGTGCTCCGCGCGGACGTCGGCCGAATCGACGTGTCGTGGGCGCGCCGCGAAGAGCACCGCATGCGCGTCGACATGCTGACGCGCGAGCGCTCGCGCGAGCTGCAGGCGCTGGACGACGAGTTCCGCGACATCATGGACGAGCGTCCGGTGGAAGAGGAGAACGCAGAATGAGCGGCTCGACCGTTCAAGCGCGGCGTGAGGAAACCGAAGGGCAGGGCACGCGCCCTCGCCGTCGGCGGCTGACCCCGCCGACGCGGAGGAGTCGTCGGTGGCACGCGTTCGTCGCGGTCTTCTTGGCGTTCGCGCTCCCGAGTGCGTCGCTCGCTCAACCGCAGGACGGCACCGTTCGCACGACGGCGACCGTCCCGCAGGACGGAACCACGGACGGTACCACGACGCCCGACGGTGCTGCGCCTGCGGACGGAACCGTCGCGAACGGCACCGTCGCGAACGGCACCGTGAACGGGACCGTCGCCAATGGCACCGTGACGGCCAACGGCACCGTCGCCGCAACGGCCGAGCCGCCGCTGCCGACCTTCCTCGACACCACCGACCGCCGCATCCAGGACGATCGCCCGCCCCCGACGCCCGCGCAGCTCGCCGCGCTCGCGGAGATGGAGGCCGAGGTCGGCCGCTTCACGCAGACCGGCGAGGGCTACCGTCAGACGGTCGTCTCGCTGGTGCGTCGAGAGTACCTCCGCCAGCGCCGCGGCCGCGATCAGTGGTTCGCGCGTCAGATCCGCGAAGAAGAGCGCATGCTCAACGAGGCGCGCGATCGCGCCATCGCGGAGTTCGAGCGCTTCATCGCGCGCTACCCCGACGACCCGACCTACACCGCGGACGCGATGTTCCGCCTCGGCGAGCTCTACTACGAGCGCAGCGCCATCGCGTTCCAGGACGCCTACGACGACGCCAACCGCCGCCGCGACGCGGGCGAAGAGGGCGTCGAGATCCCGGACACCCCGAACTTCCAGGACACGATCGACCTCTACCGTCGGCTCGTGACCGCGTTCCCGAACTACCGTCGCCTCGACGGCGTCTTCTACCTCATCGGCTACTGCTTGAACGAGATGGGGCGCCCCGAAGAGGCGCTCCGCGCGTGGCTCTCGCTCGTTTGTTACAACCAGTACCAATACGATCCCAACGCGTTCGCGGCCGAACAGGCTGCGGAGGCGGAGGCCATGGCGGATGAAGATGCGGCCGCGGAAGCTCCGCCCGCGTCGCCCGCGCTGATCCCGGCCTCCGAGGTGCTCGACCCGATGGCGACGGGCGTCTTCGTCAACCCGTACGCCGAGTGCACGCCGGTCGCCGAGGAGGCCGAGTTCGTCTCCGAGACGTGGTTCCGCATCGGCGAGTACCACTTCGACGACTACGGCACGACCAACGCGCTCGACCTGGCGATCGCGGCCTACAACCAGATCCTCCGCGACCCCGAGGACCGGAACTACAACCTCGCCCTCTACAAGGTCGCATGGGCCTACTACCGCGCGAGCCGCTACCCGGAGGCCATCCGGCACTTCGGCATGCTCGTGCAGTGGTCCGACGACGAGCGCGCGCGCACGGGAGAGGCCGGGTCGCAGCTCCGTCCGGAGGCTCTGCAGTACCTCGGCATCGCGTTCGCGTACGACGACTGGAACGAGAACGGTCTCACCGATCACGACGTCGAAGGGCTTCCGACCGGTATCCAGCGCGTCCAGGATCCCAATTTGATTCCGCAAGATCGCGAGTGGACGCCCGAGGTCTACTACGAGCTCGGGCGGGTGTACTTCGAGGAGGCCAAGTACCCGCAGGCGATCGAGGTGTGGCGTCTGTTGCTCTCGCGTTGGCCGAACTTCCGCCTCGCGCCGGAGATCACCGATCAGATTGCGACCGCGCACCAGCGGAACAACGAGTTCGAGGCAGCGATCGCCGCCCGTGGCGAGCTCGCCGGGTACCTCTCGGGCAGCGACTGGTACAACAACAACCTCGAGAACCCGACCGAGCAGCGGCAGGCCGAGCGCCTCGCCGAGAACGCGCTCATCCAGACCGCGATCCACGAGCACACCAGCGCGCAGCGCGTGCGGCGTCAGTCGGTGGAGGCCGCGAACGCGGGGGATGCCGCGCAAGCGCTACAGCTCTTCGAGCAGGCCAAGCAGCACTACCTCCGCGCGGCGACCGCCTACCGTGAGTACCTGCGTCGGTACCCGAACAACCCGCAGGCGTACGAGCTGCAGTTCAACCTCGCCGACGCGCTCTTCTGGTCCGCGCAGTACGAGGAAGCGGCGGTCGAGTACGCGGCGGTGCGCGACTCGAACCTCGACGACTCGCACCTCTCCGAGTCGGCGAAGATGGTGGTCGAGGCGACCAAGGAGATCGTCGATCAGGCGATTCGTGAGGGTCGCCTGCAGGCGCGCACGGAGCCGCCTGCGCCCCAGGGCACGCCGCCGCGCGTGGTGCCCGAGCAGATGCCGGAGCTCCTGCAGCGCATCGCCCAGGCCCGCGAGATGTACATCGCGCGCGTGAGCGACGCGCAGGACCGCGAAGGCGTGCGCGCCGCGTACGACTACAACAACGCGGTTCTGCTCTATCAGTACGGCTTCTGGCCGCAGGCGAAGGAGCGCTTCGAGCGCATCTTCGAGGAGCGATGCGCGGGTCCGTACGCCGACCAGACCGGCCTCGTGGCGTGGGAGAGCCTTCGCGAGATGGCCATCGCGACCAACGACACCGCGGAGATCGAGCGCCTCGCGCGCGCGCTCTCCGAGCGTCGCTGCACCTTCGAGGCGAACGGCGAGGCCTGCCCGGCAACCCAGCAAGAGCTCGACGCGTTCTGCGCCCAGAACGACAACCGCAGCCACCGCTGCTGTCTCGCGCAGGCGGATCTCACCGCGATCGAGTTCCAGCGCGCGGTGCAGACGTTCGCGGAGGCCGAGGCCGCGCAGGGCGAAGAGCGGACGCGCCTCTTCGAGCAGGCGGCGACGATGCTCGTCGAAGCCGTGAACCGCACGCCGGGTCATCCTCAGGCGCCCATCGCGCTCGAGAAGGCGGCCATCGCGCTCGAGCAGACCCAGCGCTTCGACAGCGCCCGTCAGCTCTACCAGCGGATCATCGACGAGGTCGGCCCGCGCCAAGGGGAAGACGACGCGGACACCGCGAGCCTCACGCGGATCGTCGGCAACGCGTACTTCCGCGTCGCGCAGACGGCGGCGCGTGGGTTCGCGTTCGACGAGGCGGTGGCCAACTACCGCGTGCTCGTCGACAGCCCGCGCTTCCGCGACAGCCGCGACGAGCGCATCGCGACCTTCCGCACCGATGCGCTCACCAACACGGCGCTCTTGCTCGAGCAGCTCCAGCGCTACGACGAGGCGCTGCGCTACCTGCGCATGATCCTCGACTCGAACGACGCGAGCGCGGAGCTCAAGCGCACCGCGGCCTACCGCATCGCCGAGATCGCCTACACCCGCCAGAACTGGAACCTCGCGATCCGCGAGATGAACGGGTTCATCCAGCGCTACCGCAGCGACGGGGCGGCGGGTGAGCTGGTGGTGCAGGCGTATTGGCGCATCGCGCAGTCGCGGCAGAAGATGAACCAGACGCGCGACTACCGCGCGGCGCTCCAGGACGTCGTACGTGCGTTCGCGTCGTCGGGTCAGGCGCCCGGCTCGATCGCCGCCGAGTACGCCGCCAACGCTCAGTTCCTCATCACGAACGAGACCGTGGCGGAGTTCGAGACCTTCACGATCAACCCCGGCCGCCCCGCGACGCTCGAGGCATACGTGCAGGCGCTCGTGGCGCAGATCAACGATGGCAGCCGCCGTGCGTCGTCGTACGCGGACGGCTTCAATGCGGTCGTCCAGTACCGGCGTCCGCAGTGGACCATCGCAGCCTTCGTGCAGCGCGGAAAGGTCTACGAGACCCTCGCCCGCGCGATCCTCAACGCGCCCTTCGTCATGCCGGCGGATCTCCAGCGTCAGCTCTCGCGCGTCGGCGCGGACGCGCGCGAAGAGATCCGCATCCAGGTCGAGGACCGCATCCGCATGACCCTCGACGAGCAGGTTCGCCCGGTCGAGTGTCTCGCGGTCGCGGAGTACTCGCTCGCGTCGCGCGCTGCGCGTGCGGGCAGCTTCGACACCGAGTTCTCGCGCGCCGCGCTCGACCGCCTGCAGGCGTACGGCGACGAGCGCATCGCGGAGTGCATCGCGCAACGCCAGGCCCAGGACGCGTCGTTCCAGGCGTACCAGCCCGGTGAGTTCGCGCGCGCGCCGCGTGGTCAGACCCTCGACATCCCGGCGGAAGTCACGCCGCCCGCCCTCGCGCAGTGACGGTGATCCCGATGACCCGCTTGTCGCACACCCGCTTTCCTCACCTGTCGCACTGGACCCTCGTGCTCCTCCTCGGGGTCGGCTCCGTCGGGGCCACGGGGTGCAAGGACGACGAAGAAGGCACGACGTCGGAGGGCGGCGAATCGTCGACCGGCGGCGAGTCGTCCGGTGGCGAGACGGCTTCCGGAGGGGTGGAGGCTCCTTCGGGCAGCAGCCAGCCGAGCAATCCCGACGAATGGGACGGGGACCCGGCGGGCGGAAGCGCGGGCGGGAGCACGACCACGGGCCAGACCGGCGGGACGGCGGGCGGAACCGGTGGGACGGGCACGGGTGGGACCGGCACGACCGCGCCTGCCGCGAACCCGTGGGGCGCGACGCAGGCCGAGCAGTGTCGGCCGCCCGCGCGTCGCGAGATGAACGCGAGCGCGCTCCGCGTCTTCAACGACGGCGTGCGCGCGGCGGCCGGTGGCAACACGGCCGACGCTCAACGCTCGTTCGAGCGGGCGCTCGCCGAAGACTCGGGCGCGTTCAAGGCGGCCTACAACCTCGGCGTGCTCGCCGACCGCGCCGGCCAAGAGAACCGCGCGCTCGAGCTCTACCGCCAGTCGCTGCGCATCCAGGCCGACTACGAGAAGGCGCTCGAGGGGATGGTCACCATCTTCTACCGACGCAACTCGGTGCCCGAGGCGCTCGCGCTGGTGGAGCCGATCGCGCAGCGCTTCCCCACGAACCTGCACGTGCAGGCGCTCTACGCCGAGGTGCTCACGCGCGCGCAGCGCTACGAGCAGGCCTGGGATGCCGCGCGTCGCGCGCTCCGCTGCGACGAACGTTTCGTGCCCGCGCTGCTCGCGACGGTGAAGACCTCGCTCGCACAGGGACGTCGCGAGCTCGCGGAGTCGATCCTCACGCAGGCGCTCTCGATCGACGCGGACGTCGCGGAGCTGCACTTCATCCGCGGCACGCTGCTCCGAGAGGACGCGGCCCGTTACCGCGAGGCCCTCGAGGCCTTCCGCAACGCGGTGCGCCTCCGCCCGGATTACGGCGAAGCGCGCCTCGCGCTCGGCATCGCGGAGCTCGGCGGTGGCAACTACGACCAGGCGCTGCAGCACTTCCAGGCGGCGGCGCGGCTCTCGCCGACCCTCGTGGCGGTGCATCTCAACCTCGGCGAGGCGTACCGCGCGACCAAGCAGTGGGAGAAGGCCAAGGCGTCCTTCGACAAGGCCCTGCAGATGGACTCGAACCTCGCGCAGGCCCACTACAACCTCGGCCTGATGTACCGCACCGCGGGAGCCGAGTTCCCGGGGCTCGACGCCCTCCAGGCGATGCAGCGAGCCAAGGAAGAGCTGACCCGTTATCGTAACCTCATGGGCCCGCGTCTCCGCCGCGACGATCCGACGACCGAGATCCTCGCCGATCTCGATCGTCAGATCGAGCGTGAGCAGCGTCGGCTCGAGCGCGAGGCACGAGCCCGAGAGCGCGAGGCCGCGCGTCCGGCGCCCACCGAGGGAGGTACCGAATGAAGCGTTTCGTTTCGATCGTCGCCGCGATCGTGGTCGGTTCGTTCGTCTTCTCGGGGGCCTCCTCCGCACAGGAGCCGAGCGAGCACGTCGTGCAGCTCCCGGCCGCGCGGGTCGGTGGCACTCACCATCGGGCGACCCCGGTCATCCTCCCTCCGCCCGCCAACGTCTACGAACGCGCGACCCGTCGCGATCGCGCGCGTGACGCGGGTGAGCCCAGCACGCGACGCATTCGTCGCGACCTCTGATCGTCGGAGCCCCCATGCGCCGCCTCCTCCTCCTCGCAACGCTCCTCTCCGTCGGCTGGCTCGCGCTGCCGAGCGACGCCGGGGCGCAGCCGGCTCAGCGCCGCGCGCCCCGCGTGATCCAGCTCGAAGAGATCCGCATCGAAGGCCGCGTCCAAAAGCCCAACGCCTTCTACATCTTGAACCGCTCGAACCTCGGTTACGAGGTGCTCGATCTGCGCACGAGCTTCGTGCGCGAGATCGTCCGCAGCGTTCGGCGCGATCCCTTCTGAGCGCTCGTTCGGCTTCGCGGCGCTCGCCGCGACGAGCCGAGCCGTTGCGCCCCCGACTCGCGAAACGCCATGGGCATCGCTCACGCGGTCCAGACGCTGCTCGCGCTCGTGGTCTGGATCCTCTGCGAGCGCGCGAGGCGCGAGGTGGCGCGGGTGTGTGCGTACGACGCGCGTTTGGACGCGTCGGTGCGCGATCCGTCGCGACGAGCCCACGTGGCCGAGCTCGCGCCCGAGAGCAGCGCGGGGCGGCTCGCTCGAGCCTGCGTGGAGGCGGAAGAGGAGGGCGCGGACGTCGGTCTCGCGCTCGACCACGCGCACCGCGAGCTCGTGCTCGCGTTGTCGACCCCGTTGCGCACGCTGCGCGTGCTGGGCCGCGTGCTGGCGATGAGCGGGGGGCTCGTCGCGGTCGGCTTCTACCTGAAACTGCAATTGTTTCCGCGGGATCTCGACGGATTGATTCCAGGCGTGCTCGAGCGACGTGCGGCGGAGGACGCGACGCTCGCGATCGCGCTCGGGCTCGGGGCCGCGTTCCTCACGCTCGTGACGCGCTTGGCGCTCGCGCCCATCGCGCGCGACACGCTGCAGCGCGCCAAGAAGCTGCGCGACGCGCTCGAACGGGCGGCGGACGGTGTGGAGCCCGAAGTCGCGGACGAGTCGCGTACGGTGGGTGATCGCGCGCGCGACGTGCGCGACGCGAACGATCCCACGTGACCGAGCGGACGGCGCCGCGTTTCACCGATCGTGCGACGCGACGAGCGCGCGACGAGCGCGCGATCACTACCGCGCGATCACGACCGCGCTTGCGCTCGCCCGCTCCGATTCGCGCGAGCACGGTGGTCGCTGCGGGTCGTGACGCGTCGCGATCAGCTCAGGTCGATCGGGTAGTCCACGAACATGTCGGGACCGTCGAAGCTGCGGAGCTGCATCGAGCGGACGGCGGTCTGGATGCAGTCGCCCGGCTCGCCCGTGGTGACGGCGGCGGGGCCTCGCAGCTGCACGCGCGTCACCCGTCCGGAGCCCGCGATCCGCATCTTCAGGGTCAGTCGGCCCGACGCGTCACCGTCGCCCGGCACCAACACGAGGCATCGACGGATGCGCGGGAAGACGCGGTCGATGCCCTCCTCGATCTCGCTGCTGCGGAGCTGCTCTTCGCCCCCCGCGCCCTCGACGTCGAGGCCGCGCGGATCGTTCTCGCCCAGATCGTCGCCGGTGGTCGCTTCACCGGTCGGCGTGCGGGTGACCTCGTCGGAGCCGGTCGGACGGCGGCGCGGGCGACGACGCCGCATCGAGCTCGTGGGCTCGTCCTCCGCGACTTCGACCTCTTCGGGCGGCGGCGCCTCGACCGCCTCGGGCTCCTCGCTCGGGAGCGCGATCCAACCCTGGAACACCGCGAGGAGCACCCCGCCCCACAGGGCGCTCGCGAGACCGAAACCGGCGAGGAACCGTGCCATCGATGGCTACTTACCACGCGGGCCGGCGCGCGGCGCAGTCTGCCCCGCTCCTCGGCGAAACGTCGCGATCGAGCGCGTCGCGCGACGGGGACCGACGTGTGGCGAGCCCGGCGGGGAGGACGCGGTGACGGTCGATCGCGCCGTCTACCTCCCGCGTTCGTCGCGCATCGGCGTGCGAGACGGGTGCACGGCAGTCACCCCGTATCTGTTGACCGTGCAGGGGGGCCCGACTACGGTCGATTCTTCGTGAGGGACGGCGCCGGTTCGCGGATCGAGGGGCGTCGCCGAGGGTCGCCGTTCGAGGTCGCGTGCGAGGTCCTCGACGGCGCACAGCGGGATCGGCCGAGGGCGCTGGGCCTCCGACCGAAACGGGAAGGGACGTCGTGCACATGAGGCGGGCCTACGGGATCGTCGCGATCCTGGCGTCGTTGAGCGCGTCGAGCGTGGTGGCACAAGCGCCGACGTCGACGCAGTCGACGCCGACCGAAACGAACGCGGTGCCAACGGGAGACGCGGCTTCCACGACGGAAGCGACCGACGGGGCACCGACGCCCGCGGCACCGACCGCGCCGACGACCGCAGCTTCGGAGGCACCGTCGAGCGCGGCGCCGTCGAGCGCGGCGCCGTCGAGCGCGGCGCCGTCGACGGCACCTGCGAACGCACCTACCGCCGTCTCCGCGAGCCCGAACGTGTCGCAGGACGACCTGCCGCCCGGTCTACGCACGGCGGCGCTCGACCCGGAGCCGACGTTCGAGCGCGAGCCGGAGCTGGAGCGCGCGCCGTGGCGCGTGCTGGCGAGCGTGGGCGTCGGCACCAGCGTTCGGCTCGTCCAGAACCTCGAGCTGCAGCAAGAGCGCTTCGCGCCCGCGTACGTGGAGCTGCGTGGAGGCGTCGCGCTGCCGCAGCGAGGTCGCGTCGGGCACGAGATCACGCTGGCCGCGACGACGAACCTCAGCGGCGACGGAACCTACACCTCGGGCATCGATCCCTTCGGGCAGTGGGCCATCGCGCCCGCGTACGCCGTGCGGGTCGGTTTCCCTGCCGGTCCGGTGCCGGACTTCGTGCTCCGCGGTCGCCTCGGCGTGCCGCTCGTGCTCGCGCCCGATCTCACGTGGGGCGTCGAGGTCGACGCGTCGATCACCTACGCGATCCTCGCGGGGCTCGGGGCCTACTTCGAGCTCGGCTACGCGACGTACTTCGGCGCGGAGGATCGCGCCGGTGACCTGACGGTCCATCCGCTGCTCGCGTTCGAGCTCGGGGTCTCCGTCGACTGGGAGGTGCTCCGATGAGCCCGTCGCGCTTCGCGCCGCGCGCGCTCCTCGTGCTCGCGGGGATCCTTTCCCTCGGCCCCGCGCCGGGCGAGGTCGGTGGCTGTGGCAGCGGTGACGTCGTCGCCGACCCGGTCGACTTCTGCATCCAGAGCGGGAGTTGGGATTGTCGTCGCCAGGAATTCCGTGGAGAGATCGACGACGTCCAGGTCTGCGTCGACGAGCTCTTGATCGAGTGTTCGGGCCGCGCTTGGCGACCGGAATGTGAGCCGTTCCCGACCAACGCCGAGGCCCAAATCTGTTTGGACGCGCTCGCGCGGGTCGACAACGTCCGCGTGGATTCGGACGGAGACGGCGTCTTCGAGGTCTCGGACCTGTCCGAGTGCCGTCTGTGCGGGGGACGATGATGCGCCGCTTCTCGATCCCACTGGTCCTGGCGGGCTGTTCGGTGCTCGCCGGCTGCTCGGTCCTGAGCGGCAAGAGCGACTACCGCGACTACCGCACCATCCAGCTCGCGGACGACGAGGCGGAGCGCAACCGCGCGATGTCCGCTTACCTCGCGGCGCACCCCGAGGGGCGCTGGGCGGACGAGGTCCGCACGGAGTACGAGGCCGAGGAGGCCTTGCTCTTCGAGGACAACAAGTCGACCACCGAAGGGCTGGCGTTCTACCTCGAGGTCTACCCGAACGGTCGCTTCGCGGACCAGGCCCGCGCACGCATGCAGGCCCTCGCGTCGGTCGCGCAGAGCCGGCGGCAGGGTGAAGAGGCCGCGCAGGACGTCCGCCGCGAGCAGCGGGAGGACGCGCTCGAAGCGCGCCGGAACTGGGCGTCGCAGGCGGTCTCGTACTGGAGCCGCGTGCTCCTCGGCGTCACGCGCTGGGGCTCGCCGATCGGAGAGGTCGCGGCGTCGAGCCCCGAGTTCGACCGCGCGTTCGGTGCGGCGCCGAGGCCGCGTTGCTCTCCCCAGGAGTGCATCAAGTTCTATCAGCTCGACTTCGCGATCCCGGTCCCCGGTCAAACGCGAATCGAACGCACGATTCGGATGCAGCTCCGGCTGCACTTGAACGAGCAGCGGCTGGTGCGGGCGGAGATGTTGATGCCGAACCGTGGGTTCTCTCGCTGGTACGAGCTCGAGAACCAGACGTTCGTCATCGACGAAGATCCCGAGGCGCGGCAACAGGCGATCGAGTGGGCGCTCGGGCGGGTGGTGCCGATCCTGCGCGAGGTGGTGCCGACCGCGGCGACCATCGACGTGGTGCCGGAGCCGATCACGCCGCCGCGCGTGCGCGCGCCGAACGAGCCCGATCCGGGGGCGTCGCAGCTCCCGGGCGAGGTGGCCGCGGGGGGAGTCACGGCAGAAGCCGCACCGACCGAGCTCGTCGACGCACCCACCGGTGAGCTCGTGTTGCCCATCGCGCTGCAGGGGCTCCGAATCCAGAACCTCCGCGTGGTGGTGTTCGCGGCGGCGGACGAGGACGCAGGCGCCGCCTACGACGGCATCTTCCTCGAGCTCGAGCAGCCGGAGCCGGTGGTGGAAGCGCCGCCACCGCCGCGTCGCCGCCCCGCTGCGCGCACGCCTTCAGGCCCGCGCCCGACGCCTTGAGCGTCCACCTCGGATCGCGTCGCGGTCACGAACACCACGCGCCGTGACGTGAGCGGGCGCGCGCGTGTATCGTTCCCGCGTGTCGAAGGAGCGGGACGACGCGGCGGACGATCCGACCGAGAGCGACGAGCCGTCGAAGCCGTGGCGAA